>CAZUXG010000043.1:0-16817 GCA_964623985.1 uncultured Thermodesulfobacteriota bacterium | reverse complement strand
AGGAAAAACAGGTCAACCTGAAAGCGGCCCAAATCATCGTTTCCGCCGGAATGGGGGCTTGCGATACCGAAACAATTGCCCTGGCTAAGGCTCTGGCCAAGGCTTTGGGAGGAGAATTGGGTTGTTCCCGACCGGTAGTCGATTCGGGAATTTTGGACAAAGATCACCAGGTCGGGCAAACGGGCATAACCGTACGACCCAACCTCTATATCGCTTGTGGAATTTCCGGACAGATCCAACACCGGGCCGGGATGTCCGAAGCCAAGCGGATAATAGCCATCAACAAAGATCCTCAAGCCCCGATTTTTGCCCTGGCCCATTACGGTATTGTGGGTGATGTAAAAAATGTTCTGGGCAAGATGATTAAAGCTTACAAGACTAAAGCATAGGAGTCCGATAATGGCTAATTTTTATCGTGATAATGCAGATATTCTTTTTCATATGCGGAACCTGGATCTAACCCGGGTTATCGACTTAAAAGAGGATGGCTTCAGCAAAAAAGAGAGCTCCCCCTACGCCCCTGAAGACGAGGCTGATGCGTTGGACAATTACGACCGGGTACTGGAGATTGTCGGTGAAATAGCCGGTGATTTTGCCGACCCCCGAGCCCGGGAAGTTGACGAAGAGGGGGCCCGCTTTGCTGATGGAGAGGTAACCTACCCAAAAGGCATCCAGGAAACGGTCGCCCGCATAAACCAGGCTGACCTGGCGGGCTTTACCATGCCCCGAGAATATGGCGGCATCAATATGCCGATAACCATTTTTTCGGCGGCAATTGAGATAATTTCCCGAGCTGATGCTTCTTTGATGTTGGTCTTTGGCCTGCAAGGTTTAAGTGATACAATCTACAAGTTCGGCTCCGAAGAGCAGAAAAATCGCCATCTGCCCCGTTTTGCCAGCGGGGCAGTGATGGGCTCCATGGCCTTAACCGAACCCGATTCCGGTTCCGATCTGCAGTCGGTCATGTTACGAGCCCATCAGGATGAAGACGGCACCTGGCGTTTGAATGGAGTAAAACGTTTCATTACCAATGGCTGCGGTGACATCTCCCTGGTTATGGCTCGTTCGGAAGAGGGCACCACCAGCGGCCGGGGACTGTCGCTCTTCATCTATGAGCGTGACCAGGACATGAAAATCCGGCGCATTGAACATAAACTGGGGATCACGGGCTCACCGACCTGCGAAATACAGTTTAACAATGCCAAAGCCGAGCTCTTAGGCAAACGCAAACTGGGATTGATTAAGTATACCATCTATCTGATGAACGGTGCCCGCCTGGCGGTCGCCGCCCAGGCGGTGGGGATTGCCGAAGCCGCCTACCGGAAAGCCTATGCCTATGCCAATGACCGGACGCAGTTCAAACAACCGATACGTAATTTTGCCGTAATCTATGAAATGCTGACCGACATGAAGGTAGCCATCGAAGCGGCACGCTCACTGATCTATGAAACCTCCCGCATTGTTGATATCAAAGAGGGCCTTGAGGATCGAGTTGAAAAACACCCGGACCGAACCGCCGATCTCAAAAACGACCGCAAACGTTACACCAGATTCGCCTCCCTGTTTACCCCTTTGGCCAAAAGCTCAGCTGCAGAGATGGCCAATAAAGTATGTTATGATGCCATCCAGATTCACGGGGGCGTTGGCTTTACCAAAGAGTTTGATGTTGAGCGCCATTATCGCGATGCCCGCATCACCAATATCTACGAAGGAACAACCCAGCTCCAGGCGGTGGCGGCTCTAGGCGGCATAATTGCCGGTGTGGTTTCAGAACGCCTCAGTGAGTATGAAGAGAACTGCGACTTTTCCACCATTTTAGACCTTTTTCAGTTCGCCCAAAAAATGCGCTCCCACCTGGAGATGGCAATTTCCTTCATCAAAGAGAAGGGTGATACCGTTTACCAGGAATATCATGCGACCCGACTGGTCAACATGACTACGGATGTAATCAACGCCTACCTGTTATGTCAGAATGCCCGGCATTCTGACCGCAAAAAAACGGTTGCTCAACTGTTTATCGCTAAAGCCGATTTGCGCGTCAAATCAACCCTTGACTATATCCTCACCGATGACCACAGTTTAATAGACCTGCATGCTGAAATAATCGACAAAGAAGAAGAAGGACCGTTTAATCAGCCATAACTCACTGCCGGCGGCCCATTCTTCATGTGGGACAATTTTTACGCTTGACAATGTGCCGACAGCAATATACTATGTTCAGCCTTTTTAATTTCGAGAGAAAAACCGTAAAGAAGACACTTTTCCACTTACTTAATTAATTTATCGGAGATATATAATGGCCGTACCGAAGAGAAGAACATCCAAAACCAAGAAGCGACAACGCCGCTCACACCTTGCCATCGCAGCCCCGCAAGGCGGCATATGCCCCAACTGCCAAGCCACGACCGTTCCCCACCGGGTCTGTGCAGCCTGCGGAACCTACAAAGGTGAAACCTTCATTAATGTCGATTAGAACTCTACGGCTCCTTGACTAGGAGTCTGCCCGAAAATGCCCTTTTTCTCGGACAACCTTCTAAATACCGGCACCTCCCATGAAAATCGCTGTTGACGCTATGGGTGGAGACCAGGCTCCGCATGAAATCGTCGCCGGAGCTATTAACGCCGCTAGGAGCTTAAACCTCCAGATCATCTTGGTCGGGATTCAGGAAAGCATTGAGAATGAGCTCGAAAAACACGACATAAAAAATCTGCCCATTTTCATTCAACCGGCGGCCGAAGTCGTCACCATGGAAGATTCTCCCAGCAAGGCGATGCGCCGCAAACGCGAATCTTCCATCGCCGTCGGTCTCCGGCTGGTTCGTGACGGACGCGCCCAGGGCTTCATCTCCGCTGGTAATTCCGGGGCAACTATGGCCATCGCCATGGTAACCTTAAAAAAACTTAGGGGTATCGACCGACCGGCAATTGTTACCTGCCTACCCACCTTAAAAGAACCCGTAACCATCCTCGACGTCGGGGGCAATGTTGATTGTACACCGTTACATCTGGCTCAATTCGCAATTATGGGTAGCGTTTACGCCCAGCGGGTCTTAAATCGCCAATTCCCCAAAATCGGCCTCTTAAGTAACGGCGCAGAGGAGAGCAAAGGCAACGAACTGACTCGCGGCACACATGAACTCCTTAAAAACAGCCCCTTAAACTATTTAGGTTCGGTTGAAGGCCGGGATATCTTCTCAGGTAAAGTTGATGTTATTGTCTGTGACGGATTCGTTGGCAATATTGTTTTAAAAACCTCCGAGGGCGTGGCTCTGGCTATAACCAGCATCTTGCGTGAAGAGCTGACCGCCAGCCTGACCCGCAAAACCGGGGCTTGGCTCTGCCGACCGGGTTTAAAGAAGATGAAGCAGCAGGTTGATTACGCCGAATATGGGGGTGCACCACTGCTCGGTATCAACGGCAACTGCTTCATAGCCCATGGCTCTTCGTGCCGTAAAGCCGTCAAAAACGGTATTCGTTTATGCGCCGAATTTTTCGAACAACAGGTTAACGAACACCTGCTTGAGGAACTCGACAAAAACCATGAAATCCAAAAACTGCTCCCCAAAAAGAAGCTCTGGAATCAGATTAAAGAAAGAATAATCTCAAAGGACGCATCGGAAACCAATCCGGAAGAAGAACAAATATAATCAACCTTAAAACTCACCAAAGTCGACCAAGACCAACAGCACCCCGACTTCAAGAAACTTCAAAAAGTTCACCATCTATTAAAATGTATTAATTTTTTTGGTTTTTATTGACATATGTCCAGCAAAACCACTATATTGCGTGACTTAAGACCATCGACTTGACTGGGTAACGACCGAATTAGGAAAAAAGAAACTTCACGAAAAGTCGCCAACCCCTCCTACGGAGACTATATTGAAAAGTAACGACCAGAGCACAGCATTTATATTTCCCGGCCAGGGCTCACAACATATCGGCATGGGCAAAGAACTGTACGATAATTTTTCGGAAGCCCGTGAGACCTTCGCTGAAGCCAGTGAAGCTTTAGGTGAAGATCTGGCCAATATCTGCTTTGCCGGTTCCCCGGAGGAGCTCAACCAAACCGCCAATACACAACCTGCCATCCTGACGGTCAGCATTGCCGCCTATCGCATTTTGAGCCGCAAACTCGCTCTCAAGCCGGTACTGGCCGCCGGGCACAGCTTAGGTGAATATTCAGCCTTGGTAACCGCCGGAACCATCTCTTTCTTTGATGCTGTGCGGATTGTCCGAGCTCGAGGCAAATTCATGCAAAATGCGGTACCTGACGGCTTAGGGACAATGGCCGCAGTAATCGGCATGAAACCCCAGCAGATAGTCGAGATCTGCGAGGCAGCCTCCGACCCCTTAAATGATCAAATCGTGGAACCGGCCAACTACAACTGCCCCGGGCAGATCGTCATTTCCGGGCATGTCCCGGCGATTATGAAAGCCGGTAAAAAAGCCCAGAAAGCTGGTGCCAGCCGGGTCGTAAAACTACCTGTCAGTGCCCCATTCCATTGCTCCCTGATGCGGCCTGCAGCAGAAAAACTGGCCGACCGCTTCGCCGACATCAAAGTCAAGGAACCCGCAATACCGATCATCTCCAATGTTGACGCTGAAACCAATTACCATGCCGACAGCATCCGCCGCCTTCTGGTACAGCAGGTCAGCAGTACGGTACGCTGGGAAGAATCAATGCAATTGGCGATTAATCACGGGGTCACCCACGTTATTGAACTGGGTCCCGGACGGGTTCTCTCCGGCCTCATGCGGCGCATCAATCGCCAAGTCAAGACTCTCAACCTGGCAACCAGCCAGGATCTTGATCGAATTGCTGAGAGCTACGCATAATGCCCCCTTCAACGCCCTTTGATTTCAGTGGTAAAGTCGCCTTGGTTACCGGGGGTACCAGAGGTATTGGTAAAAAACTGACCAGCACCCTGGCCCAAAATGGGGCGCAGGTCTATTTTTGCGGCACAAATCAGGAACTCGGAGAACATGTCGTTAACGAGATCAATCAGGAGTTAGCGCCAAAAAGTGCCGGAACCTCCTTTCTCAAGGTTGATATCTCCAATTTTACAGCCTGCAACGATATGGTGGCCAAGATCACGGCCGAAGCCGGACAGATCGACTTTCTTATTAATAATGCCGGCATCACCCGTGACAACCTGCTCTTGCGCCTTAAAGAAAGTGATTGGGACGAGGTTATGGCGGTCAACCTTAAAGGCTGCTTCAACTGTAGCAAAGCAGTTGTCCGCAGCATGATCAAAAAACGCTTCGGCCGGATTATTTTTCTCTCATCGGTCATCGGCCTCATGGGCAACAGCGGACAAGCTAACTATGCCGCATCCAAAGCCGGCGTCATTGGCTTCGGTAGAAGTCTGGCCCGGGAACTGGCCTCGAGAAATATCACCAGTAACATCATCGCGCCCGGCTACATCCAGACCGAGATGACCGAAGCCCTGGACCCTAAAGCCCAGGAAAAAATTAAAGAGATGATTCCCACCGGCCGTTTGGGTACGACCAGTGACATCAGCAATACGGCTCTTTTTCTACTCTCACCTCTGGCTAACTATATTACCGGCCAGGTACTACAGGTCGATGGTGGAATGTTAATGGCCTAACCCGACGCCAGAACCAAAAAAATTATCTACCGCGGATTTTATTAAATCCAGAAAATAAAACTTTTAACCATTTTACGTTTGAATCAATTAACTTGAAACTGAATAACCCCAAAGACAACTAACCTGAGACAGCTGTCGACTATCTGTTCAAACTGCCGTCATCATGTACAAAGAGGAGCTCCTGACATGTCTATTGAAGTGAAAATCAAAGAAATTATTGCCGAGAAACTGGGTATCAAAGATGCCGAAGAAATCAACAACGAAGCCTCATTCATAGATGACTTAGGAGCCGATTCTCTCGATACTGTTGAGTTAGTTATGGCCTTTGAAGAAGAGTACGGCGTCGAAATCTCTGATGAAGAAGCAGAAAAGATCAAAACCGTTCAGAATGCAATTGACTACGTCACCCAGCATACCGCCTAGACAGTAACCAATAAGCTCGATTTATGGTGCCGGCAACAGCGGCACAAGGAAACGCCTTTTCACATATGGAAAGGCGTTTTTTTCTTTACAATTATCTCCATTGCCGATAAAAAGCGATGACTTTTTAAAATAAAGACAGCCCAATTGAAATCGAGGTAAAAAATTGAAGCGCAGAGTCGTCGTAACCGGAATAGGCATGGTGACCCCTCTGGGAACCGGAGTTGATAAAAATTGGCGGCGCCTGCTGGCGGGAGAATCCGGGATCAGCCCGATAACTTCGTTTGATACAGAAAAATTTGCCACAAAAATTGCCGGCCAGATAACCGATTTCGAGGTCACTGACTTCATCGAAGCTAAAGAAACCAGAAAAATGGATGCCTTTATCCATTTTGCTCTAGCCGCCGCCGACATGGCCATGGAAATGGCGAAACTTGACGTCACACCGAGTTTAAGCCCGCGACTTGGTGTTTCAGTTGGAGCCGGACTCGGCGGCCTACACAGCCTTGAACAATACCATAAAATATTGATGGAGAAAGGCCCACGGCGCGTCTCCCCGTTCTTTATTCCAATGATGATTGCCAATCTGGCTCCCGGTAATATTGCCATCCGGCACCAGGCCAAAGGACCCAATATTTCAGTGGTAACCGCCTGCGCCACCGGCACACACTCGATCGGAGAGGGCATGAAAATCATCCAACGCAACGATAGTGATGTGATGATCTGCGGCGGCACTGAATCAGCCATAACCCCATTATGCATAGCCGGGTTTAACGCCATGAAAGCCCTCTCAACCCGCAATCACGAACCGCACCGCGCCAGCCGTCCCTTTGACAAGGATCGAGACGGCTTTGTACCAGCCGAAGGAGCTGGGGTTTTGATTCTTGAAGAACTTGAATTTGCCTTAAAACGCGGCGCCCCGATTCTGGCTGAACTGACCGGCTACGGCAGCTCCTGTGATGCCTATCATATCGCCTCTCCGGCCCCTGGAGGAGATGGGGCTGCGGCCTCCATGGAAGCCGCCTTGCGCGATGCGGGACTCCAACCTGAAGATATCAACTATATCAATGCCCACGGTACCTCGACCTACTTCAACGACCTTTATGAAACCCAAGCCATCAAGAAGGTTTTCGGTGCCCAAGCAAAAAAACTTCTGATAAGCTCCAGCAAGTCGATGACCGGCCACATGCTCGGTGGAACCGGCGCAGTTGAAGCAGCTTTCACGATTCTGACTATCAAGAACGACAAGGTTGCACCAACCATTAACCTTGATAATCCAGACCCTGAGTGTGACCTTAATTACGTCCCCAACCAAGCCATTGAAGCAAACATAAAAAATGCTATTAGTAACTCATTCGGTTTCGGCGGCACCAATGCCACTCTCGCCTTTTCCGCCTATTAGCCAGCAATGAATTTAACTCAAAAAGGTTAAAATATCTTCACTACAAAAGCTCAGAGAAAAGCGTGTAAATGATCTTTTCTCAGTGACCTTTGTGGTAAAAGAACAAAAGGGAACTATCATGCCGGAAAACACCCTTAAAACCCTGTTTATCGCCAGTGATCATGGCGGATACCAACTCAAAGAGTTCCTCAAAAGCAATTTGCCGAAACAATACAAGCTCCAGGATTTAGGCACCGCTTCTGAAGCCTCGGTCAACTATCCCGAATTCGCCCATAAACTTGCCGATCAAATAGCCGCCAACCCCAACGCTTCAGGAATCCTGATCTGCGGAACCGGAATCGGCATGTCGATCACCGCCAATCGCCATCGCAACATTCGCGCCGCCCTGGTCCACGATTCTTTTACAGCCCAAATGGCTAAAGAGCACAACAATGCCAATATCATTGTTCTTGGGGGACGAGTTCTGGAACCGGATACAGCCCTGAGACTCGTCAAGCTGTGGCTTGAAAGTGAATACAGCGGCGGTCGGCACCAGCAACGGCTCGACCTGATCGAGAGACGCAATCTCAACTCGAACCGCAATATCACTGCCCCTTTAAGTCAGGTAGACCCGGAGATCAGCCAGCTGATTACCCAGGAAACCGAACGTGAAGAAAGCAAATTGATTATGATCGCCTCGGAAAACTGTGCCAGCCAGGCCGTCCTCGAAGCCCAGGGCAGCGTCCTGACCAATAAATATGCCGAGGGTTATCCGGGAAAACGCTATTACGGGGGCTGTCAATTCGTTGACCAAACCGAACAATTGGCTATCGACCGGGCTCTCGCCCTTTTCGATGCCGAACATGCCAACGTCCAGCCACTCTCCGGCTCCAGTGCCAATATGGCGGTCTATTTGAGTGTTTTACAACCCGGCGCCACCATTTTAGGAATGAATCTCGCCCATGGCGGCCACCTTACCCACGGAGCCTCGGTCAGTTTTTCCGGTAAACTCTACCACTCGGTATCTTATGGGGTTGATCAAAATAGCGAAAGACTTGACTATGACGCTATCGAAGAGATCGCCCTGCGTGAACGGCCATCCATGATCGTCGCCGGCGCCAGCTCTTACTCCAGGACCCTTGATTTTCCTCGTTTTCGCGCGATAGCCGATAAAATCGGAGCCCTGCTGATGGTTGATATCGCCCATATCGCCGGCCTGGTAGTAGCCGGAGCCCACCCATCACCGGTTCCCTATGCTGATTTCGTCACTACGACAACCCACAAAACCTTGCGCGGCCCACGCGGTGGCATGATCCTCTGCCGCCAAAAGTATGCTGCAAAAGTTGATAAAACAATCTTTCCCGGCATCCAGGGAGGCCCCTTGATGCACACCATCGCCGGCAAGGCGGTCGCTTTTAAGGAAGCCATGAGTGAAGAGTTTATTGAAGTTCAAAAGCAGACCGTAAGCAATGCGGCTTTCCTCGCCAACCGGTTACAGGAAAAAGGCTTGCGGATCGTTTCCGGCGGCACCGACAACCATCTCTTCCTGATCGATTTAACGAACCTGCCCGTCAACGGCAAAGGAGCCGAAGCGGCACTTGATAATGCCGGAATCACGACCAATAAAAACGGTATCCCATTTGACCCGCGTAACCCGGCCGACCCTAGCGGCATCCGTATCGGAACTCCAATCGCTTCGACGAGAGGCATGCGCGAGACTGAAATGGAGATCGTCGCCGACTGTCTCGAAGAGGTTCTAAAAAACCCGCAGGAAAGCGCGGTTATCACACGAGTCAGATCGACAGTCCGAGAACTCTGCGCCAGGTTCCCGGTCTACAGCCACCTGCTTTGATGGTGTTGAAAAGGAAAATCGTGATGCAAAATCCAGTACCGCAGCGACCCGACTGGCAAACCTATTTCATGGATATTGCGCAACTGGTCTCCAGTCGTTCGACCTGCCTCAGACGCCATGTCGGAGCAGTTATCGTCAAGGAAAACCGCATACTCTCTACCGGCTATAACGGCGCCCCGTCCGGTATCCGCCACTGTCTTGATCGGGGCTGCCTGCGTGACAAACTCAAGATTCCCTCGGGCCAACGCCATGAACTCTGCCGCGGCCTGCACGCCGAGCAGAACGCCATCATTCAAGCAGCCTACCATGGAGTTTCCATCGAATCTGGCGATATCTACTGCACCAACCAGCCCTGTATCATCTGTGCCAAAATGATTATCAATGCCGGGCTTAAAAAAATCATTATAGGTAACTCCTACCCTGATAAACTGGCTACCGAAATGCTTAATGAAGCCGGGCTTAAGTTGGTCGTTTTCTCACCTGAAAAATCGTAAAAGTTGAGCCCGATCGAGAAATTTTATGAAGTGTCCTTTTTGCAGTTTTCCGGAAGACAAGGTGATCGATTCTCGCCTCGCCAAAGATCAGAGTGCGATCCGCCGGCGCCGGGAATGTCTCTCCTGCAACAAACGTTTTACCACCTTTGAAAGAATTGAAATCAACTTACCACTGGTTATTAAACATGATCAGAGCCGCGAAGCCTACAACCGCCACAAAGTTGAAAATGGCATCCGGAAGGCTTGCGAAAAAAGGCCCGTTAGCCAAGAGCAGATCGAGGAATTAGTCAATGAACTCGAACAGGTACTCCGTGAAAACAGTGAAAAAGAGGTTCCCGTCGCCTTTATCGGCGAACACGTCATGGCGGCCTTGAAAGATCTCGACGATGTCGCCTATATCCGTTTCGCCTCGGTCTATCGAAAGTTTAAAGATATCAACGAATTTATGCAGGAACTTCAGGGACTGCTTAAACATAACCCCGGCGAGTACCCCAATGGATAACTTCACTTTATCTGATACCGGTTTCATGCAGACAGCTTTAGTCCTGGCCCGTAAAGGCCTCGGACTAACAGCTCCAAACCCCATGGTTGGTGCCGTAATCGTTGCCAATAATGAAATTGTGGGCCGCGGCTTTCATCCCCGGGCCGGAGAACCTCACGCCGAAATCTTTGCCTTACGTGAGGCCGGCGATCAGGCCTTGAACGCTGAACTCTATGTCACCCTGGAACCCTGCAATCACCAAGGCAAAACCCCACCCTGCACGGAAGCAATCATCCGCTCCGGAATTCGCCGGGTGGTTATCGGCACCACCGACCCCAACCCGCTGGTCGAAGGCCGGGGCGTGGCCCGCCTCGAAGATGCCGGCATCCAGGTTGAAGTTGGTTTACTGGCCCGGGAGTGCTGCCGACTCAATGAGGCTTGGAATAAATATATTACCACCGGACTACCCTTTGTCACACTTAAGGCCGCCGCCAGCCTCGACGGACGAATCGCGACTCGAAGCGGCCACTCGCAATGGATTACGAACGAGAAATCACGCCATTACGTACATCAACTACGAGCCGCACATGATGCCATTCTGGTCGGCATCGGCACCCTACTCAAAGACAACCCCCGATTAACCGTGCGCCAGCCCGGTAAAGTAGCTCACAGTCCCTACCGGATTGTCGTCGACTCGCTACTGCGCACCCCTTTACAATCCCAGGTTTTCGGCACCGATGGCAATCAACGCATGCTGCTTGCCACCCGCCAACAAAGTGAAGAGAAACTGGCCCCTTATCGCAAACTGGTCAAGGAAATCCTGATTCTACCAACCAACAACCTGGGGCAAATCGATCTTTTGGAATTAATGAAAAATCTTGCCTCCCGAAAAATTACGTCGGTGTTGATTGAAGGCGGTTCCGAAATCAACGGCTCAGCCCTTGATAATCGAATTATCGATAAAGTATGTTTTTTCTACGCCCCAATCCTGGTTGGGGGCCGCGGCAGCCTCGGCATGATCAGTGGTCAGGGAGCCGAATCCATTGACCAGGCAATGCCTGTCAAAGATATCACTATCCGCCATTTTGATGATGATCTGTGTATTGAAGGCTACCTCGACCATTTTTGCTGACAAAGTAAAAATGGCTTTTCATGATACTATCGAACATATGAGGAGTAAAATACTGAATTATAGCAACCTGCTCACGGCCCCGGCTCTGCTCTACGGCGCCGTCATGACTGGCCGTAACACTCTCTACGATCTCTTTCCCGCCTTAAGCCAACCTGTCGAGATCCCGGTTATCTGTGTCGGCAACCTGACTACCGGCGGCACCGGCAAGACCCCGATGGTCGCTTATTTAAGCCACTATTTTCATAAACATGACCTGACGGTTGCTATCCTCTCACGCGGCTATGGCCGTGAAAAAAAACAGGACCCAAAACTCATCACCAAAGCTTCCACAATCGGAAACCAGGCGGCCCGGGAACTCGGTGATGAAGCCTTAATGCTCCATCAACAGATACCCGATGCCACCCTGGTTCTCGATAGTGACCGGGTTCGCGGAGCCCAAACAGCGATCAACCAACTGGCGCCCGACCTCCTCCTGATGGACGATGGTTTCCAACACCGTCGCCTACGGCGTAATTTCAACCTGGTGATGATCGACAGTCAGAAACTCTTCGGCAACCACCGACTCTTACCGGCCGGTCCTTTGCGAGAACCTTTAAGCGCCCTTAAACGGGCTGACGCAGTCGTCCTTAATAAGTTTGACCAGCGCCAGCCTCATTTTTACAGTGAAACTGCGGAGATTTTAAGCCATATCTCCCCCTCAAAAGTGTTTTGTTCAAGCTACCACTTTCGCCGCTTCAGCGCTGCTAATGGTAGTCGTGCACTCAGTTTAAGTGAAGTTAAAAAGCTGGGACCACTTTGCGCCTGCTCAGGACTCGCCAATAATGACTATTTTTTCGCCCAGCTGCGCAGCCGCGGATTACAACTTGAAGAGACCGCCTCATTTACTGATCATCACAACTATCGCAGCACCGACCTCAAACGTCTCATGACCATGAGCGGATCCCGACCGCTGATCACTACGGCCAAAGATGCAGTTAAAATCAAAGCTTTGGCCAAAAAACAAGAGCTGGATCTCCTGCAACAGCTTTGGATTGCCGAAATCGCTTTAAAAATTGATAATGAAAGTGCCTTTTTAAAACTTTTTGAGCCCTTTATCAGGAGCAAAACCGGAGCGCAAATAAATCTGCACACCCATGACTAGACCATCCTTAAAACCCCTCATCAAATCCCCGAGCGCTGTTTTTCTGGACCGGGACGGCACGATTATTAAAGAGGTAAACTACCTAAGCCAACTCCAGGATGTCGAGCTTCTGCCAC
Source organism: uncultured Thermodesulfobacteriota bacterium (assembly GCA_964623985.1). Lineage (GTDB taxonomy): Bacteria > Desulfobacterota > Anaeroferrophillalia > Anaeroferrophillales > Tharpellaceae > Tharpella. Next base: position 4,191 of record CAZUXG010000043.1, on the reverse strand, counting down.
AGGCGGCAGAAGCGATCGCCAGACTTAACCGGCAACAGATCCCGGTCATCCTGATCTCCAATCAATCCGGAGTTGCCCGGGGCAAATTTACTGAAAACTTCGTTGTAGAAACCCATCACTATATCCAGAAGATACTGGCCCGCAAGGGGGCCCATCTTGATGATTTCTTCTTTTGTCCTCATCATCCCGAAACTGGAAGCGCTCCCTACAAAAAGGTCTGCAACTGCCGCAAACCGGCTCCCGGCCTCCTTCTTGAGGCCGCAAACCGGCATCATCTAGACTTGACAAAGTCATATGTCATCGGCGATAAACTGATTGATGTCAAACTGGCACTACGGGTGGGCGGTAAAGGTATTCTGGTGGAAACCGGACATGGAAAAAATGAAAAGGAGAAGATCGGTGAGGGTGAGATCAACCCCAATTTTATCGCCGTCGATCTTTACGACGCTATAAAATGGATCTTGGATCACCGCGAGACACAAACGCAACAAGACCAACATATTTTTTAAACTACTAAAAAACCTTTAGCAACCGGCTATGCCAGGTTAGAAAAAGGCTAATAAATTGCTCAAAATTCCTGCTGACTGGAGCGATCGCGGAACCGTTTACTGCTTTAAAGCAGCAAGCGCTGTCTTTAATCTGTTGCCGGCCACTGACGCCTATAGACTGGGCCATCAACTTGCCCGTTTATGGTTGACGCTTGATCGCGGTCATCGACGAATTATCGAAAAAAACCTCGACCTCGCCCTGCAGATCAAACCGAAGACCCCACAGGCACGGCAACTGCAAGCCGAGATTACGCAACATTTAGGTTTCAATCTCTGTGAATTTTTCCTCCTTCAGAATCCGGCCTGTCGCCGACTGCTGAAGAAAAATCTGCGCATCACCGGACTTGAACATCTGCTCAGAGCACAAAGTAACGGCTCGGGGGCGATTATTGTCTCAGCCCATCTCGGCAACTGGGAGTTGGCCGGTTTTCTCTCCACATTAATGCAAAAACCGATCGCCACGGTGGCTAAACCGTTCAAGGGTAAACCCCGCCTCTATAGGGCCATTGAGAAAAGCCGTAAAGAGCTCGGCTTCACCCCTGTAAACAAAAGCGGCAGTGCCGGTACCTTGGTAAGAAAACTGAAAAAAGGTAATATTATCGCCCTACTCGTCGACCAACGGGTGCGTCGACGTTTGAGAATATGGTCACCGTTTTTCAACCACCAAGTTCCCACCATCCCCTCACCGGCCATCCTCGCCCGGCTCAGCGGAAGCCCGATAATCCCGGCCTTCACCACCCGAATACGCCCTCTGCATCATCAGATTATGATAGAAGAGCCGATCTTCGTACCGCGTACCGGTAACAGTCGTGACGTGGTTGCCGACTACACCCAACGTATAAACTTGCTCATGGAAAAACAGATTCGCAACTACCCGGCCCAATGGTTTTGGCCGCACGACCGTTGGCAAAAAATCCAACCCATCAACTCCGATTAAGCCACCAACCAAACTTATAAAAAAACTTTCTCCAAACCCGGCCAAAACCAAGCTGATGGTACAATTTTAAATACTTTTCTGGATCAGGCTCGTAGGCAATCAAGAATGCGGCGCGATCAGCATCCGTTAGTTTACCGCCCCGGTAACAATATTTTTCCACCGAACGCAGAAAGCGATAGAGATTGACCCGCCGCCGAAAAGTGGACAGCGGAGCTCGATACTGTTTGGCTTTATCAAAATCTATAAAAAAGATCCCACCTTCAGACCCAACCAGGATATTTTTGACATGCAGATCGGTATAAAAGATCCCATGTTCGTGCAGTTTCCGCAGATAAGCTCCAATCTCAAAGGCAATTCTTAAACGAGTTGCCGCCCCTACCTGCTCCAGGAATTCAGGCAAGCCAAGACTATCCGGCAACCTGCGGGTCACAAAGTATCCATTAACAAAGATGCTCTTTAAGCCTTTCTTCACAACTATAACGCCAAGCGCTTCCGGAACCGGAATACCCATCCTGCCAACCAGGGTATGGAGCTTGATTTCGGCCAGAAAACGATATCGGTTAAAAAATCGCGCCCCACTTAAAAAACGCCAAAAACCGCCATGGCGATATTGACGTACAACTATCGGGCAGGGCAGCCAAGCACCGGACAGAAAGAAAATCCCCCCCCGCCCCAGACCGGTCGCAGACTCCGCCAAACCCGGCCCGCAAAGAACCTCTTCAACAACTTTTTGCCAGGGGAATGAACCGTCTACCAGAAAGGTTTGACGGGGAGCATAGATAAAGCATGATTTGTCGTCTACACCTAAGGTAGACACCAGGATACTATCCAGCAAGGTGTCACTCATCACCTTCAGCCCAAGGATCTTTCAATTCGGAGGAGACTAACGGCTTTATGGTTTTAACATTTTCCACCCCGGTCACTTGACGCAAAAAATCGACAATCAAGCCCTGATCGAGTTCGGCGATCTCGTGCCGACTCCGACCCTGACAATCAAGTTGACCACCGGCCACCTGATTATGGCCACCGGCAGTACCACCAAGCTTCTCAAGCAATTCACGCACCACTTTTCCGGCATGGGCCCGATAGTTACCGGCCCGTAACGATATAAACAGTTTGTCATCGTAGTAAGCGGTCACAATCGACCAGCTCATCCGCTCATGAAGAAGCAGAAAATCAGCGACTTCGGCAACCACATCGGGGTTTCCTACCGGCCCCAGTCGGGAACCAATCACCTGACGATAGACAAAAGCATTATCAACCGCTTCGCGAATATAGCGAAAATGCTCCCTCGGTACACGACTGAACTCAATCTGGGAGAGCCGCCGCATATTAACCAGGGGTACCAAATCATTATAAATACGACGATCCTGGAGACTGGCTTCACGCCCTAGGTGCTGGGTTTCGGAACTGATACCGTAAACCAGGGCGGTCGCCATAGCGGTCGTAATCGGCACCCCCAGGCACTGCAGATATTCAGTAACAATGGTCGTACAGGAACCGTAACCGGTGCGAATATCGACAAAAGGAGTTTGGCGCAAAGCGGCCCGAGTAAGAGATTTCTGAGGATGATGGTCTATGACAATGGCCGGAATCTTATCGTCCGACAAAACATTATTCCCGGCCCGAGGCTGAGTATCAACCAAGGCATAAGCAACCTTGTCACGACCCCGCACCCGACTGAAAGGAACCACTTTACAAGGTAGATAACGCATCATCGTGCGATTCTCGGAACGCCCGACAATCCCACCATAAGCGACCTGCACTCGACACTCAGGATCGAGAAAGTTGATTACCGCCGCCAAACCGCAGGCCGAGGCAAAGGCATCCGGATCCGGATTGTTATGGGTCAGGATTATCAGGCGAGAGTTACCTTGCAGAGCAGTCAGCAAACGCTGTCCCAAAGCCTCAAACCTTTCACCTTCACAATTATCCATAATCTCTTCCACCCTCACAAACAGCCAACTAAAACATTACCATACAGACCGTATTTTGAACGCAACATTTAAAAAATTTAAACCCAAGACCTAAATGACCAATAACATATTTAACGACAATCTATCAAGGCAAACTCACGGCCTCTCATTTTGGGGTACAAGCACCCTGAAAGTCATTATAGCCAAAATCCCCTAAAAAAATCGGCCCGCTCGTTACTGTCGACGGCAGAATCGAAATATTTAAGAACGAAAAAGATACAGATTATTAAGGACCACTCTCCGCAAGCCAGATCGTATGAAGCTTGCCTTTATTATCGTGCTCCCGCACCCGGGCCTGCTTAACCTTGAAACCTACCTTGTGCAGACGTTGCGTAAAATTGCAATCCGGGCCGGCCGACCATACGGCCAACAAGCCTTGCGGCCGTAAAGCCGCATAGGAGGCGGTCAAACCATCCAGAGTGTATAGCCAATTATTTTTTTTACGGGTTAATCCTACAGGCCCATTGTCAACATCAAGTAAAATCGCATCATAAGCCCGCCTCTCCGCCTTGAGAACCTTGGCGACATCACCCTCGCGAACCGTGGTTCGTTCATCTTCCAGCGGATATCCGGCAGGCTCCCCAAGAGATCCCCGGTTCCAGGTCACAACTGCCGGTATCAACTCGGCCACCACGACCTCCGCATTGTTTCCAAGGTAGTGCAGGGCCGCTGCCAATGTAAAACCCATGCCCAAACCACCAATCAACACCCGGGGTCGAGAACGACCAGC
>CAZUXG010000042.1:11526-17027 GCA_964623985.1 uncultured Thermodesulfobacteriota bacterium | reverse complement strand
GAAACTGGTTCTCGAGATTATCGTTACGGAACTTGAAGAAATTCGTGACGTCTATGGTGATGAGCGCCGTTGCGAAATTGTTGATGACGGGAGTGAATTGCAGATTGAGGACCTGATTGAAGAGGAAGAGATGGTAGTTACCATCTCGCGTCAGGGATATATCAAAAGGACCGCTCTTAATACCTATCGCAGCTATAGTCGTGGGGCCGGCGGTCGCCTGGGTATGGAGACTCGGGAAGGGGACTTTGTGCAACGGATGTTTGTCGCCTCGACCCATGACTACCTGACCTTCTTTAGCAACCAGGGGCGGGCCTTCCGTCTCAAGGTCTATCAGGCTCCCGAAGGCGGCACGACCTCGCGGGGTAAAGCCCTGGTCAATCTTCTGCAACTAGGGGAAGGGGAAGAGATCTCAGCGGTGCTGGCTTTAAGGGAGTTCGCCGAAGATAGCTTTATCGTTATGGCAACCCGTTCCGGCCTCGTCAAGAAACTTAAGCTCAGCTCTTTGGAAAATATTCGCAGGAGTGGAATCCGTTGTATTACTTTGCGTTCCGATGATGTGATGATTGCCGCCAAGATTGTTAAGCAGAGTGATTCGATTTTTCTTGGTACGAGCCATGGACAGGCGGTTCATTTTCTGGTTTCTGGAATTCGCTCTACCGGTCGTCTTTCACAGGGCGTGATTGGTTGTCGTATGGCAGCTGATGATCAGATTGTCGGCCTTGAAATCTTCTCCGGTCAGGAGTCGACGGTTTTGACGATTACCGAAAATGGCTATGGTAAGCGCAGTCCGATTCAGGACTATCCTCTGCGATCTCGTGGCGGTAAAGGTGTAATTACGATCAAGGTCAACAAGAGAAACGGTAATGTGGTTGCGGTTCTTAAGGCGGGTGATGCTGATCAGATTATGATGATCACCGATGCCGGTAAAATTACCCGCAATCGGGTCGCCGATATTTCGGTGGTCGGACGCAACACCATGGGGGTCAGGGTTTTTCGTATCGATCAGGAGCACGAGCGGTTGGTTTCAGTGGCCTTGCTACCGGAAGGCGTGGAGGTTGAACGAAATTTTCAGGAGCGCATGGAGAGAGGGGAAGCCGAAGCGGTTGCCATCCTCGAAGGGGAAGTCGTTGAACTTCCGGAATCCTCGGTTGTTGTGGAAAATATCTTTACGTCAGAAGTAGAAGATGAGAATGAGTAGTCTGTGGAAAATCTAAAAAAGAGTACTGATAACGAAAATCGTGCGCAAGCGATACGTGATATGTTTTCGGCGATTGCCCCGCGTTACGATTTTCTTAATCGTCTTTTAAGTTTTGGTATCGATCAGGGTTGGCGGCGTACGCTTGTCCGTATTGCATTACGAGAAGAGACCGATGCGATTCTTGATGTTGCCTGCGGCACTGGTGATATCAGCCTGGCATTGTGGCGGAAAGCACCTCGGGCTCGGATTGTCGGCCTGGATTTCAGTCAGGCAATGCTTGATCTGGCTAAAGTTAAGATTGAGCGGGCTCAAGCCGGGATTGAGCTGGTCGCGGCTTCGGCTGAAGAGCTCCCCTTTCCGGAGGTCGATTTTGATCTTTTGACGATCGCTTTCGGGATTCGCAATGTGGTCGACAAAAAAAAAGCATTGGCGGAATTCTATAGGGTTTTGAAACCGAACGGTTACCTTGCCATATTGGAGTTTTCCCAGCCCCATGCAGCTTGGTTGCGGGACCTCTATAATTTCTATTTTTTCAAGGTCCTGCCACTTGTCGGTGGGCTCTTTGCCCGGCGTAGCGCCTATCGTTACTTGCCCGAATCTGTGGCAAAATTTCCTTCTCGGGATGAATTTTCCGGCTGGCTGAAAGAGGCGGGATTTCGTAAGTGTCGCTATCATAGTTTAACTTTCGGGATCGCGACCCTTTACGTGGCGGAGAAGTTGGATTAGTTTTGAAAATATTTTGACCGTTTTAGATCTTGAATTGTTGAAAACCGGTTTTTCTTCGGTAATAATATTTAAGGAGGGTGTAATGGTGAAAATAGGAGTTATATTGTCGGGTTGTGGTGTCAATGACGGTTCGGAGATTCACGAAGCGGTTTTGGCTATGTTGGCTCTGGACTGTCTTGGGGTTGATTGTCTTTGTATGGCGCCGAATATCGAGCAGCGCGATGTGGTTAACCATCTTTCCGGTGAAGCGGTCAACGAGACCCGCAATGTGCTGGTTGAGTCGGCCCGGATTGCCCGGGGAGAGATTAGTGATCTGGCTGATATCTCGGCGGCTGATATTGATGCTGTGATTCTGCCGGGCGGTTTTGGTGCTGCGAAAAATTTATGTGATTTCGCGGTCGCCGGAGCCCAGGCCGAAGTTCACCCCGAGGTCTTGCGACTCTTGCTGGAAATGCATAAGGTTGGAAAACCGATTGGGGCGATCTGTATCGCGCCGGTTGTCTTAGCCCGGGCTTTAAGTGGCTCTCAGCCTGAGGTGACTATCGGTGATGATTTGGCGACCGCAAAATTGCTTGAATCTTTAGGGGCCCGGCATCAGGAATGTTCGGTTGATGATATAATCGTTGATCAGCGTAACCGATTAGTGACAACCCCGGCTTATATGGTGGGGCCCGGTTTGCGGGAAATTGCCGTAGGTATCAATAAGTTAGTGCAACAGATCGTCGATATGATTGCTTGAAAATACTTCTGTAGTTTAGTTAAGTGTCTTATTTTTCAGATCTTTAGAGACGATATTTGCTTGACAAGGGCTTTAATATTTTGTATAGCGGCAGTCGCTTAGTCAAGTATAATTTATCACTAATGATAGTTTCTAAAGGTAGAGACTATTGGAGCACCTGTAGTTAGTCTAAAATTAAAGATGGAGGAGATGTGATGAAGAAGATAGTTGTGTTGGTCGCGATGGTGGCTTTTTTGGGTCTGGCCGTGGTAGCTTTTGCAAGCCCGGCTGTGCCAACTGGTGACCTCAAAATTGTTAAAGCTGAAGGTTGTGATAAAAAGCCGGCGGTTAACTACAATCATGTTAAACATATGGCGACGGCTCCCGATTGTAAAACTTGCCATCATACTTGGGCTGGAGAGGGCGCTCCGAAGAAATGCAGTGAGTGTCATAAAGCCAAAAAGGATGGCAAAAAGCTTAACAGTAAGATAGCTCTTCATAAAGCCTGCAAAGACTGCCATAAGGATCTGAAAAAAGCTGGCAAAAAGACGGGGCCGACCTCTTGTAAAGGCTGTCATAAAAAATAGTTTATTTATCAGTTATCGTTTAAAAAAAAGCACCCCTGTCGGGGTGCTTTTTTTTGTGCTAGATTTTTTCTTGACGCAAAAATACGGCTGTGTTAGGTATTAACCACTGTTTAAGATGCTGCCTAGGCTGGTTGATTTTATTGCCTAGCTTAGAGATTGGTTTTTTTAGTCTTATTGCTGATCGTTGATCGATGGGTATCTTGAAGAATTAGAACTTTTGTTCAAGTGCAAAGCCGGCGAAGATTTTAAGCGCAGGAATAGATTAAGTATTTCGAGGATTAAAATTTTAGCCTAATGTAGTAATTGGACAAAAAGGCAATTTTTAAAGGTAGCCAGATGTTGTTGTAGAATCTTTTAATCATAAGGAATAGGAAGGGAGAGGTGTTATGAAGAAAATAGTTTTATTGGTCTCGGTGATGGCATTTCTAGGTTTGGCCGCAGTAACTTTCGGTACCCTGGCGGGACCGGCGGGTGATATTAAAGTTAAGATGCTGGATTGTGCCAAAAAACCTGCCGTAACGTTTAGTCATGTCAAGCATGCGGTTCCGGTTCCGGATTGTAAGACCTGTCATCATACATTTAAAGGCGAGGGTGCTCCTCAAAAATGCAGTGAATGTCATAAGGCAAAAAAAGATGGTAAAAAGTTAGATATCAAAAATGCTGCCCATAAAACCTGTCGCGGTTGTCATCGTGGTATGAAAAAAGCAGGTAAGAAGACTGGCCCGACTCCTTGTAAAGGTTGTCACAAAAAATAGTTGATCAAGAGAGTAAGAATGTATATAAAGGGGCACCCTAGTGAGGATGCCCCTTTTTTTATTGGCGAATTCTTATTCATGGGGTTTTTTTACGCTGTTTTTTCTTGACGGGAAAATCCAGCTATGTTAGAGATAGTAAAACTATACTAAAAAGGTATTAAAAGTGACTGGTGAAAAAGAGTTGAAGAAGAAGGGTTTGTTGGTTAGTGGGCTTACGGCTTTCTTTTCGTCGTTGAAGTTGACCATCTTTCTGTTGATAACTCTGGCTCTGGTATCGATTATCGGAACCGTGATTCCGCAGAATATGTTGCGCGCTGATTATCTCAAGGTCTATAAAGAGACAACCTATACGACCTTGAAAGCGGTTGGTTTTCTTGATATGTACCACTCTTGGTGGTTTGTCCTGATTATGACCCTTTTAACCATCAATCTGATCGCCTGCTCCTTGAAGAATTTTCCCCGGACCTGGCATTTTTTTTCGCATCCCACTAAATTGTTGGACAAGACCCTAGAGAAGGGGGCGGCTTTAAGTTGGCATCGTTCATGGAACGTGATGCCGGATAACCCGGCGGCCCTGCTCCCTCGTCTTGAAAGTTTGTGGCCGGGAAATTGGCAATGGTCGGAGCATGAAGGAGTCGCTGGTTCGGAAATTCATTATGTTTCTGAAAAAGGGCGCTGGTCCCGGTTGGGGGTCTATTTTGTTCATTTAAGTATTCTGGTTATCTTCGCTGGCGGAATTATGGGGTCGCTTTTTGGGGTCAAGGGTTTTGTCAATATCCCGGAAGGTGAGAAGGTCGCTAACTTTTATACCTATGGTGATCAACGGGTTCCGATAGAGCTGGGCTTCTCTGTTGCATGCCGTAATTTTGAGGTTGAATTTTATGAGAGCGGCGGCCCTAAAGAGTACTCCAGTGACCTGGTAATTTTTGATGGTGAAAAACTCGTAAAAGAGAAAATTATTGAGGTTAACCATCCGCTGTCCTATCGAGGTTTTACCTTCTATCAGTCCAGTTATGGAGCCTATGGTGCCCTCGTTGATCTAGAGCTTAATTTTCGGGAAACCGGGCTCGTGTTACCCTTGAAGCTTGAGGTTGGTCGCCCGTTGCGGCTCCCCGAAAACTGGGGCTGGATCGAGGTTTTAAAGTTTGAGAAAAACTATATGCAGATGGGGCCGGCGGTTATGGTCTTGCGGGATCCGGGCAAGGGGGTAAAACCTTATCAGTTTTGGGTCTTTTTTCGTTTTCCCAAATTTGGCGAAGAGAATCTCAAAATCGCTGAATTCTGTGTTTTTAAAAATATTCAGCAACGTTACTATACCGGTTTACAGGTCAATAAAGACCCCGGAGTCTGGGTTGTTTGGATTGGTTGCATTATGATGATTCTAGGTCTTTATGTGGCTTTTTTTATGTCGCACCGGCGTTTATGGTTGCGGCTTTCAATTGATCCTGAAAAACCTAAGCGTCAGCAGTTGGTTCTGGTGGGTAATGCCAATAAGAATCAGCCCTCCGTTGAGTTGG
>CAZUXG010000042.1:0-11516 GCA_964623985.1 uncultured Thermodesulfobacteriota bacterium | reverse complement strand
ATTTAAGGAGTTGGTGGAAAAAATCAAGGCTTGGGACTGATTTTTTTGTAGAAACCAAAAAAACTATGTGTCTTAAAGTCTTACGGAAAAACTTTTTGAGGACCTGTTATGAATACATATATTTTTAGTATAGTGACCTTTATCTATCTGGCGGCAATGGTGGTTTATGTTGCTTATCTCGCTTTTCGGAAGCCCCTGGTAGCTCGTCTCGCGACCGTGATCATGCTGGCCGGTTTTTTGGCCCAGACGGTGGCTATCGGTCTGCGCTGGTATGAGTCGTACCAGCTCGGTATCGGTCACGCGCCGATGTCAAATCTCTATGAGTCTCTGGTCTTCTTTTCCTGGACGATTATAATGCTTTTTATCTATATTGAGTATAAGTATAAGCTTTCGATTCTGGGGGCTTTTGTGACGCCCTTTGCTTTTTTGGGTATGGCCTATGCTTCAATTTCGCCAAGTGTGAATGAGACCATCCAGCCGCTGGTTCCAGCTTTGCAGAGCAACTGGCTGATATCGCACGTGGTGACCTGTTTTCTTGGTTATGCGGCTTTTGCTGTTTCCTGTGGCGTGAGCTTTACCTATATTTTGAAGAAACGTTATGAAGATCGTCAACGTACGGGAGGGTTTCTGGCCACCTTTCCTAGCGCTCAGGTTCTCGATGATCTTGTTTACAAGGCGATTGCTATTGGTTTCCCCTTGTTGACGATTGGTATTGTTACTGGAGCAGCCTGGGCCAATTACGCCTGGGGTACCTACTGGAGTTGGGATCCGAAAGAGACCTGGTCACTGATTACCTGGTTTATCTATGCCGCTTTTCTTCATGCCCGCATTACCCGTGGTTGGCGTGGGGTGAAAGCCGCAACCCTTTCAATTGTCGGTTTTGTCGCGGTGCTCTTTACTTATCTTGGGGTCAACCTGTTGCTTTCCGGTTTGCATAGTTATGGTGGTAGCTGATTATTAAGTGAATTTTTTTCTCTGGAGATCTTTTGAACGCCATGGTTTCGACCAAGGCGTTTCTTGTTATTGGTTGACTAATGAGATTTTTTGTGCAATTAAATGGGCTGGTAAATGTACTGGCTGGCCTCTTCGTTGCAGACTGTTTTTGGTTGGGACGAAGTGGCGTTATTATTTGCGAAGCGGATGAAATTTGTAGCTTCTTGGCTGCAAGGAGGGGATTATGGCTGTAAATGTTGCACTTAACGGTTTTGGCCGGATTGGCAGGGATTGTCTGCGGGCAGCAGTCAACGATGATCGTTTTAACTTTAAAGCGATTGTCAGTACCACAGATGATGCCCGGACTATGGCTCATCTTTTGAAATATGACTCGGTCGCCGGTTGTCTTGATGCGGAGATTGTGGCTGGCGATAAATTTATGTTAGTTAATGGTAAACGTATCGAACTGATCGCCAGTCGCGATCCTCGAGATGTTGCTTGGCGGGATCTGGGAGTTGATATCGTTATGGAGTGCTCCGGACTCTATCGTGATCGGGAAGCAGCTTCGATTTTTCTCGATCTTGGGGTTCAACGGGTCGTGGTTTCGGCCCCGGTAAAAAAAGCTGATGCGACGATTGTGCTTGGTGTTAATGAAGGTGTTTTTGATTCCAAAAATGACTATGTTATCTCCAATGCTTCTTGTACAACCAACTGTCTGGCCCCGGCCGCTAAAGTACTGCTGGAAAATTTTGGTTTTATAAGGGGTATGATGACAACTATTCACTCCTATACCCGGGATCAGCAGATTCTTGATTCCCGTCATAAAGACTTGCGTCGCGCCCGGGCGGCGGCGATGTCGATGATTCCGACGACGACCGGGGCGGCGGCGGCCGTCGGCCTGGTGTTGCCGGAGTTGAAGGGTAAAATTGATGGTTTGGCAGTACGTGTCCCGACTCCCAATGTGTCAATGGTTGATCTTGTTTTTGAAAGTGAAAAGACAACCACTTCAGAGGCGGTTAATGACGCTTTTCGTCAAGCTGCCGCCGGTCAACTAAAAGGGATACTCGCGGTTTCTGATGAGCCTCTGGTCTCAATCGATTTCAACCATAATCCCAACTCTTCGATTATCGATGCCCCTTTGACCAATGTTATTGGCGGTACTATGGTCAAGGTGATGGCCTGGTATGATAATGAGTGGGGTTATGCCTGTCGCCTAAATGATTTGACCCTTTATGTTGCAGGGAAAGTAGGATTAAGTTAGTTTCTTACTTGTTCTACTCTAATACCAAATTGTATTTTCTGAATGTCGAGAAGTTTGTTTCCCGGGTTCAGTAGCCGGAGTTTGTAGCCGACTAACCACGGCCCACTGTTTTGAGGGAAGAGTATGAGCGTTCGTTATATTGATCAGGTCCCGGAAGGCTTTTATGAGGGGAAAAAGGTCCTTATGCGGGTCGATTTTAACGTCCCCATGGATGATAACGGTAATATCACGGATGATGTACGTATTCGCCGGGTTCTCAAAAGTATCAACTATTTGCTTGATGAAAAAGCGACAATTATTCTGGCGACCCATATGGGCCGCCCCAAAGGTAAGGTGGTGGCTGAGTACTCTCTAGAACCGGTCGCCAAAAGATTGAGTCGACTCTTGAAAAAAGAGGTGGTGTTTCTTGATGATTGTATCGGTGAAAAGGTTGAAAAGGCTATTCTAGAAGCGCCTGCCGGCAAGGTTCTTATGCTTGAGAACCTACGTTTTTATGTTGGTGAAACTCAAAATGATCCTGAGTTTGTAAAAGCTCTGGCTGCCGGCATCGATATTTATGTCAATAATGCATTCGCCACCGCTCACCGTGTTCATGCCTCAGTTGTCGGGTTAACCGATTATGTTCCCGTCTGTTTAGGGGGTTTTTTGATGCGTGAAGAGCTCGACTATTTTGCCCGGGCTCTGGAAAATCCGCTTCGGCCGCTGACCGCCATCATTGGCGGCTCAAAAGTGTCGAGTAAACTGCACGCCATTAAAAACCTGATCAATTCTGTTGACCGTATTATTGTTGGCGGGGCGATGGCCTTTACCTTTCTTAAAGCGCAAGGTTTCGGCTTGGGAAAATCGCTGATTGAGATCGACATGGTTGATCAAGCCCGGGAAACCATGAACCAGGCGATTGCCCAGGGGGTACGTTTCTACCTGCCGGTTGATTGTGTCGCGGCTCCCCGAATCGCTCCCGATGTGGATACCCGGGTGGTACCGGTTCAGGAGATTCCTAAAGATTGGATGGGGCTCGATATCGGTCCGGCTTCAGCAACCCTGTTTAATGAGGTTATTCAGGATTCCAAGACGATTGTCTGGAATGGCCCGATGGGGGTTTTTGAAGTGCCAATTTTCAGTCGCGGTACTCTGGGAATGGTGCACAATATTGCCAGCGTCTATGCCCTGACGATTGTTGGCGGTGGGGATACCGATGTTGCTGTCCATAAAGCCGGCGAGGTTGACCGGATATCCTATATCTCTACCGGTGGCGGGGCCTTTCTTGAGTTGATGGAGGGGAAAGTTCTGCCGGCAGTTAAAGCGCTTGAAAATTGTTGTAATAGATCTCTAGAGGAAGCTTGATGGCTGTAATTCCACAAATTATTGCCGGCAATTGGAAGATGAATCTGACCTTGAGTCAAGGGGAGGAATTTATCGATATCTTATTGTCCAAGCTTTCCGGAAAAGAATTTTCACGACAACTTCTTCTGGCCCCAAACTTTACTTTGCTGGCAGCGCTAGCCCGGCGCTGCATCGGTAGCGACATCGGTTTGGCAGCCCAAAACTGTGCATCTCAAGAAGCCGGAGCTTTTACCGGTGAAACTTCAGTGGCCATGCTCAAGGATGCCGGGGCTGCATATGTTTTGGTTGGTCACTCTGAGCGTCGCCAGATATTTGGTGAGCGTGATGATCTTTTGCGGCTCAAGGCCAGAGTTGTCACTTCCGGAGGTTTGGTGCCGATCTTCTGCGTTGGTGAAACCCTGGACCAGCGACAGGGTGGTCAGGCTTTTGAAGTCATCAGTGATCAATTACGTTGCGGTCTTGATGAGTTTCCCGGTAGTCAATTGATCGTCGCTTACGAGCCGGTCTGGGCCATCGGTACCGGGCAGACTGCAACCCCGGAAGATGCTTGTACCATGCATGCTCATATTCGTAAATTTTTGGAGGCGCAATTTTTTTGGGGGGAGAGGGTTCCGATCCTTTATGGTGGTAGTGCCAAACCGGAGAATGCGGCAGAACTTCTGGCTCAGCCTGAAGTCAACGGACTCTTGGTTGGTGGTGCCGCGCTTGATCCTGATTCATTCCTGCAAATTGCCTTGGCCTGATTCGAAAATTGCCGACTTCCTCTTTATTCTTGACTTTGTTGCCACTTATTGTTAAGTGGCGCCGTTCTTTCATTAATGAGAACCTTAACTTTATTATAAAAGATAAAATGGAGATAACACTTTGACCTCTATCATAATTGCTGTCCATGTTATTGTCAGCCTCGTTCTGATCGTTGTGATCCTGCTTCAGTCCGGTAGTGCCGGTGGCATGGGGGCGGCCTTCGGCGGGGGTGGCAGCCAAACTCTTTTTGGGAGTTCTGGTTCCGGCAAGTTTTTTACCCGACTGACCGCCATTGTCGCGGCTGTTTTTATGATAACTTCAATTTCTTTGACCATGATGTCGGCGCATCGGGCCAAGGGTACCGTTATGCAGGATTACACCCAGTCACCGATTGAAGCTCCGGTAAATCCGGCAGCTCCAGTCGCAGAAGTTCCGGTGGAGAAACCTGTTGAGTCCGATAATCAGGGGAAATAGGCGGTGCCGAAGAGCGAATAAGTTTATTCGTAATAAAATTTTTAAAAAAAGGGTTTCCGAATTATGGGAGCCCTTTTTTGTTTGTGGTACATGGATTGCTAAGACATTAAGCCCGCAAGAAATTTTTTGTCACTTGTCAGTATTTTTCGTCATATTGGACCTTTTTCAGTTGCAAGTTTGTAATTAAAACAGGTCCAGCAATGTGATTTCTCTGTAATATTGACTAATTAGTTGACATTGCCGGATTTCGTTGTTATGGATTGTATAAATCAATACTATTTTATTAAAAGTGTGGAAATTTGTTATATTAACGGAAGGAGCTTGGACGATGAGACTAAGATATGTTGCCTTTGTCGTAGTTATGTTGTTGATGACGGTTGCTTGTGGGCAACTGACAAAAGAGACTGTGAGTCTGGTTCCGACCGATAGAATTACGCCGTCCGGTATACGAGTGGTGATTATGCCTTTTGCTGACTATACACCGGATTCAAGCCCGGAACTCTACCAGCGGCGTAATCTTCTAGTGACCGAAGCGTTAGAAGATGAGTTTGCTCGTTATGGTTTAATAGCAGTTTTGGAAGAGGATGTGGTTGATTATCTCTTGAATGAACAGATCATTGAAGCGCCGGAAATTTTATTTGCCAACACCCCTAATAACAACTATATGCGCTCCGAAGTTGAAAGTGGTAATTGGTCGACGGCCATGACCCAAGAACTGAACTATGCCATTACCCAGAATGAAGATCTTGAAAAAAGAGCTAACCCATTTGCTGCTGGAACTCAAGGTAGTTTCCTGCATATCGCTTTAAACAGTCAGGAAGTTGTCAAGATCGGTGATTTTTTTGCGGCTGACTATATTGTCCGCGGCCGGCTGATTGAATTTGAAAAAGGGGTTGCCAAAGATAATTTCAATCCTTTTCAGGTTGGCATACTGCCCTTCTTTTTCAACAGTAGTCAACGGATGCTCTTCGGCCTGGCAAAATCTGATAACTATGAGCTGATGGACAAGATGGCAATTGGCGGCAAAGTACCGCGGGCAGTTGTCCAGATTCGGATTATGGTTCAAGATGCGCGTACCGGTCACTTGGTCTGGAGCAACCGTTCTGAGGTCGAAGTGATTCCGGAATGTTTCTACGCTGATCAAGATTATCGTAAAATGATCGCCAAGGCGATTCGCCGGGCGAGTGGTAGTTTGGTTCGCAGTTTCATCGCAACCATCGAAGGTGATCTTCTGACCGTACCGCTTGTTGATAATAAAACATGACCGTTTTTGGTTGTCCGAAGCTGGTAAGCGGTGTCATAATAAAGTAGAAAAATAGTTCGCAAATTACACAAAAGAACGCGGACTGAGAGCGTCGAAGAAAATGAAAAGGGGTCGCAACTTCGATTTGAATGTTGCGGCCCCTTTTTTAATAATCGACGCTGGCAGTCGTATTGCTCAATTCATCTATATGTCTCTAAGGTGAGTTTTTTACATGGTATGAGTTCGGGTAGTTCTAAAAGTTGCTTTTTTGTTCAACAGCTATGTGAGACTCAAATTTTACTATCTACAAATTCATGTTTTTCATAAGCCAGGTGTTTGCGGTTCAGATATCTGTCGGTGCTCAGCTATTGTTCAGTCAGTAACTTGTTATAAATTTTACTTTATGATCTTTGGTGTAATAAAAATCATTAGTTCGGTCTGTTCAGAGTCTTTGTAGTTATGTTTGAAAAGCCAGCCCAGTAGCGGGATTTTACCAACGATCGGCACACTGTCGTTGCTATTAGTTTTGCTGCTTTCGATGATGCCGCCGACAACCGCTGTTTCACCATCTTTGAGGAGCAGTGACGTGGTAATTGTCTGGGTGTTGATTGCCGGTCCGTCAGTGGTATTCTCGCCCTTTGAGTCTTTGCTGACGATAACTTCCATTGAAACCATGCCGTTATTTGTAATCGTTGGGGTTACTTCGAGACTCAATTCCGCTTTTTTAAACTCGGTTGTTGTGCCATCCTGGGAGGTTGTTTGATAGGGGATCTCCTGGCCCTGACCGATCCGGGCTACATGTTGATTGAGAGCCAGAACCTTTGGCGCTGAGAGGATATGGATATTTCCCTTACCCTGCATGGCGGAGAGTTTGAGATTAAGGTTGTATTTGTCAGTTTTGCCGAAGATGAGGCCGATGCCACTGGTCAGTCCGATAGCCGGTAAATTTACAGCATAGGAGCTCGCAATATCATGGCCGTTAGTAGCACCGGCGTCTGCACCAACGTTGTCGAGCGTTGGCAAGCCGGTGGTGCCGAGAGAATTATTACCGGAGATGCCATAATATCGGTCATTTGAAGTGTCTTTGCCATAAGCACCGCCCCACTGAATGCCAAGTTCTCTGGCGGAGCTTCTTTCAACTTTAACTATTTTAGCTTCAATCATAACCTGGCGTACCGGTTCGTCGAGTTCACGCAAGAGGGCTTGAGCCTGAATAATACGGTCAGGGATGTCGCTAATAATAAGGGAGTTGGTGCGAGGGTCGGTTTCAACGGTGCCGCGGTCGCTTAAGATGGTACTCTCGATTTTATCCGCAACTTCATCGATGTCGGCAAAGTTGACCTTGAGAATTTTTAAAACCGTGTCCTGAATCTCCTCCTCGGTTTTTTTGCTCTCCGCCAGAGCCCGCCTCTTCTCATCCCGGGCCAGTTGTTCGTTGGTGAAGACTTCCATTGGGGCAATGCGGATAATATTGCCTTCACGTTCCATACCTAGCTGGTGGGTCTTTAAAACGATACTTAACACCTGTTTCCAGGGAACCTCCTTCAGTCTCAAGGTTACTGTACCGTTAACGTCGTCACCCATAACGACATTGAGATGGTTGATCTCCGCCAGGAAACGGAAGACGTTCTGAATATCAGTTCCTTTGAAATCGACGCTGATTGGCTTGTTATGGTTTTTGAATTGCTGGCTTTTTAGGGTGTTCGTTTTGGTATTTTTACGGTTCTCAGCGGGGTTTGATTTTGCACTTCCAGGGACGGCTTTACCAAGAGTGACTAGTAGATCCAGACCCTGGGATTGCTGGGTGAATGGGGGTAGAGAAACGTATTCGGTATCCAGAACGATACGAGCCTTGTCTTCATAATTAAAGGCTCGCAGATTCGAGTAACCGCTCTTTTGAATGGTCGGGTTGATGGTGGTTTTTTCGTAACGGGCTTCAGGGAAATCGATTACCAGTCGGGGGGGGGCAGCAAGGGTGAAAATATTATAGTCAATTTTTTCTATCGTGGAGCTGGTAAAGCGAAGGGCAACCGTATCATTCAAAACCGAAGCTTTAAGAGAGATGATTGTTTCAGGGTTTTCCGCGTATGATACGGGGAGAAAAATACAGGTCAGCAATAAAGCTGAGATCATTAAAAGAGCCGCGGTATTTTTCTTTCGGCTTATTTTGTGGATGTTGTTCATATTTTCCAGCTCCATCAGAGATTATTTGCCACCCATGAGACTCAAGTAGTTTTCTTCTTCCATCTCGCGCAATTTTAACGAAATCATTCGCATCTGTTGTTTGTCAAAGATATCTAGATAAGGTTCTTCAATGATGACTTCGTTGTGTTTTATCTCTTTGACGAGACCGCTCAGATTGCCGATTTTATCTCCTTCTCTGACGGTATAACCGATATGTTCAGGATCTTCGACCAGAGCATAATTGTACTTATCTCCCGCGAGGATGATACCGACTAGTTGAAACTGGTTTAAAGCATATTTTTCAAGTGGAGTTAGTGGCAGGCTGGTATCGGTGGGGATCGAACGTTCAATCTGGGAGAAATCGATAAAGGGGTGGAACGGATCCCTGCGGTTTAATGAATCGTAGTTAAAAAGTGCTTTTTTGTAATCCAGGGAGGCAAGTTTTTCCGAGCTCAAAGTTTCAACGTCTGGATTGCTGATTTTTTCTGCTGCCATGCTACTTAACGGTATAAGCAGTAGCAGGCAAAAAACCATGATTGCCGGGCAGCTAAGAATTTTGGGACGAGAATAATTTATCATCAGATTATCTCTTCTTTTTCTTCCCACTCTTTTCAGGGGTTTTCTTATCGGTGAAGGTGTATGTGACAGCCTGAAATCGGGTTTTCAGGAGATCTTCACTCTCAACCAGTTGATAGTTACCGAGGCTGTAGCTATTGATGTTGACAATTCGGGGCATGGCACATATTTGATTGAAAAATCGCCCGACCGCATGATAGCTGCCTTGAACTTCTATATCGATCGGTACTTCAGCGTAAAAATCCTGGTCACGGCTGGCCAAAGGTTGAAAAAGGTTAAACGTTAGTTTGGAATCTTTACCAAGTTTGGTGATTTTTAAAAGTAGGGCCGGGATTTCCTTGTTGTCAGGTAATTTATTCAAGGCTTTTTTAAAAGCCAGATTAAGTTTTTCGATCTCAGCTTCAAATTTCGGTAGCTGACTCGCAATTTGTTGGGTCTGGTGCAATTTTATATGGGCTCGTTTGAGCTTGCTTTCGAGTTTCTTAACCTCTTTGAACTTAGGCATATAGATGAAATAGATAAAAATGCCGGCAACGATAGCAATAATAGCCAACAGCAACAGAGCCTTTTTCAAAGGTGAATAGCTATGCAGGAAATTCAATTTAAGCTCAGCCATTTTGCTCCTCCTTGCTAATTACTTCAGGTGTTTCTAATAGCTTTGGCAAAGAGGTTAAGTCGAGAGGGCAGCTGATGGTGAACTCTTTTAATTGAAGCTCCTGTATTGTCTGAGAGCGTAACAAGATTAAGTCAGCTTTTTTAAGCGTAGCGGAGTGCTTGAGATTGTTGAGAAAATTGACGATCGTTTCATTATCAACGGCTACTCCGCTGATGGTTAGATGTTGGCCTTTTTCCTTGAGACTGGTGAACCAGAGTTTTTCCGGTCTCAGGCGGTTAAGATCCGATAGTGTAATAACCGGGGCCAAACGGTAGTGGTCAAGGTCGATAATAACCGCGATCTTTTTACTGACCTCATCCTTCTGTTTTCTGTACTGATCAATTTTTTTAATTATCGGTTCCAGTCGTTTGATCTGTTTATTGGTTCGTTCCAGGGTGTTTTTTGTTTTGTTATATTGGGTTTGGATTCTGTAAAAGAAGAGGCCCATAACGGCAACTGCAAAAAACAGGGTCAAAACCGCAATTGAAAGTTGCTTGCGGATAAGCTCCTTTCGCCGTTCAGCCCTGATTGGAAGTAGATTGATCTGAATCATTTGCGTACGACCTCATCCTTGCGCAGGGCTAGTCCCGTAGCAACTGCTGCCAGTGGGGCGATACTCTTGATATAGTCAAGGTCGAAATGTTTTTCTGGTATTATTATATTGCGGAACGGATCGATGATTTCGGTTTCAATGCCGGTGTTTTTGGTTATCAATTGGGCAATATTGGGAGTTTTAGCTCCTCCTCCACTGAGGATGATATTTTCAACTTGGCCCTCGACCATGGCCGAAGTGTGAAAGAACTCTATCGCTTTAGTGATCTCATTGACAATCGAAAAGGAAGCCTCATTAATTGCGGAAAGTGCAGTTTTTCTGTCTGTTTTGCTGATGTCTGGACAGCCCAGTTTGAGCCGCTCGGCATTTTCGTAGTTTAAAGAGAATTTCTTTTGCAGCTGTTCGGTGACAAGCCGGCTTCCTGATGTAATGTTACGAGAAAAACAGGTGACCCCCTCATCCAGGATATTGATACAGGTAAGGTTGGCACCGATATCGACCAGAGCGACAATTTTTTTCCCTTCCTCTTCATAGTTGTACTCATAAGAGTTTTCCAGGGCAAAGGTGTCGACATCTACCACTATCGGGATAAATCCGGCCTCTTCCACCAGCAACAGATAGTCGTTGATGGTCTCTTTTTTGACGGCGACTAAGATAACATCCATATTATCAGAATTCGTTAGGCTGGGACCTAAAATCTGGAAATCGAGATTGACGTCATCGATGTCGTAGGGGATGTGTTGGGCCGCTTCCTGGTGGATGGTCTCTTCAATCGTGGCCTCATCCATTAAGGGCAGGGTGATTTTTTTTACAATAACGGAGTGTCCGGAGATGGATGTGCAGACCCGTTTCTTTTTTATTTTTAGGTTGGTGGTAAGATTGATAATCGTGTTGACGATAGCGCTGGTGTCCATAATTGTGCCATCAACAATCGCATCAACCGGTAGGATGGCCATGCCGAAATTGCTTAAAGTGTAAACTGAGCCAGAATCCTTGAGTTCGACTATTTTAACGTAGCCGGAGCCGATATTAAGGCCGAGCAGGGTTTTGTTCTTGCCGAATAACATATTTGTTTTAATTTCAAGAGGTTAATTACCGTTAAGTAATTAGTGAAGGGACTCTTTTTAAATATTTAATCGTGAGATTAGCCACTCCGGTAATGCGATAATTCACCAGCATTTATCGTGCCAGTGAATTATTTAAGCCTGTGGTTAGTTGATGTTTTTTAGTTTACGCCGGGCAATCTCGGCTGGGTCACTTTCTGGGTAGTTGGCTATAACTTTTTCCAGGAGTAATTTCCCATCAGTTGTATCTCCGAGTTTGAGGAACGCAAAGCCCTGTTTCAATAAAGCACTGGCAGCTTTAGGGTGGTGTGGGTGATTGGCAATGATTTCATCGTATTTAATGATTGCTTCAGCGTAATCTTTGGTTTTGTAGAAACATTCGCCAACCCATAACATAGCGTTTACTTTATAGGTACTGTCAGGAAAGCTAGCGATAAATTTTTTGAATTTGTCTTTTGCGGTTTTGATGTTGCCACGTTTGAAGG
>CAZUXG010000041.1:0-17449 GCA_964623985.1 uncultured Thermodesulfobacteriota bacterium | reverse complement strand
TCTCCAACCAACCGTATTTTATAGTTGGCAGAAGAAATTCTTTGAAAACGGGGCCACAGCCCTTGAGAATAGCGGTTCCCAAAAAAAAGCGGCAAACGAGATAACAAACTTGAAACTACCAGAGCAGCACGAAAATTAAAGAAACAAAATTCCGTAACGCCGCGGTATGATTTTTACCCAGTACTCGTTAACTCTAAATAACCATAAATAACTTATTGACTTACCTAATTTAACATGATATCAACAATATAACGCAGTTATTCATATCTACAGTAGTATTGATGTTAATATGAAAAAAGTCCCTCAAGAGATTCTAGACAAAGCTAAAAAATGCCCCTTCGATTATGCTTGCATAAAAGACCCTGACAACCACGAACAATGTTTTAAAAAATACAAACTGTTAGATAATCTAGTTGCGGTATCCCCTAAAGCTGAGATAGACGTAGACAATGACCCTTACGTTGTATCTCTTCCAGAATCCAAAATATACTATTGTTTATGCCCTGTTTATAGTTATCTCAATTGATGATAACATGAGCTCAGTCCCCAAAGAGATTATAGACCAAGCTAGAAATTGCCCTTATGACTTTGCTTGTATAAAAGACCCTGACCATGAACAATACAAGAAAACTCATCTAAAAGCCTGCAACCTGATTAGCATCATTCCTAAAGCCGGTGCAGATATAAATTGCAACCCCTATACCTGATAAATCCCAGAAGCGCTTTTCGTGGGCGACATCTATAACTGCCTGTTTCTCTTCATTTTTAAGCGCCAAAAGAGGAAGTTGACGTTGGGATTTGATAGCAACTTTTTTCCTTTAAGATGATGCAGTTGCCATTAGCTCTTTTCTCCGTTGTTTTCCGGGGATATCCCCAGGATCTCTGAGAATCTGTAACGCGGTGGGAGTAACAATCTTAGCACCGAACGAATGCACCGGATGCAAAAACAGCCTTACACATTCAACTTATCCCGCAACACATTACTGACCTTAAAGCTCAATACCCGCCGGGCTGAAATTGTTAGATCTTCGCCCGTCTGAGGATTACGTCCACACCGGGCTCTTTTATTCTGGATATTAAAACTGCCAAAACCTGAGAGTTTAACATTTTCACCCCGCCCAAGAGTCTCTTTTATAATATCGAGCACATCTTCGATTATCCCGGCAGATTCCCGTTTAGAAAAACCATTCTCCTCACAAACAGCATCAATCATATCAGCTTTGGTCATTTTCATTTCCCCTTATATCTGAATAATTTTTACTGGATCAGATCTAGCAAGCTACCTGCTTAACAAACCAATAGCCATCATTAATAAAATTGTGGGTTTGTTTTTTTTAGTGAGAAAGCGCCGATAACTGAAAATTCGTTGTTTTAAACCTTTGTCGGTGACAGGAAAATCGGTCATAATGAAATCAACAATTCAAACTAGCTATAGGTACTATATCGGTAATTAATATCTGAAGAGATACTGAAATTGGGGAGTTCTGTCAATACCCATTTTGACAGTATGGAAATAAAAAGACAACTCGGGATGAGTGGCCTTTTTGTCTAGTGATTGAACAGCCATGTAGGCTTCCGTAAAAACAACTAGATTGTCCCTCTCTACGACACCTTTCGTAGCTCAACCCCCTCCACACTGATATTGTTCTTGTCATAGATACAATCCTCAGCTATAAACAAAACTTTAAACCAGCCCTTTACAAGAGATCAGCAGCTCCCGAAGATAAACAATTTTCATATCATGATAAAAAGACTTGTCGCCAGCCTGACAATTTTAAACTACCTGGGTTCACTGCTGTTTATCTTCGGCTTAGCAATGATGGTTCCGGCTCTGGTCCATGTTTTTTTTCCGGGGCCGGAGATCTCGGTCCGCATTATTGGTGCCTTTGTGGTTCCCGGCACCCTGGTCAGTGCCCTCGGCATGATCTTGACACGGCGCCTGCCAGACAAGGTTCCCAATATCCAGGACGGCATGATCATTACGGCTGTGGCCTGGATCGTAGTCGCTGTAGTCAGCACCATCCCTCTTTACCTGTTGCTGGAGCACTCCTTTATTGACTCTTTTTTTGAGGCCACCAGCGGGATTACAGCTTCGGGCCTGACAATCTTTAAGGGCCTTGACGAAATGCCGCCGGCGGTACTGTTCTGGCGCTCATTTACTCAGTGGATTGGCGGCATCGGAATTTTGACCTTTTTCCTGGCCGTCAGTTTTCGCGGCGGCAGTGCTGCAGCCACCCTCTTCAGCGCTGAAGGTCATAAAATTCACAGCAGCCGTCCAGTACCCGGAATCTTCAATACGATCAAAATCATCTGGATCATCTATGGCACTATGACCGTGGTTGCCTTCGTTCTCCTATTTGGGGAAGGAATGTCTCTTTTTGATGCCATAAATCACACATTGACCCTGGTTTCGACCGGCGGTTTCTCGACCCATGACGCCTCAATCGCTTATTTCAGCAGTTTTAGATACGGCACCTTAATTGAGTACACGATGATCTTTTTCATGATCATGGGGGGCACCAATTTTCTCCTCCACTACAAGATCAGCACCGGCAACTGGCGGGCCTTGTATGAAGATTTCGAGATGCGGCTCTTCTGGTTCATCATCTTAGGTTCCATTCTTTTGGTCGGGGCTGATATCTACATCACTCACGGCCAGAAACTGTTCACGTCATGGTCAACTTTTCATCTCCATTTTCGCACCACCCTTTTTCAGACTATATCTGTCATTACCAGTACTGGCTATGCGACCCGCAACCTCAACGACCCCTACTACCCGGCCTTGGCTAAGCAGGTATTCCTTCTCCTTATGTTTGTCGGCGGCTGTATCGGATCAACGGCGGGTGGTTTCAAAGTACTGCGTTTAGGGATCCTCTGGCAAACCTTGGTCAGCGAACTCAAACAGCTCTCTCTACCGCCCAAAGCGGTTATTCCCCTGGTTATCCAGGGGAAAATTATCTCTCCAAGAGAAGTCCGACGCATCTGCGCCTTGCTTTTTGCCTGGATCAGTTTGATCTGGCTAGGCACTTCGCTGACCCTGGCCTGTACCAACCTTGACGGCTGGCAAGCCCTCTCCGGAATGCTCTCGGCAGTCAGTAATATGGGACCCTTTTTCTTTTCAACCGAAGAACTGGCCGCTTTTCCTGCGGTCGTTAAAATAAGCTATATTTTCGGGATGTTGGCCGGACGTTTGGAGGTACTACCAATCTTTGTCCTCTGCGCTCGTCTAACCAGAAGATAATTTGAACCTAAATTCAGTAATTGCCCGACATTCGACTATTAAGAAAGACTCGGGACTCGGACAACTACGAACTTAGATTCCGAAAAAAAGGAAATAGATCATGTATGTAGTTATTGCCGGAGGCGGCGTCGGTGGGGCTCATGTCGGACAAATGCTCGCCAATCGCAAGGATGATGTCGTTATCATTGAACAAGATCAGGCGCGCTGTGAAAAACTGTACGCTGAAACCGGCATCATCTCAATTAACGGTGGGGCAACCGACATCCTTACATTAAAAGAAGCCGGTATCGAAAAAGCTGATATCGCCATTGGCACTCTCTATAAGGACAGCGACAACTTGACCTTTGCTCTGCTTGCCCACAGTCTCGGCGTCCCCAAGATCATAGCCAAAATGCGTCATCCTGATTACGCTGAAGCCTATCGTTTTGCCGGGGTTACAACTATCTGTAATATGATTGAGCTCTTCCAGAACAAGATCATAATGGAACTTGAAAACCCCAATATCCAGATCATTACTCAGATTAAAGATGATACCCTGCTGATAATGGCAAAATATCCCGCCAACGGCCCGGTTGACGGGATCAACATCGTCGATCTCTCGCAGATCCATGTCTTTTCGAACAATTGTGTTTTTGCCGGTATCCTTAACGAAAAAACCGGGAAGATCATCATGCCCCGAGGCCATGATTTGGTCTTTCCCGGCGACAAACTTTTTCTCGTCGTCAACCGCCAACAAATACCGGAAATCTCTCACTACTTACGTAAGTAGGGGCCGCCTTTGGCGGCAAGAGGGCAATGTGATTCGAGAAAACCGACCACTACTTTTGTGAGGTTTACAATAATTTTCATTGAAAATCAGATAAATTTTATCTTTCTCTCGGCTTTTTCCTTGCAATTTATATTTTTTTGGAGTATAGGCCGCGTGCTTATCCGATCCGAGGATCGGTAAATGCCCGGCCAGCAACGATCTTTTCAGGCCGGCACGCCGTTACCATTTACAATGAATAATCCATCTAGTTTATGGTTAATCAGATCGCCTGCCATCGCAAGATTGCAGGCGCTCTTTTTTTATTGGAATCTGATTACAGGGGTGATGATCATGGTCAAGGCACCAGCTCACACAACTATCGACAAAGAGTAAAAAGGTGAAAAGAAGATGAGTATTGAAATAAACAAAATACGCAACATCGGCATCAGTGCCCATATCGACTCAGGCAAAACCACGCTGACCGAAAGAATCCTGTTCTACACCCAGAGAATTCACGCAATCCACGATGTCAAAGGAAAAGATGGAGTGGGCGCTACTATGGACTCGATGGAGCTTGAAAAAGAGCGCGGTATCACCATCGCTTCGGCCGCCACATTCTGCGAATGGGATAACCATGAAATCAACATCATCGACACCCCGGGCCATGTTGATTTCACGATTGAAGTTGAGCGCTCCTTGAGGGTTCTTGATGGTGCCATTTTGGTCTTGTGTTCAGTCGGTGGGGTTCAGTCCCAGTCAATCACAGTTGACCAGCAGATGAAGCGTTATAAGGTCCCCTGTATTGCGTTTGTCAATAAATGTGACCGCAGCGGAGCCAATCCGGAGAGGGTTATCGAACAACTGAGAGAAAAACTGGGACATAACGCAATTGCCATGCAGTTACCAATCGGCCTTGAGGCCGAACATGAAGGAGTCGTTGATCTGGCCACTATGAAAGCCACCTACTTTGATGGTGATAACGGTGAGATTTTAAGAGTTGCAGAAATTCCGGCGGAACTCCAGGAGCTAGCTGAAACGAAACGTGAAGAGCTCATCGAAGAAGCCTCCAACTTCTGCGACGAACTCGCCGATGCCTTTCTTGAAGAACGGGAGATCAGCAACGAAATGATCATGAGTGCCATGCGTAAAGGGGTTCTGAGCCGCTCAGTCACCCCGGTCTACATGGGATCAGCCTATAAAAACAAAGGTGTCCAACCTCTGCTTGACGCCTCCGTCGCGCTCCTGCCTGACCCCTCTGAAGTCAGCAACACAGCCCTCGATCTTAATAACAATGAAACATCGCTGGAACTGGGCAATTCGAACAGTGATCCGACCGTCGCCCTGGCTTTCAAACTTGAAGATGGTCAATACGGCCAGCTCACCTATATTCGAGTCTACCAGGGCAACCTTGCCAAGGGTAACACTCTGATCAATACCCGTAACGGGAAAAAAATAAAGATCGGCCGACTGGTACAAATGCATGCAAACCAGATGGAAGATATAGAAGCAATCTCAGCCGGCTATATCGGAGCTTTGTTCGGCATCGACTGCGCCTCCGGAGACACCTTTGCTGACCCCAAGCTGAACTATTCGATGACCTCCATGTTCGTCCCCAATCCGGTCATTTCACTGGCCATCATCCCCAAAGACAACAAGGCCCAGATTAACATGTCCAAAGCCTTGAACCGTTTTTCCAAGGAGGATCCGACTTTTCGTACCTTCGTTGATGATGAAACCAACGAGACCATTATCGAAGGCATGGGTGAACTCCATCTCGAGGTCTACGTTGAAAGAATGCGTCGCGAATACAATGCTGAGGTAACCACCGGCCAACCCCGGGTTGCTTACCGAGAAACCATAACAAAACGGGCCGAGTTCAACTACACCCATAAAAAACAGACCGGTGGTTCCGGGCAATTTGGCCGCGTCGCCGGTTATATGGAACCTTTTAGCGAAGGTGAATTTGACTTTATCAATAAAATAACCGGGGGCTCGATTCCGACCCAGTTTATCTCCTCCTGCGAAAAGGGCTTTAAAGCCGGCCTCAAAAAAGGTGCCCTGATGGAGTTCCCGGTTACCGGGATCCGCGTCGAGATCAATGATGGTGCCGCCCACTCCGTAGACTCCTCGGAGATGGCCTTCCAGGCGGCGGCCCGCGGCGCTTTTCAAGAAGCTTATAAAAAAGCCAAACCGGTAATCCATGAACCGATCATGAAGGTGGTCATTGAAACCCCGACTGAATTTCAGGGCACGGTAATGGGAACTATCAACCAGCGCCGCGGCACTATTCTCGGAGCCCAAGAGGAGGGCCCGATGTGCGTCATTGAGAGCCAGGTGCCACTGGCCGAGATGTTCGGCTATTCAACCGTTTTGCGCTCCAGCACTCAGGGCAAAGCTCAATTTACGATGGAGTTCGCCAACTACCGCCAGGTACCTCAGAGTATCACCGAAGAGCTCCAGAAGAAAAAAGCTGAAGAAGGCAAAAAAGGCGCTGCTTAATGAGTTCGCAAAATCGTAATGCCCAGATCATCTACCTTAAAGAGAGGAATTTTATAATGTTAAAAAAAGATTTAATGATGCGTAACCCCTTGCGGGCCGTCAGTGACGAAAATGGTTATATTCTACCGGAAGGCGGTTTGGGCGCCGTCGTTGCCCGAGCCGGAGTCGGCAAAACCGCCCTGCTGGTGCAGCTCTCCTTAAACTCACTCCTGAAAGGTGACAACGCCCTCCATATCAGCCTCGGTGATCCGGTCAGAAAGGTCAGTCTCTGGTATAAAGAGGTCTTCAACAATATCGGCGTTCAGTATCAGGTCGAAAAAATCGACGATCTCTGGAATGAACTGCTACCCCAACGCTTCATTATGACCTTCAACATCGACGGTTTCAGCGTCCCACGTCTTAATGAACGCCTGACCGAACTGGCCGACCAGAATATCTTCCATCCGCAAATGATCCTGATTGATGGTCTACCTTTCAATGAGGAGATAAAACGCACCGATCTACATGCCTTGAAAGAGCTCTCCGAAAAATTCAAATCGCACATCTGGTTTACCGTTCGTAGCCATCGCCACGAAGAACCTGACAGTGACGGCATGCCAATTCAGATAGGCAAGTTCGCTGATCTTCTTGATGTCGTCGTTAAACTTGAACCAGAAGAGAGTAATATCAAGCTCAATGTTTTAAAAGGCAGCGGTGCCATCTCTTCACAACATCTCTCACTCGATCCAGCAACCATGCTGATCAAGGAGTAACGATTTCAGCAACGGTTAACAATAATTTATTGTCCAACGTAAAAAAGACGGGCTTACTCCGTCTTTTTTGCGTTGGACTGGTTCCTTTGACTTCAGGAAAATCTTTCCGCTAAAAATTTCCCTTGAATTCAACCCCAAAATATGACAGGTTCACTCAATTACTAAACCCAAGCCTAACTTATTGTACCCAGGAGTTGTCACCATGAAACGTGTCGCTGACATCATGACCCGGGATCTATTTCCCTTAAGATCCAATCAAACCCTCAATGTTGTGCGCTTGCTGATGCGTACTGTGCACGTCCGCCATGTCCCAATCCTGGATGATGAAGAACAGTTTGTCGGGCTTTTAAGCCATCGTGACCTCTTGGCCTACTCAATTTCAAAACTGGCTGATATCGACCCCTTGACACAAAGCGAACTTGACCGTCACATCCCGATCAAGGATGTCATGCGCACCGAGAT
Organism: uncultured Thermodesulfobacteriota bacterium; assembly: GCA_964623985.1. Taxonomy (GTDB): domain Bacteria; phylum Desulfobacterota; class Anaeroferrophillalia; order Anaeroferrophillales; family Tharpellaceae; genus Tharpella. Next base: position 9,747 of record CAZUXG010000041.1, on the reverse strand, counting down.
TGCGACAACCACGGCCGCCACGAATCTCAAAGAAGCACTGACCGACATGCTGGAGAATAAATTCGGCTGTATGCCGGTAATTGATGACCAAGGTCACCTGATCGGCATCATCACCGATGAAGATATCATCAGACTGGCCATCAAACTACTGGGAAAAGAGGAAGAACCGCTACTGGTTCCGGTATAAACATAAGGATACCTAGAAAAATTGCCTTTTTTTCAAGACACCCATAATAAAAGAAAGGGAGTCAAAAGGGATTGACAAACGACTGTTTCGTTAATAAAATGATTTAGGTCTTGATCAAATAAAATTTTCGCAATCAAATAAATTGGAGATAGAATTCCATGCAAAGCGTAAGCCTGCAAAGTAACAGAGAGTCAACTGCCGTCAATGAATTTATCTACAGCGTCTACAACTGGATGGCAGTAGGTTTGGCCTTGACCGGGTTTGTCGCCTATTTCGTGGCCAACAGCCAAACTATGATGGGAATTATCTTCGGCAATAAATTGATCTTTTACGGACTCATCTTCGGTGAGCTGGGACTCGTTTTTACCCTCGCGGCAAGGATCGAAAAACTACAGAGGAACACGGCAGTAGCCATGTACATCCTCTATGCAATCCTTAACGGGGCTACCCTGTCGACAATCTTCATGCTCTACGCCCGTTCAACCATAACCTCAACCTTTTTTATCTGCTCCGGCACCTTCATTGTCTGTAGTACCTATGGCATGCTGACCAAGCGTGATCTGACCTCAATGGGCAGTTTCCTCTTCATGGGGCTGGTGGGGGTTATTATCGCCTCCGTCGTCAACATGTTTGTCCAGAGTTCACAAATGAGCATGATGATCAGCTATGTCGGGGTTCTGGTTTTTGTCGGCTTAACTGTCTACGACACCCAGCGCCTGAAACACCTGGCTCACTCCGAAGGTGCAAACGGCAAAGGTGCCATCATGGGCGCCTTAACCCTCTATCTTGACTTCATCAATCTCTTTTTGATGATGCTCCGCATTGTCGGCGGCGGCCGCGATTAACAACTTGCCGGATCAACCAGGGCCGCCTCGCGAAAAGCGTTTTCGCGCAGGCGGCAACTATCACAGAGACCGCATGGTCTCCCGTCCCGATCGGGGTCATAACAACTTATCGTCATTCCATAATCAACCCCGAGACGAATCCCCCACCTGATAATTTCACTTTTCTTAAGCTTCATCAAAGGTGCCTCTAGACGAAAATAGTCGTCATTTTGGACACCTTGACGGGTTCCCAGATTAATCACCCGTTGCATGGCAGTCAGGTATTCCGGTCGGCAGTCAGGATAACCGCTGTAATCTAAGGCATTGACCCCAATAAAGATATCACGAGCCCCAACAACCTCAGCCCAAGAAACTGCATAAGAGAGAAATATAGTATTACGAGCCGGCACATAGGTAACGGGAATGACCTCTTCGACGTTCAGGTTTTTTCCCTCTTTGGGAACCGCCACCGACCTGTCAGTCAGGGCCGAACCACCAATCAGGCCCATATCAAGATTAAGCACCAGATGTTCACGAGCCCCGAAGAAAGCCGCCAGATGACAGGCCTTATCAACCTCAACCTCCTGCCGCTGCCCATAACGAAAACTTAAACAATAGAGAGCAAAACCTTGTTCCTTAACGATCGCTGCAACCGTAGCAGAATCAAGTCCCCCACTTAAAAGTACTACCGCTTTTTTATCAGTTAACATATTTTAATCCTAACCCGGCATGACCGTAACCAAACATGAAAATCAGTTCAAAGTTCAGGGTTTTGAACTTTGAACTGCACCAGGAGCCCCTAAACACTGACGGCTGATAACTGGCGACTGACAACTCAACAATCACCGGCCCCGATCAGAACCGGGCCACAATAAGGTGTGCAATTGGAGTTGGAGACGGGCACGAACCCGATATTTAAGCATCAGTTCAGCCAAAACCACAGGTTTAAAAGAGGTTGCCACGGGGCTGAAAATAATTTCTTTATATTTTAATTTTGGCAGGTGTTGTTTGATGAAATCAAGGCTCCAAAAAAAATCGGCCTCGTCAACCAGAACAAATTTGATCTGGTGGTGGGGTTGGAGAATATCCAGGTTGGGCAAGTGAAAACTCTCCACCATGCCACTGCCTGGGGTTTTGATATCGACAATCAGATGGGCACAGCGATCAAGAGGACTTATATCTAGAGAGCCATTGGTCTCAACCAGAACCGTATAATCTAGACCCAGCAAATAGTGAATAAGTTCCGGAGTCTCCTGTTGCAATAAAGGCTCACCACCAGTCAACTCAACCAGGGGAACCATATAATCGGAGACCCGATCTGCTATTTCCTGGATGGAGAGTTTTTCGGAATCATCATCCTGGCGCGCATACCCGGTATCACAATAGCTACAATCAAGGTTACAGCCCGCCAGACGCACAAAAACACAGGGGAGACCAACAAATGTGGACTCCCCTTGAATACTGCAAAAAATTTCGCTCAAACAGAGCATAATACTACTTTTTCTTAGGTTGCATCGAGATAACCACAGGACTGGCGATAAAAATCGACGAATAAGTACCAACCAAAACACCCACGATCATGGCAAAGGCGAAATCATGAATAACGCCACCACCAAGAACAAAAAGACTGATAAGAACCAGTATAGTTGTCAACGAAGTCAATATTGTCCGGCTCAGCGTCTGATTAATAGAACGATTAACAATATTGATAAAATTTGCTTTGCCGGTGCCCTTCATGTTTTCTCGAATCCGGTCATAAACAACAATTGTATCGTTCAAAGAGTAGCCGACAATTGCTAAAAGAGCGGCCAGAATCGGCAAAGAGAACTCCTTGTCAAACAGGGCAAAGACCCCAATCGTAATCATGACATCATGGGCCAAGGCAACAATCGCCCCGAGAGCAAAACGAAACTCGAAACGCACGGTCACATAGATCAGAATACCGACCAAAGCATAAATCATCGCCAACAATCCTTGACGCCGAAGATCCTTACCAACCTTGGGACCAACCATCTCAACCCGACGAATATCAACATTTTCTGTACCAAACTTCTGATCGAGCACCATCTTGATGTCGTCTGAAAGGCCGACCAGATCAGATTTTGATTTCTCAACTCTAATCAGAAATTCATGGGCATCTTCGCCTTCAAACTGCTGGATTGAAGCATCACCCATATCGACACCGACCAAAGCCTGACGTATATCATCAGACTCAACAACTTTGGCAAAACGTACCTGCACCATGGTTCCGCCGGCAAAATCGATACCGTAATTAAGGCCGCCACGAACCACTAACGAGGCCAGACCAATAAGAATGGCAATTGCGGAAATCATCATAAAAAGACGACGTTTACCGATAAAATTGACATTCATCTTATCTGAGTTTAAGAACTGCATAAAGTAACTCTCCAGGGTTTTTAAATACTAAGTTTTTTCAAAGAACGGCGCTCGGCTACCATATCGAATACCAGACGGGTTACGAAGATCGCCGTATAAAGACTTGAAATAATCCCCAAAGATAGGGTTACCGCAAAACCCTTAATCGGGCCGGTGCCATATTGATAGAGAACAATGGCCGCAATCAGGGTCGTGATATTAGCATCCATAATTGTCAGGAAAGCTTTACTGTAGCCACTATCAAGCCCCGCCCTGGGAGTTTTACCAAAACGTAACTCTTCACGTATGCGCTCAAAAATTAGAACATTGGCGTCAACCGCCATACCGATCGTTAGAACGATACCGGCTATCCCCGGCAGGGTCAGAGTTGCCTGAGCCAAAGCCAGAATACTCATAATGAAAAGTATATTCAAAACCAGGGCAAGATTCGCGACCAGCCCGCTCAGACGGTAATAGACCACCATAAAGACCACAACCAGGAGAAATCCGACCACCATTGATATAAAACCTTTACGAATAGAATCCCGCCCTAAAGAGGGGCCAACGGTCCGCTGTTCAAGAATCTGAATCGGTGCCGGCAGGGCTCCAGCCCTAAGCACAATCGCCAAGTCATGAGCCTCTTTGGCCGTAAAACGGCCGCTGACCTGAGCTTGACCACCGGAGATTCGTTCCTGAATCACCGGTGCTGAATAGACATTATTATCAAGAATAATAGCTAGGCGACGTTTGACACTAGCAGCCGTTATCTGGTCGAAAAGTTTGGCCCCCTGAGAGTTAAATTCGAGGGAAACATAAGGTTCTCCGAACTGGCTGTTAAAACGGACATTGGCATTAGAGATATACTCACCCGTCATCAAACTCTTCTTTTCAAGAACATAGGGACGTTTACTGATAATGACGTGGGTTTCCGGATCACGAGCCTGTTCATAAAGGACTTCGAGGTTATCACCGAGCTCGGCAACGGTTATCTTAGTCGGATCAAACTGGTCATTAACCAGTTTAAACTCCAAGAGGGCGGTTTTGCCGATCAGATCAATCGCCCGCCGGGTATCTTTGACCCCTGGCAATTGCACCAGAATCCGGTTATTGGCCTGCACCCGGATTTCCGGTTCAGCGACCCCGAACTGGTCAATCCGATTACGCATGGTTTCAACGGCCTGGTCAAGAGCCAGTTTTTCAATTCTTAGACGATCTTTTTCACTCACCAGATAAAAGATAGCTGAACCCTGAGTTGACATATGCTCCCAAGCCGGAATCCGCTCTTCAAGAAAAGTCTGCAGTCGGTCGAGCTCGTTTACATCTTCAAGCTTAAACTTTATGGTTCCCGTCTCGACCTGGGTGACCTCAGAAACATTGATCTTCTCCTCAAACAGCATACGCTTAACACTGGCGGTCATCCGATCGGTCGAGGCATGCATAGCTTTCTCGACATCAACCTCCATGAGAAGATGAATACCACCCTGCAGGTCAAGACCTAAATGAATTTTTTCAGTTGGAAATATTTTTCCCCACCAATCAGGTACCGTACCACCCATAGTCGGAAAAAGATAGATCAGGGCTAAAACGACACTTGCCAAGACAATCGCCAGCCGCAGTTTAACACTTTTAATCATCAGTTAAAATCCTCGTACTTGTTACTTTCAGGATGGCATCGCTAGTGCAATTTCACCCTCGACGAAGAAAAGCCCTCTCCCCTCCACCATTAAAAATATATCAAAAAATCACTGCCTCCCAGGCATCGAAGCCCGAGAACTTCAGCTCTCTTCCTTTTTAACCGACGTAATCTGTCCACGAGAAACCTTGATTCTCACTTTTTCGGCGATTTCAACAGTAACCACGTTTTCGGCGACATTGGTAATTCGTCCCATGACACCTCCCGCCGTTATAATATCATCACCCCGTTTAAGACCAGCCAGCAACGCCTTATGCTCTTTCTGACGTTTCTGTTGCGGCCGGATCAGAAGAAAGTAGAAAATCACAAACATCAAAATCAAAGGAATAAAAGTCTTGATCCCTTCCATACCACCAGCGGCACCTTCCCCTCCACCAAACTGACCCATCGCAAATGCTACACCTAACATGTTATTCTCCTTCTCAAATATTATAAGATTAAAATAAATCGTTTATCACAAATAGACCTGACAGAAGTGAAATCAGGTTTTTTCACCCTTGATTCTTGTAGTCCACCAAAAAAGAATTTTTGAAGTGCTGAAATTCACCACGAGTGAGTGCTTCGCGCATTCCGGCCATCAATTGATGATAAAAACGTAAATTATGAATTGTGGCCAACACCGATGATAAAATCTCTTTAGCCATAAATAGATGCCTGAGATAAGCCCGACTGAAATTGCGACAGGTATAACAATCGCAACTTGCATCGATGGGCTCTTGATCTTCACGAAAACGAGCCTGTTTGATCGAAAGCGGTCCATAACGGGTGAAATACATTCCGTTACGGGCATTCCTGGTCGGCATCACACAATCGAACATATCGAGACCGGCAGCCACCGCAATCAGCAGATCCTCCGGGGTCCCCACACCCATCAGGTAACGTGGAGCCTCTTCAGGCAACTGGAAACCAAACTCATTGACGATATCATACATAGCCGTCTGCCCTTCTCCGACACTCAAGCCACCCAGAGCATAACCATCGAAACCGACAGCCACGGTCTTTTCAAGACTTAAACGACGCAATTCGGAGAAAGTACTGCCTTGAATAATCCCAAAGAGCAGGTTGTCAGAACGTCGCCGGGCCTGTTTAGAACGTTTAGCCCAGCGGGCCGTTAATTCCAGAGAGTCAAAAGCCTCTTTAGAGGTCGCCGGATAGGGCGTACACTCATCGAAAGCCATGATAATATCGGCCCCCAGAGCTTCCTGAATGGCAATCGATGATTCCGGCGTCAGACGATGAGTACTGCCATCGATAGGTGAACGAAAAGTTACTCCCTCTTCATCGATACGCCGCAGAGAGGAGAGACTGAAAACCTGGAAACCACCACTGTCGGTCAGAACCGGCCGGGTCCAGCCCATAAACTTATGCACCCCACCCAACTTTTCAATCAAGAGCTGTCCCGGACGCAAAAAAAGATGATAGGTATTGGCCAAAACGATCTGGGCCTCGACCTCCTCTTCAAGTTGCTTAGGGGTTAAACCCTTAACCGTTGCCTTGGTCCCAACCGGCATAAAACACGGGGTTTCGATAATCCCGTGCGCGGTCGTAATCCGTCCCCGACGGGCGTAACCGCCGATCTCTTTATTAATAATCTGGAACGCACTCATGTATAAATCAACATGGCATCGCCATAACTGTAAAACCTGAATTCAAGTTCGAGAGCCCGACGATAGGCCGCCATAATAGTTTCTCGGCTGGCAAAGGCAGAAACCAACATCATCAAAGTAGAGGCTGGCAGATGAAAATTGGTAAGCATGGCGCCAACCAATTTAAACTCATAACCGGGATAGATAAAAAGATCACACATCCCCAAAGAGTCACCGGTAGCGGCATAATACTCTAAGGCACGGGTCACCGTAGTGCCAACCGCGACAATCCGCCCCTTTCTCTCTTTAACCCGCTCAATACTGCCCAAGGTAGTCTCCGGAATTTGAAAACACTCTTCATGAATCCGGTGTTCTTCGACCGTTTGACAACGTACCGGAGCAAAGGTGCCAAGTCCGACATGAAGGGTTAAAAAGGCTGTCTCGATCCCTTTTTCATGCAACCCGGCAAGTAGTTCCCTGGTAAAATGAAGCCCGGCCGTAGGTGCGGCTACGGCACCAGAGGCCGTGGCCGCGGCATAGACCGTCTGATAGGTCTGCCGATCATCACTGGCGGGCTGCCGTTTGATATAGGGAGGCAAAGGCACCTGGCCAACCCTTTCGATAGCCGCATTGACACTGGCACCGGCCTCAACCTCCAAAGCCAACAAACCGGGATCAGTGCCCGAAGGCTCAATAACCAGACCACCAAGTCCACAACCGAAATCAAGTTTTTGTCCGCAGCGCATTTTTTTTGAAGATTTAAAGAGGGCTTGCCAGAGGACCCGGTTACCGGATCCCTTATTCGCGCCGGGAGGTCCGCTTACGGAGCGCACCAGAAATGCTTCGACTTGTCCCCCACTCTCTTTGCGCCCCAACAGACGGGCCGGGATAACTTTCGTATCATTGAGAATCAACAGATCACCGGGATTAAGATGTTGACTCAAGTCACAAAAGAGCTTGTCGCTAAAAACCCGACCGTAACGTTTGACAAGCAACAATCGCGATCGGTCTCTCTGCGACAAAGGGTATTGAGCAATACGCTCAACCGGCAAATCGTAATCAAATAGAGCAACATCCATAAATTTAACTTTATCCCGTAACGTCACCTGATCAATTAATTATCAAAGATCATTATATCGACAATCATCGGAACCCGGCAAAAACCCTGAAATCTGCCTTCCAAGACAATTGCCATCATCCTTTTATGGCCACCACCAAAACAGCCCGCTTATAAAGCACAACTGCCCTGTTAAGTCAACTGTAATCAGCCTATTAGGCTCAATCATTTTACGGAAAAATGAGGTAGAGGAAGGAGTTAAGCAAGATGTATTCGTAAAAAGTCATGGAATGGCTAAGTAAAAATTTCGATATACAAGGAGTAGTGGTTTTTCAGGCGCGAGACCATACAAATAGTATGTCGAGTGTCTGAAAAACCACTACGACGCAGAAGATCGGACTTTTTACTTGGCCATCAGAAAACATTTACCAGGTAGAGTAAGGCAACCCCTGAGAGCATTGCAGTAAGACCGAAAATGCGCAAGAATTTTTCCGATTGCTCTTTGAGCATCTCCAGGGTCTTCTTAATTGCACCTGGAACCAGAAAATAAGGCATCCCCTCAAGAATCAACGCCAGCCCCAAAGCTGTAAGAAAAAATTTCATAACGACCGAGTTTATCCTCCTATCGACCAGTTTTATAATTAACTTTCAAGTGGAATAAATCGCGAAACCCACATCAAGTAAGCACAGATTTAACTGGTCAGCGATTGCTTATTGATACCACATTTGTTTATCCATGTGTATTGTTTTCTATTTTCATTCTTAAAAGCAACCGCACACAAAGAAAATGAGTGACTTGTGAAAGGACTGAAGCATAGAAAAAGATTACGAACATTCTTCACATACCAGTGATAATGCTTGCTTTTATGAGTTGTATATTTTATTCTCACAAACTGTTAAAAATTGGCGCTTAATAAGCACTCATTCATAGGTAAAATCGATGAACGAAGATTTTTTCCTAATCAATTGCCCTCTCGGTAACGACAACCAGAATGGCGACAACAATACTAATCCTAAAAATACGGAGCTATTGCAACATTGATCATCGTAATGTTTCTATTAGCAAAGTGTCTGTTCTGAAATCTTTTTACGCGAGTCTCAAATAACACCAATGCCATCGTCAAAATATCTTATGTCATTTACCACCGGCGGCCTTTTTTATCAGGAGTCCGTCAAGCTCACCAATCTCTACCTGAATAAAAAAAACTGGCCGAAAGTAAAAGAAGCCGCCCTCTCCAACAACCTTTTGCAGGCCCGTACCAAAAGCACGACGCAGCGTATTTTACGGGAGATAACGGCAAGACTAATATTGCTGACCAATGATCAGCTCCAGCTTTTGGCTGACGGCACCCACGCTGAACAAAATCATCTTCTCTGGCTGGGCGTTTGTAAGCGTTACTCTTTTATTCAGGATTTTGCCGTCGAGGTTTTAAGGGAGAAGTTTTTGTGTCTGGAAATCATGGTAACCCATGATGACTACGATTTTTTCTATAATAAGAAAGCCCAATGGCATGGAGAACTGGAAACTTTAAGCCCAACCACCAGAAATAAAAACCGATCCGTTCTTTTCCGGATGCTGCTCGAAGCTGAACTGCTGACATCGGTAAACCTGATTCTCCCCGCCCTCTTCACCAAGGAATTAGTTGCCGTAATCGCCGCCGACAATGCTTCTCTTTTCGCCTGCTATCCAATCTCCGATAGAGATATTAAGGAGTTACTTTAAGTGACCACTATTGCAACCCTGAGCGCCAAGAATCCCGGCATTGCCCAAAAGTACGACCACCTTTTGAAAGTGATCAGCAGTACACGTTTTTTAACTATGCAGGGCCTGGGCAATGAGATTCCTTTTTTTATCTGCCCTTTTCCGCCGGAAGAGATTGTGGCCATGAACCGGGTCCAGAAACAACTCGGCAACGCTCTAGAAAAAAAAGGGGTCCGGATTCTTACCGTAAACCTCTACGATCTGATCATTGAACTTTTGCAAAAACGCAACATTTTCGAAAGGATCATGACAACTGAAAAAA
>CAZUXG010000040.1:0-18015 GCA_964623985.1 uncultured Thermodesulfobacteriota bacterium | reverse complement strand
CATCTTATCTACAACTCCAGATCCTCACGAATCTGTTCGTGGCACACTTGGACGATAGCCGCCAGGTCTTGGTCTTCTTTACTAAGAATCTGACCACTACGCTGAATTACCGTAACCTTGGAACCCAGGCGGCAAAAAGCTTGCGCCATTTCAATGGCAATCGGTCCGGCACCGAGAATGATCAACGAACCGGGAAGTTTTTTGAGAGAAAAGATGTCGCGATTGCTCAGATAGGGAGTTTCATCAAGACCTACAACCGGCGGAACCGCCGAGGACGACCCGGTGGCGATCACCCAGGTGCGAGCGGAAATTGATTTGCCATCAAGATTTACGGCATGTTCGTCGCTGAACTGCGGCTCTCCAAATTCAACGTTGACACCCAACTTGCAAAAACGTTCAACCGAATCATGTTTCTGGATAACAGCGATCACCGAGCTGATTCGTTCAGAGACTGCAGAAAAATCAACCGGTGGCAATTTAATTTCAGGGAGACCGAATTGCAGCCCATTTTTCATAAGATGATAGACATGAGCCGTCTTAATCAGGGTCTTACTGGGTACACAACCATAATGGAGACAGTCGCCACCCAACTCTCTCTCTTTTTCAAGCAATAAAGTTTTAGCGCCGAGCTGGGCCGCACCGGAAGCAATCGTAAGTCCCGCAGCTCCACCACCGATAATGCCAATATCATAATCATAGTTGGCCATGTTGCATCTCCTGTTTTTTCTCTGCTTAAAGAAACACCGCCGCACCATCACAACGAAGAGACTGACAACCCCGAGCACCAAGCATTCGAAGTTACAGAGACAATAACTGAACTACAAGTTGTTGTAGGTTATTAGCCATACCCCCTACAAGCCAATATCTCTCAATAATTGTTCAAGAACAGTAGCTTCCTTGATGCGGCCGCGTTTACGGCAGCCATTGAGATAGATTTTACTTTTACGTTCTAGGGTAGATAGAACCGAAATTTTTTGAAAGGGGGACAAGATATCACCGTCAATAATTTTCAAAAGGGCGCGAATACGGTAACGATCAAGGGCCGGGATAGTTCGCGAAAGCTGGTCATCGTGACCGCCGTGTTTAACCACCAATTTTTCGGTAAGCAGAGGGATGGGATAACGGCAGGCGGTTCGGAGCCAGAGGTCGTAATCCTCACAAGCCGGAAAGCTTTCATCAAAGAAACCGATTTCGGCAAAAAAACGGCGCCGCATCATGACGGCTGAAGGACTAACGACACAGAGCGGCAGGCATTCGGTAAAAATCGAACCGGATGGTTTTTGATGATGTTTGCAGGGATTGACCCGTTTTCCGTTACGAATCCAGATTTCATCGGTCTGGGAAATCATAATTTCAGAAGCGGTCCGCATAAAAGCAATCTGACGTTCAGCTTTTTCAGGCTCCCAGAGGTCGTCAGAATCGAGAAAAGCGATAAATGAACCCCGACTCAATTCAATGCCACGGTTACGGGCATAGCTGACCCCACGATTGCGAGGCAAGCGCAATAATCTGATGCGCGACCCAAACCGGCTATGCAAAAGATCAGCACTATTATCGGTCGAGCCATCATCGACAACGATGATTTCGAGATTAGAGTAGCTCTGAGCCAAGACCGACGCCACCGCCTGAATTAGCGATCGGGCCCGGTTGAACGTCGGGATAATAACGCTGACCAGAGGTTGGGACATAGGCTTCAGTTAAATTATTTCCACAGGTTTTTCACGAATCCGGCCATCAGCCGGGCCCCGAAACCGGTGGCACCGGGGGCGAAATATTTCCATTTTTTGCCGGGATAGGCAGGCCCGGCGATATCGAGATGGGCCCAGGGAATCTCTTCGGGAACAAATTCACCCAAAAAGAGAGAAGCCGTAATCGTCCCGCCATAAGCGCTGTTACCGATATTGGAGATATCGGCAAAATCGGATTTCAGATCTTCAAGATAAGCTTTTTCAAACGGCAACTCCCAGATAATTTCGCCACTCTCCTCACCGGACTTGATCAACCGGCTGATCAAATCACGATCACGCCCTAAAACTGCGGCAACCTGAATTCCCAGAGCCACCCGGCAGGCACCAGTCAGGGTTGCGGCATCAACCATGTAATCGGGTTTCAAAGAGGCTCCGAGCTGCAAGGCATCAACCAGAATGAGGCGGCCTTCGGCATCGGTATTTTTAACTTCCACCGATTTGCCGTTTTTCATAACAATGATATCTCCCGGTACCTGAGCATCACCACTCGGCATATTTTCCGCCAGAGCCAAAATTCCTGTTACCTTAACCTGAGCCCCGAGCTGGCCGATAATCTCGAGAGCGCCAAGCACGGCGGCGGCCCCGGCCATATCGGATTTCATATCGACCATCGAAGCTCCCGGTTTAAGCGAAAGTCCACCAGAGTCAAAAGTAATTCCTTTACCAACAAGGACAACATGCGGCAGAGTGTCTGACTCAGCCGCTTCCGGCTCATAAGTCAACTTAACCATGCGCGAAGGTTTACAACTACCGCAGCCAACCGCCAGAAGACCTTTATAGCCCTCTTTTAAGAGACGATTTTCATCCCAGAGATCAATCTGCAAACCACAGCGACCAGCACTTTTTACTGCCTCATCGACAAACTCTTCCGGCCCCAGATAGGCGGGAGGATGGTTAACCAGGTCACGCACGCGGTTAACTGCCTGACAGACAATCTCAAGTCGTCCCAGATCCGCTTCAATAAGTGGCAGATCGAGACCACCAATAACAAAGATAACTTCTGGACAAAAATCCTCTTTATCTTCATCTGGAGGCGCAGTCTTAAACTGCTCATAGGAATAGGCCCCAAGAATAATTCCTTCCAGCGCTTTTTTATGAAAGCCACTGGCCTCGGGAGCGTCAAGAACCAGAAGCAAAGGCGATATCTTAAGCGCCACAGCCTCCTTGTAAGCCTGCAAAGCTGCACATTTTACCGCTTCCCAGATGTTAAGGTGTTTAAACTGGGCCAGCGGTACAAAGTAGTCAGCTGAGGTCAACTGCGAGGTACTCAAAAGCAGGGATTTTTCGAGTTTACGCTCTTTAAAAACTTTTAGTTTTTCTTCTAAATCCTGAAAAAGCGTAAAAAATTCACGATCTTTGGAGAGCAGAAAAGCCCGCAACCCTTTCTCTTTTACAGACCACGATTTTGCAACTCGCCAAATAATTTGTTTTTCCATATCATTCTCCTAAATAAGCCTCTTTGACCCGTTCATCACGCAATAATTCGGAGGCCGGCGCTTCCAGAATGATCTTGCCGGTCTCCATCACATAACCATAATCCGCCAGATTAAGGGCGGCATGAGCATTCTGTTCAACCAGCAGGATAGTAATCCCCTCCCCGGCAATCCGTTCAATAATAGAAAAGATCTTCTCAACCATTAAGGGGGCTAACCCGAGAGAGGGTTCATCAAGCAACAAAAGCTGGGGCTGCGACATCAGAGCGCGACCGATCGCCAACATCTGCTGTTCACCCCCGGAAAGCGTACCTCCGGCCTGCCGGCGCCGTTCACCGAGTACCGGAAAGAGGTCATAAACCATTTCGAGATCAGCGGCAATCGCGGCTTTTACCCGCCGGCAATAGGCTCCCATTTCAAGATTTTCCTGAATTGTAAGCCCCGGAAAGATACGCCGCCCCTCCGGCACCTGACAAAGTCCAGCCTTGACAATCTCATCCGGAGCCCGACCGACCAACGACGTTCCATGATATAGAATCTCTCCCTGTTGCGGCTTAAAGATCGCACTGATCACCATCAGGGTCGTCGACTTACCGGCACCATTGGCCCCGATCAAGGTTCTGATCTCGCCGGCATAAACTTCCAGATCAACCCCTTTCAAAGCATGAATATTACCATAATAATAGTGGATATCTTTAAGCTTCAGAAACGGCATGCTGAGCTCCCAGATAGGCTTCAATCACTTTATCGTTGCTGCGAACCTCAGCCGGGGTCCCGGAAGCGATCAATTCGCCGTGATCAAGAACATAGATTCGGTCAGCCAGATTCATTATCACCTTCATATCATGCTCGATAATCAGAATTGCAATACCGGCCTCACTGATCCTGCGCACCAGGGTAATAAGCTCAGCCGACTCAGTCGGATTCATCCCGGCCGCCGGCTCATCTAAAAGCAACAACTTAGGTTCGGTAGCCAGAGCCCGGGCAATTTCCAGACGACGCTGATCACCATAGGGCAAAGAACCGGCCCGGCTCGAAAGCTGTTTACCAAGACCGACAAACCTTAAGCATTCAGCCGCTTTCTCAGCTGAATCCCGCTCTTCTTTGCGGATCTGAGGCAGAGCCAAGACAATCCCGAAAAAATTGGCCCGGGTACGGCAATGACGGCCCAGCTTGACATTATCAAGTGCCGACAAGGAGGAAAAAAGACGAATATTCTGAAAGGTCCGACCAACCCCCAACCTGGTAATGGCATCGGCCCTCAAATGCTGACCGAAAGCTTCCTTGACCCTTGGCAGATTAAATAACAACAGGAGAACCGGGGTTGCAACCAGGAGTAAAAGGGTTCCTGGCACAAGCAGCGGATAGAAGGGGAAAAGATCAAAAAAACTGACTTCCGAAAATTCCGGACTGCGCCAGAGCCAAACAATCGCACAGATGCCGTCAACCAGAACAAAGATAATCAGCAAAAGCCTGCTCCATGGCCGAAAACGACTTAAAGGGTGCAGCAGATAGACACGAAAGAGGGCCAAAGTTGAAAGTGCCAGAACCGCTTCCAGACGAAAGAAGGTCTCCGGCCAAACAACCCCTAAAACCAGGGGTAACCAGAACAAAGAAAGCAGGGCAAAAAGAAGTCCTGACCGAAAAACCAAGCGGCCGGTGGCCGGACTGACCTGACTGACAAGGCTGTGACCGGCAAGGATAATCTCTCCCGAAGTCGGTACGGCAATGGCGTTGAGACAGTTGAAAAAGGTGGTTTTCCCGGCCCCGTTAGGACCAATCAGGCCGACGATCTCGCCAGCTCTGACATTAAGCGAAACCTTTTTGACCGCAGTTAGACCTCCAAATTTTTTCACCACATTGTGGGTCTTCAGAAGATACTCACCTGTTTTACGCTCGGCCATTAAAAAAGCTACCCTAATCCGGCAAAACCGGAGCCCTACAGGTTTTCAAGTTTTGATCCATTCATAAAAAGCGCGGGATGGCTAAGTAAAAATTTCGACATCCAAAGAATAGTGTTTTTTACGATGCTATCACTCTTTTTGAACCGGCAAAAGCCCAGCCGGGCGCCAGCGCATCATACAAACGATGAGCAGACCAAAGAGCAGATAACGAGCGTTACTCAGCTCGGCCGGCAAAATAATTCGCAAGACTTCAGTCAAAGGAACCAGAATCAGGGCTCCAAGCAGGGCTCCGCTTATACTCCCCATACCACCAAAAACTATGAGACAGAGAATAAGGATGGATTCCCAGAATTTAAACATATCGGGATGAATAAAACGAAACCAGCGAGCATAAAAAGCCCCGGCCAAAGCCCCGATTGCCGCACTTAAGGCAAAAGCGATAATTTTATAACTGGCAACATTGACCCCAACGCACTCTGCCGCAATCTCATCTTCACGTATCGCAAACCAGGCCCGGCCCAAACGTGAGCTGCGAATTCTGACCACCACCCACAAAACCAGAAAAAGAAAAAATAAAATTAGATAAAAAGCCTGCCAGGGCTGATCGAGAACCTTGCCGAAAAAATCGGGCCGGGCAATACCCGGAACTCCCATGGGACCACGGGTTAACCAATGCTCATTACGAATGACCAGGATAATAAGTTCTGAAAAGCCGAAGGTAACGATTGCAAAATAGTCATCGGAAAGCCTTAGGGTCGGGGCCCCACGCAAGACCCCCCATAAAGCGCCGTTAAGCGCCGCCAGCGGCAACACCAACCACAAACTCCATTGATAGTGGACCGTCAAAAGACCGGCTGTATAAGCCCCCAGACCAAAAAAACCGACATAACCAAGATCAAGGAGACCGGTAAACCCGGGCACCACATTGAGCCCCAAGGCAAGAACCATATAAACCAGAGTCAGGGTTGCAACCCGGAGAACATAAGGTCCGCAAATCCCCATCGGCAGCCAGGGCAGAACCAGGACGGCCGCCAACAGGGGCAGATAGAATCTCTTGTCACTGAAAAGGCGATCATCTAGATGCATAAGTTTTAAACCACCGCCTTACGCCTTATCCCGAAGGTGCCGGCCAAAAAGACCGGTCGGCTTGACCAGAATCACGAGGATCATCACCGCATAGGCAATCCCGTTACTATAGGAAGAGGATATATAACCGCCACCAAAAACTTCAGCCAGGCCCAGAATACCACCGCCCAGAATAGCCCCGGGAATACTCCCGATACCCCCTAAGACAGCGGCCGCAAAGGCTTTTATACCGGCAAAATAGCCCATCGTCGGATAGACGGCATTGTAGTAAAGCCCAACCAGAATTCCCGCCACCCCGCCGAGACCCGATCCCAGCGCAAAGGTATAGGATACCACTCGGTCAACATTGACACCCATCAGGGAAGCCGCTGTCTTATCCTGAGCGATGGCCCGCATAGCTCGGCCTATTCTGGTATAGTGAACAATCAACTGCAAAACCAGCATTAAAAAGATTACGGTCAATAAAATGACCACCTGTAACCAGCTGATCACCACATCACCAAGCAACAATGCCGGTTCATAAAGAAAACTGGGAATAGCGTTCTGAGGAAATGATTTAATCTGGGCACCCCAGATTAGCAGGGCCAGATTCTGCAGGAATATAGACATGCCGATCGCCGTAATCAGAGCTGCCAACCGGGGAGCCCGGCGCAAAGGCCGATAAGCTACGACATCGAGCAAAACCCCGGCTAGAGCGCAAACCAGTACGGACAACAACACAGCCAAACCGAAAGGCAGACCAAACCCGAAAAATCCGGAGAGCAGGGAGAAGCTGAGAAAGGCCCCCAGCATATAAATTTCACCATGAGCAAAATTTATCAGCTGAATGACCCCGTAAACCATTGTATAGCCAACCGCAATCAGGGCGTAGATGCTCCCCAGGGTTATCCCGTTAACCAGCTGCTGCAGGAAGAGAGACGATTGTTCCAGAATGGCGGTAAGCATAAAAAATTTGTACTGTATGGCAAAGTAAAATGTTCAGATGCTAGGCGTGCAAGACCTGAGGAATGAGGCGTACAAATAGTACGCCTCAGTGACGAAGGTTGCCGCGACAACACTCCGAGCTATGCGAGGAAGTGCCCTTGGGGCGCGAAGCAGGTGGACATTTTACAAAGCCATAATTATTGTAGTTGTTCATCGGCACTAACCCATTGACCATCTTTGATAACCTTAACAAAAGCCGCTTTCAGACAATCACCGTTCTCATCAAAATAGATCGCCCCGGTAATTCCCTGGAAAGCTTTCTCTTTAGAAGAGATCCCGGCCAAGTAGGCCCGCACCTTCTCCCGATCAAGCCCGGCTGCGGTTATTGCGGCAATCGCCAAACCGATAGCATCATAAGTGTTGGCGGCAAACCAGTTGGGCTCAATCGAAAATTTCTGCCGGTAGCGCTCAACAAATTCCTTAACAATCGCCCCACCCCGGTCAACCAGGAAAGGGGTTGTGACAAAAAGACCATCAGCAGCAGGATTTTTCAACATAATCTCATCATCGAGACCATCAGCCCCAAAAAAGGCACATTTCATCCTCAAGCTGCGAGCTTGGGAAATCAGCAAAGTGGCCTGTGGAGCGTAACCGGGAATAAAGATAGCATCGGGCCGCATCATCTTAAATTTGCTTAACTGGGCCTTAAAATCGGTTGTTTCAGACATATAGGCTTCAGCCCCAATCACCCGTAAACCAAGCTTTTTTGCCTGCCTGACAAAGGCTTCTTTGAGGCCCATGGCATAGTCGTTAACTTCATAAAAAATGGCGATCTTCTTAAAATCACACACTTTTTTGGCGTAGTTGGCGAGAAAATTTCCCTGGAAATCGTCTTTGTAGACATTACGAAAATAGTAGGGACTGGATTTTCCGATCTCGGGATTGGTCGACGCCGGAGTAATCGCTGGGAGCCCGGCTTCTTTGTAGATCGGCAAGGCCGCTAAAGTTGCCGAACTGCAAAGATGGCCAATTACAATCACAACCTTGGGATCACTGGCAAAACGGGTGGCAACTGCGGCCGCTTCCTTGGGATCACAAAGTTCGTCACCAAGAACGATCTCGACTAACTTGCCATTAATACCACCACCGGCATTAATCTCCTCGGCTTTAAGAAGGGCTCCGTTCTTGACCCCTTCCCCAAAAGAGGCCAGAAGGCCGGTAAAAGGAGAAGCCACCGGGATCTTGATGGTTTCTGCCTGTATCAAAGAGACCATAAAAAAACTGGTCAGAAACAATCCAGCCAAGATCTTCAACAATAAGCCCTTCATTTACCTCTCTCCATTTTTAGTTTTTACCGTTGACCCACCACTCATTACTGTCCTTGCTGAACCACCAGGAAGCCCAGTCACTTTCATACAGACCTTTGGCTAAAGCCCGACCTGATTCAGTTAGGAGACGTTGCCGGGCCACAGTCAACCATTTTTTCGCATAAGGATTGCCAAGATCTTGTTGCTCCTTGACCAGGACAATCAGGGCCAGCTGATCGGCATCGGCCGCGAGCCGGGCTTCAGGACTCTCTTTTTGTTCAAACTCTTCGATCAGGGCCGTCATCTCACCACCAAAAAATAACGGCCGGCACATATCTTCCATGGCCCTTGCCTCATCGACCTCAAGATATTTTTTATTAACATAATTGAGATCACCGGTTCGAGTCTCAAGCAGATCATGCAGCAGACAGAGTTGCAAAAGCCGCTTCTCATCGACCTCCACCCCGTTCTCAATTTCCATTTTCACCAAAGCATAACCGGTAATCATGGTCTGAAAAACGTGCTCGGCCACCGACTCTCGACCACTACCTAGAAACTGTAAACCGCTACGCGGGGTCCGCCGCAGCATAGCTGCAGTAAAAAGAAACTCAGCCATCTCCTTCAAAGTTGCAGGGCCTCTAATTCTCTTAGCCTCTCAAGAATCATATGCTTCTTGAGCTTGGCAGCCTGATAAGCCATCTCATCCCCGGCCTCAAAGGCCTCTTTTAACTCTTTTTCAATCTGGGCCACCCCGGCCGCCAACTGAGTATATGATTTTTTCAACTCATCGGAGACCGATTCCAGGTTGTCGTCCAGTTCACCTAAGGTTTTCTGCATCCAGGCTGGATCATTAAGACGCTCTACCTCGGCGGCGTCTTCAGGCGTTTCGTACTCAGATTTATTTTCGGTCATGATTTTTCTTCTCTCATTAATTATTATTCCCAGGCAAAAGCATCCTGTATCCACTCAATAACTGGCTTTCTACCTTTTGGGGCCAGGATCGCTATCACATCAAAACGCAATTCACCATCCCAGGGACACTGATTGAGGTACCAACCGGCCGTTTTGGTAAGACGTCTCTGCTTCGACCATGAGACCGCCTCCTGAGGCGCACCAAAAGTCTCCCGGCGACGGGTTTTAACCTCACAGAAAACCAGAACTTCTGAGTTTTGCGCGATAATATCTATTTCACCGAAACGACAACGAAAACCACGTTCAACAATAGACATTCCCTGGTTCTTCAGATAGACGGCCGCCGTATCTTCGCCCCAGCGCCCAAGATTATGACGCAGGTCTTCACTCATCACACTCTACAGTTTTATAACGAAAGCTTCTACGATGCAAGGCACAAGGTCCTTTAGAGGTGAGGGCCCGCCGATGAGCCACCGTTGCATAGCCTTTATGGCGGGCAAATCCATACTCGGGAAAACGACGATCGTAGTAGAGCAGCTGTCGATCACGAACAACTTTTGCGATAATCGAAGCAACCGCAACCGGCAGACAAAGAGAATCACCCCGAATCAAAGGGTATTGAGGAAGGTACAAAGGCAAACGTTGACAACCGTCAACCACCACCAAGTCAAAAACCTGATGCATTGACGTCAGGGCCTTGACCATCGCTTTAAGGGATGCCTGCAGAATATTGAGTTGATCTATCTCTTCGGCGGAGACCACGCCAAGGCCGAAGGAAATACCGGTTTTCGCTAATTGATTAAAAATCAGCTCACGTTGCTTGGCACTCAAATTCTTGGAATCGTCCACCCCGACTATGGAAAAGTCGGGGGGTAACAGAACCGCTGCAGCAATCACCGGACCCGCCAAGCAGCCCCGGCCAACCTCATCAACACCAACAATACGTGGTCGCCCAAGGCGGGTCATGAGATCGGCTATAGCTTCTTTCGGTGAACCACCCATCTAAAAATAAGCTTTCAGCTGTGGAGGGTTGACTACCATAAAGATGGATGAAAAATCAATTGATAGTTCTGATCCGGGCCGCTTTACCACGCAATTTCCGCATATAGTAAAGTTTGGCCCGGCGCACCCGACCGCGATTAACCAATTCTATTTTGTCAACCATGGGAGAATGCACAGGAAAGGTCCGTTCGACCCCGATACCACCCGACACCTTACGCACGGTAAAGGTCTCCCGGCTACTCTCTCCCTGACGGCGCAGGACAAAACCCTGAAAAATCTGAATCCGCTGTTTCTCACCTTCACGAATTTTGACATGCACTTTCAGGGTGTCTCCAGCCTTAAAAGAAGGGATGTCCATTCGCATACTGTTTTGTTCAATCTGTGCAATTGTGTTCATTTGCTCTCTCTCTAATACTTATCAATACATAAGATTTTAACAACGTTAATTATAAAAACAGTCAAACCTCATCGAGGTTATGATCATTTTGCTGCCATTGGCCCAAGAGTTGTTTTTCTTTTGCAGTCAAGTCGACTTGAGACAAAAGATCAGGCCGGCGTTCAAAGGTTCGCCGCAAAGCTTGCCGACGACGCCACTCCTTAATCCGGGCATGGTGACCTGAAAGCAGAACCTTTGGAACCTCCAAACTGGCAAACTCCGCCGGCCTGGTATAGTGAGGATACTCCAGTAATGGAGAAAAACTCTCTTCTTCAAGCGAAGCCGCCGAGCCCAGAACGCCAGGCAAGAGTCTGACCATCGCATCAATCATCACCATGGCTGGCAACTCACCACCGGTCAGAATATAATCTCCCAGACTTATTTCCCGGTCAACCATAGTGCTGACCCGCTCATCAAGCCCCTCATAATGAGGGCAAAATATGATCAGTTGCTGGAGGGTACTAAGTTGCTGCGCCAAGGCCTGTGTAAAAGGCTCTCCCGAAGGTGAAGGCAAAAGTACCTCACCGGAAAAGTTTGGATCGCGGAGGTCCTGAAGAGCCCTGAACGCCGGTTCCGGGCGCATTACCATACCGGCTCCGCCACCATAGGGATAGTCATCAACCACCCGATGACGATCGTGACAGTAATCTCTGAGATCGTGAACCCGTAAACTAAACTGACCTTTCTCCCGGGCTCGATGAATAATACTCTCGGCAAAAGGAGAATCAAACATCCGGGGGAAAATAGTCACCACATCAATAATCATTCAGGTGACAATTCCGCTGGGCTTTCGAACGCGACACCACCCTTTCCACATGGGTCGACCACGATTTTCCCGGCTTCAAGATCAATATCTATAATATAGGCCGCAATCACGGGCAACAGAAGCTCTCCCTCACCTTGACAACCAACTTGAGGCTGTACCACATAGATTTCATGGGCCGCAGTCTGCATAATTTCAGACAATTTACCAAGTTCTTTCCCCTGCCAATCAAATACCGGCAAACCCAGTAACTGAAAATGGTAATACTCATCGTCAGGCAAAGAGGGTAACCGACTACCCTGACAAACAAGTTCGCAACCCATAAAAGATAGCGCTTGATCAATCGATTCACAACCGACAAGACTGAGAACAAAACCACCTTTTTGGAATCTGTACCTCTGTACCGTTAAAGGCTTGTATGATCCGTCGGCACAACGCAAGCAGAGACTCGGCAGGAGGAAATTCTCAGGATTCTCAATCTCTGAGCGAACCTTGACTTCACCATGCAAACCTTGCGCTTTAACAATCTCACCTAAGACCACCCAGGGATCTTTCATAGGTCTACAACTTCTACAATATGATCTCTAGCTGAAAAAGCAGGGACCTGGCACAACAGCCGCTATTCGACAATTTCGAGGCTGGCGCGACGCCCTTCCTTAGCCGCTGCAGCCCCTAAAATAGTACGCATGGCCCGAGCCGTCTTACCCTGACGGCCGATCACTTTACCGAGATCTTTCTGATTTACGCAGAGTTCCAGCTGAACTGAATTTTCCTCTTCACGTTCCCGGACCTCAACCTCATCTGGATTATCGACCAGGGACTTCGCCAGGTACTCAATCAAATCTTTGTACATTGCTTCTCTCCAGCCACCTTGGATAGGTGAGGACTATTTAAGCTGATGTTTCCGGGGTAGCTTTCCGGACCTTTTTAATAAGATTAGCCACAGTCGCCGTCGGCAGAGCCCCCTGATCGAGCCAGTAATTCAATTTGTCATCGTGTAAAACGACAACCGCCGGATCGAGATTGGGATCATAGGTCCCGACAATTTCAAGAAAACGGCCATCCCGAGGGGCTTCCGTATCAGCCGCTACAATACGGTAGAAAGGCTTCTTTTTCGCCCCCCGCCGCGTCAATCTGAGTTTTACTGCCATTTGTTTCTTTCTCCTTAATGTTAATAATGTGAGAAGCTGTATTAAGGCTCCATCCAAAGTTTAAAACCTTTTCAACCTATTCAGGTATTCTTTCAAAAGTTAATTCACAGCGGATAACGGCGAACTTTACTTAACCCGACCGAGAAGCAATGTCCCCGCATCAAGACAACTCGAGGGCGACACCTAGAGAGTACCAAACCGTTTATAAATTATCCAAGTTGTCCCAGCATTCGTTTCAAGCCTTTGGGGCCCATCTTATTAAACTTTTTCATCATTTTCTTCATCTCGAGAAAGTTTTTAAGCAGGCGATTGATATCTTGAACAGTGGTACCACTACCTTTGGCGATCCGTTTACGGCGACTGCCATTAATCAGCCGGTGATCATGGCGCTCTTTATCGGTCATCGAGTTGATAATCGCCTCAATCATGACCAGCTCTTTCTCATCGATTGCTTCATCTCCGATTTTGTCCCGAAGTTTCCCCATACCGGGAATCATCTTCATAATCCCGCCAACCGAGCCCAACTTCTTGATATGTTGCAGTTGAGAACGAAAATCTTCGAGAGAAAACTCGTTTTTTCGCAACTTCCGGGCCAGATCTTCAGCTTTCTTCTGATCGACTACATCCTGGGCTTTCTCGATCAGGGTCAACATATCCCCCATCCCGAGGATCCGCGAAGCCATGCGATCGGGATGAAAGATGTCAAGGGCGCTGAGCTTTTCCCCTTCACCAACAAACTTGATCGGTTTGCCCGTAACCGCTTTAATCGACAGAGCCGCCCCACCCCGAGCATCACCATCGAGTTTGGTCAGGACCACCCCGGTAATATCGAGGGTATCATTGAAGGTTTTGGCAATATTGACCGCTTCCTGACCAGTCATAGCATCAGCCACCAACAGAATCTCATGGGCCTTGACAGCAGCCTTTATCTTCTCCAGCTCGGCCATCAGTTTTTCATCGATCTGCAAACGTCCGGCGGTATCGATAATCACCGTATCATGACCTTGCTGCTTCGCCATCTCCAAGGCCAAACGGCTGATCTTGACCGGGTCCTGTTTAGTTTCAGATGGATAGACCGGCACGTCAATCTGGCGGCCGAGACTCTGCAACTGGTCGATCGCCGCCGGCCGGTAGACATCAACCGAAACCAACAAAGGATTGCGTTTACTTTTTTTCAAAGAGAGCGCCAGCTTACCGGAGGAGGTTGTTTTCCCGGAACCCTGGAGGCCGACCATCATAACCACAACCGGCGGGGCGGCATTAAGATCAAGACCTACGGCACTCCCTCCCATCAGGGCAACCAGCTCTTCATTGACAATCTTAACAAACTGCTGGGCCGGAGTCAGACTCTCAAGGACTTCGCTACCCATGGCCCGTTCGCGCACCGCCTTGACAAACTGCTTAACGACAAGAAAATTGACATCCGCTTCGAGCAGAGTCAGGCGCACCTCGCGCAAGGCATCCTTGACGTTATCCTCCGTCAAACGACCCTGGCCGCGCAGTTTCTTGAACGTTATATCCAGTTTGTCAGAAAGCGACTCAAACATCAGCAGGGAATTCCCCTAAAATCGTTCTTCTAAAATTTAATAGGTAAGTCCCCGGAAGGCGCACCTCTCCCGGAAGGCAAAATTACGAGAGCTGGGGATATTAGCCCACCTGACATTATAAAGTCAAACAAAAAAAGGTTTTTGCCTAGCCGATTTTATTAAGTGAAGCAAATTTAAGAAGCAAAAGTTTACGCCCTCGATCACGAAATATAATATCGAGTTTGGTCGCCTCTCCCGAACCTTTAACCCCGGCCACCACGCCGGGACCAAAAACCGCATGCTCGACATGGCAGCCCTGCGGGAAAGAGCCTTGACCAGGTCCTTTCACAGGTTTAACCTTGTCAGTCGCTCCCGGCGTCCGACAGGATACAGGCTGGGGGACCACGCCTTTTTGAGAGCGAAGACCCGAACGGGGAACAGACTCTTTTTGAGCTCCAGAGTATGTATACCCCGGCTTCAGGGTCGCACTCCGCTGACGATCTTCACGCTTCAGGAGTTCCAAAGGAATTTCCATCAGAAAGCGTGAAGGACGGTTATCAACGGTCTGGCCGTAGAGGTGACGGACGCGACAAGCCGTCATATGCAGCTTTTCCCGGGCCCGGGTCATACCGACGTAACAGAGCCGCCGCTCCTCTTCTAAAAGTTCCGGTTTTTCGTAACTGCGACGCCCGGGGAAGAGTCCCTCTTCGAGACCGACAAGAAAGACTTCATCAAACTCCAACCCCTTGGCCCGATGAACCGTCATCAAGGTAACCCGTGAAGACTCCTCACCGGACAGACAATCATCGTTAATCAGAACAACATTTTCGAGATAGGCAGCCAGGGTCGGCTTCTCCTGTTCGTTTTCCCAGAGTTCAATCGCGTTCAAGAGCTCGGCAACATTCTCGCCCCGGGTCTGGGCCTGAACCGGATCATTATTTTTTTGCAACCACGCGGCAAACCCAATTTCGGCAATAATCCTGACACAAAGTTCGCTGGGCTTGCACCCCCCCTGATCCCGCCGCCACTGCCGGATCATATCAACCAAGCCGAGCAATGCATTGCGAGCTCCCCCGCGAATGAGGGCTTCCGATTCAAGCTTTTCCAAGGTCTCCCAGAGACTCAAATGATGCTCTTCGGCATAAACCTGAAGATGCTCAATCGAAGTCTTGCCAACACCACGAGTAGGCACATTAAGAATTCGCTTGAGACTGACACCATCACGCTCGTTGTTAACCACCTTGAGATAGGCAAGAATATCCCTGATTTCAGCCCGTTCATAGAATTTTGTCCCACCAACGATAGTATAAGGAATCGCCCGACGGCTCAAACCCTCTTCTAAAATTCGGGATTGGGCATTGGTCCGGTAAAAAACGGCAAAGTCGCCGGGTTGCCTAACCGAAGTACTGATCCGTTTTATAACATAACTGCTTTCATCAGCTTCGTTGGCGGCAAGATAGAGAGAAACCAGGTCGCCGGAACAATTTTTTGTCCAAAGATCTTTACCTTTGCGTTTTTGATTGCCGGCGATCACTCGGTTGGCGGCAGCCAGAATGGTGGCCGTTGAGCGATAGTTTTCTTCAAGACGCACGACCTTGGCTTCCGGGTAGTCGGACTCAAAATCGAGGATATTTTTAATCTGGGCCCCACGCCAACTGTAGATCGACTGATCATCATCACCGACCACACAGAGATTGTGCCGAGGCTCGGCCAACAGACTGATAAGACGATACTGAACTTCATTAGTATCCTGATATTCATCGACCATGATATAATGAAAACGCTCCCGAAAAGACTCCAACAGTTCGGGATGGTTATTAAAGAGAACCACGGTCTGAAAAAGTAGATCGCCAAAATCGAGGGCATCATTTTTTTTCAGACTATCCTGATAGAGTTTGTAAGCATCAGCTACCCGCCGGAGTTTGGGATTTTGAGCCTGACGGGCCTCTAAAGTATACTCATCCGGATTAATCCCACGATTTTTTGCATCATCAATCACTGAACGAAGATATTCAGCCGGAAACATAGTCGCTGAAAGATTAAGTTTACGAGCAACTTCTTTAAGCAAAGCGATCTGCTCCTTGTCGGCGTAGATCGAAAATTTAGAGGAAAACCCCAAAAGGTCACCATGATTGCGTAAGATCCGGGCGCAGCTTGAATGAAAGGTCGAAATCCACATACTCTGGGCCACCGGACCAATCATCTCCCGAACCCGTTCGCGCATCTCCTGGGCCGCCTTATTGGTAAAGGTAACCGCCATAATCTCCTGTGGGGCCACGCCTCCAACCGCAATCAGGTAAGCAATTCGATGCACAATGACCCGGGTCTTACCGCTACCTGCACCGGCCAGAATCAGCAAAGGCCCCTGACTATTGATTACCGCTTCCCGCTGTACCGGATTAAGTCCGGCGACAATACTATCTGAGTTCATATTATTATTCAGGTTGTTTTTTACGCTTATCTGATGGAAGAACGATTGTATAAACGGCCCAGCTCTCAACAAACACAAGAACCCGGTTTTTCAAAAAAACCGCTTTAAATTGGTGTTTAAACTTGTGAAAAGCTGGATAAATGATAAACCGAACTGAGTTGTAGATTTCTGGAAATGATTTCACCTACTATAGAGAAATATTTATAAACCATTGAAGCATCAAAGTAAATACGGAAATTGCCGAGCTCTATCAGAAGGAGCGGAGAAGGTGTACGAAAAATAGAAATCGGGATGGGTTAACCGGGGGCCGTCTACAAGTTTTTGCTTCCCGGTTATCCCGGTTACCTTAGCATTTGATTCATCCAGACTAAAGGGTGTCTTGAAATCATGTTTAAACATGGGGTAGCAAGTCCCTGAATCGATGAAAAACCCTTTGTTTTACCCCACAAGGTAAGTATCCCGGACTACCCATCACGATTGATCCAAGCCAACAGCAGGAGTCCGGGCAAGGCGGCAAAGGTGCAGAAAATAAAAAACGGACTCCAGCCTAGAGCGGAGACAACAAACCCGGTGGGAGCCGAGGCTAGGACGCGAGGGATTCCCATCAAGCTGGAGAGCAGGGCATATTGAGTAGCGGTAAATTTTTTATTTGTAAGACTGGCCATATAAGCGATATAAGCGGCCGTCCCCATGCCGCCGCTGAGATTTTCAAAGGCAATCACCAACGCCAACAGAGAAATTTCAGCACCAACCTGGGCAAGCAGGGCAAAACCGGCGGTCGAAACTGCCTGCAGGATACCAAAGATCCAGAGGGAGCGATAGATGCCGAGTCTCAGCAGGACAATCCCGCCCAACAGACCACCGGAAATCGTGGCCCAGAAACCAAAAAGCTTAACTACCGTACCAATTTCGGTTTTCGAAAAACCGATTTCAAGATAGAAAGGCATAGTCATAGTCGAAGCCATCTGGTCGCCAATTTTGTAGAAGAGAATAAAGGCGAGCAGTAACAGGGCTCCGCGACGACTAAAATAATCAGCGAAAGGACCAACCACAGCTTCTTTGAAGGTTGTGGGCAACCCTTGAGAGTGCTGCGGTTCCCGACAGTAACAGGTCGTCACCACACCCACCAGCATCGCTGCCGCCAAAATCAAATAGACTGAGCGATAGGAAAGATAGTCGGCCATAATCAGACCGCCACTGCCGGCCAGTAACATCCCCATCCGATAACCATTGACATAGAGTGAAGATCCCAACCCCAGTTCCAGATCAGAAAGATCTTCCCGACGGTAGGCATCGACAACGATATCCTGAGAGGCGGAGAAAAAGGTTACCAGAAAAGCGACCAGAGCCACCAGCCCCGGGCTGGCCAGTGGATTAGTCAACCCGAGAGCC
>CAZUXG010000039.1:0-18168 GCA_964623985.1 uncultured Thermodesulfobacteriota bacterium | reverse complement strand
TAATCGATGGAGATCAATTGTCCTGGGAGACAGGATAAGAAGTTTCGCAATTTCCATTCCGCTGGTTATATTTCCTTTTGAATCCCGGATCGGATAACCATGTATCAACCAGGCATTTCCATATTTATCGACCACTTCTGTCTCATGGGGTTGTCCTGTTTTTATGGCGTTTTCGACCGGGCAATCCGGACAAGGTTCGGTGCGACCTGCCCATACTTCGTAACAATGACGACCCACAATTTTGTCAATTGTCATTCCTCCTCTTTCACATGCTACCCGGTTGGCCCATAAGATTTTCATGTCCAGGCTCTCATGGGATACGAGCTCCTTCAAAATATTGAGAAGGATTTCCTTGGGCACGGGAATTGTTTTTTCAGCTTTCTCATTGCCAACCGATAACCCATCCGGTTCGGCAAAACGCTTGTGCATTGATTTCAATTCTTCAAGGAGTTCCTTTTTTGTTTTTGCGAACGTATTATCTCACAGAAGAGCCGATGAAGCTCGCTTTTTTAAGTATTCTTAACAGTTATTCATGTTTTTGAATATGTTTTTGCAAGAACCTCTTATGTTTTACTGAGTAGCTGAAGTGTAGCCTGAAATGATTTCCGATTTTCGGGACTGATTAGCTCCAGATACTCCTCGTGAGCCTTTACCATTATAGAATTGATTTCTTTTGCAACCTTTTGTCCGGCTTCTGTCAAACAGATTAAAATAGCTCGACGATCACTGGAATGGCGTTGACGCTCGACCAGATATATTTTTTCCAATCGATCCAGGATGCCGGTCATGGTTGCACTTGTGATCTGTGCTTTTTGTCCTAAGGTGCGTGATAGGACTCGATCTTCTTCTTCCAGAAAATTTAAGACCATAGCTTGTGAGGCTGTAACTCCTAAATGATCAACTTTTTTTGCCCAGAAAGCGGCACTAGTCCGGCAGGCCTTTGTCATTTGAAAAAAAATACAATTTTCGACTTTCATTTCATGCTCCTTGTTCTAAGCTTGCAATTTAATAGCAACCGAATTATTAGCATGCAAGCTTTTTTATGTTTTTATTTACGCTTTTTTTGTAATGGTTTTGAAAAATTATAATTTTTGTTCAAGAGTAAGGCAGGTGAGGATTTTAACCACAAGAAAGATATGATTATCAGCGGAGGTGAAAATGTTTACCCGGCCGAGGTTGAAAATGTTCTCTATCGCCATCCCGAAGCCGGTTTGTTTTCAATTAAATCGGGTTGCCAAAGAGATCGTTGATAGCACTTTCCAGTTCGATAAAACGGGTTAATGTAAAAAGGTGTTTTCTGAAGGTGGCGGCATTAGTCATGCCTTTTGAGTACCAGGCTAGATGCTTGCGGTAGAGGAGGAGGCCGGTTTTTTCGCCATACTCCTCTTTTAATAAGTCTCCATGTTTTAGGATGGTTTCCTGTTTCAACTTTGGGTCGGGAGACCAGCGGGTTCCTTTCTGAAGTAGTTCTTTAATCTCACGGAAAAACCAGGGGCGACCGAGGCTTCCCCGGCCCAGCATGATACCCGCCATGTGGGGTAGGGCCAGGGCCGCAATTGCCGTTTGCGGGTCAGTAATGTCACCGGAACCGATAATTGGTAAGGGGGCATCTTGGGCGGCATTAATTAATTGCTGCCAGTCGGCGCGGCCGGAAAACATCATAGTGGCCGTGCGTGGATGACAAGTAAGAGCTTTGGCATTATGGTTGGCGGCCATCTCGATAAAGAGATCCAGGATTATTTGTTTGGCATCCCAGCCACTTCGGGTTTTGATTGTATAGGGAATGGCCGGGGCTCGGTTAAGAGCTTGCATGATTTTCTCAGCCCGTTGAGGATCGCGCAGCAGGGCGGCTCCGGCTCCGGTTTTAACGACTTTTTTGACCGGACACCCCATATTGATGTCGATCAAATCGGCCCCGGTCTCCAGCGCAATTTGAGCCGCCTCTCTGATGATCTCAGGTTCACAACCAAAAAGCTGGACCCAGTACGGCTGGTCGCTTTTATCGGGAGTCAGCAGAATTCGGCTTTTGCGGTCGCCATAGACCAGTCCTTTGGCACTGATCATTTCACTGATGCACAAGTCGGCACCAAAAGAGCGGCAGAGCCGGCGAAACGGGCGATCACTTAGGCCGGCCATCGGGGCCAGGATAATCGGTTTTCTCGTAAACATGAGGTCTTTTACCTTTTTCAGGTCGTCAGTTCAACTTTTTACGACGCCAGCAACTTTTTCTTGACATGTTTTTAGTTGGCAGAGTATTTTCGCCGGGCCTAAAAAGGCTTGCAACCCTCAATGTGATATTATACTAGTACATTAATAATTTAAAAAACCTTATATTCCTATTCAAGAGTAGATGTTTTGGAAATGAGTGAATCTGAAAAAAATATCAGCCCGCCGCGTCATATTGCCATTATCATGGATGGGAATGGTCGCTGGGCCGAGCAACATGGGTATTTGCGGGTTAAAGGGCACGAAACTGGGGCCGAGACCGTCGACCGGATGGTCAGTGTTTGCGCCGAGATCGGGGTTGAAGTTTTGACCCTCTATGCCTTCTCTTCGGAAAATTGGCAGCGTCCCGCCTTTGAGGTGGCGGCCCTGATGCGTCTTTTGCGGCACTATCTGCGTCGCGAAACCAAGCGTCTTAAAAAGAAGAATATTCGCCTGCGGGCTATCGGTCGTCTTGAACGGCTTGATCCGGTGGTTCGTAAAGAGCTTGAAGAAGCATGTCGACAAACGTCTTCAGGTAGCGGTATGATTCTTAACCTGGCGATCAGTTATGGTGGGCGTGATGAGCTTTGCGATGCTGTAGCCGTTATTTGTCGTGAGGTTCAGTCCGGGAAATACTCTTGTGATGAGATCGATGAAAAACTTATGACCGCTCATCTTGATACGGTAGGACTGCCTGATCCCGACATCATGATTCGTACCGGTGGTGAGTATCGTATAAGTAATTTCCTGCTCTGGCAGCTGGCTTATACCGAACTCTATTTCAGTGATACTCTGTGGCCCGATTTTTCCAAAAAGGAGTTGTTGCGTATCATTGATGATTTTCAGCAACGTGAACGCCGTTTCGGTAAAGTAGCCATAATTTCTTAGTCGTCAGTAGCCAGTGTTTTTTACTAACAACTATAGGTGGAGGTTATTAAATTCAGAAAATACAACTTTTGGTCATCTTGTACCCTGACCCGGATGAAACGGGTTCCCAAAGATAAATTTTAAAACCGATTCTTTTCTTAATTATGAGGGTATCTATGAACGAGACCGTTCGAAAAATTTTTTGCAGCCGCCGGGTCAAAACGGCTGCCGTTGCTCTACCCCTGATTGTACTGCTTCTGGCGGTCGCTCCGAAATGGCTTTTCTTCATCCTCTTGTTGGCGGTTCTGGCTTTCTTGGTACATGAGAGCTGGCCCCTCTTCTTTGGTGAAAGAGGAGGTTTTCTTTTGCACGGACCGGTTTGGTTTCTCACCTTTTTGCTCTTTATAGCGGCCTATATGGGTGGCATAATAGCACTCTCCGGGGCCTTGGCAATTGCTGTCTTTACTTTGGTTTTATTGCTCTTCGAGGCGGGACTGGAGGCGGAAGCACTTCCCCGTTTTGCTCTGGCGGTACTCTTTATTCTTTATCTACCCTTCTTTTTTGCTCATCTCTTGTTGATCTGGGATCTGCCTGAGGGTCGTAGTTTGGTGGCCATGGTCTTGATGGTGACCTGGGGCGGTGATGCCTTTTCCTATTACTGCGGTACCTATCTTGGGAAACGCAAACTTTCACCATCAATCAGTCCCAACAAAACGGTTGAGGGCAGTCTCGCCGGACTCTTTGGTGCGGCTTTTTTTGCCCTTCTGCTTAACTGGCTAGGTCTGGTGAATGTGCCCTGGAATGAGATTGTGGTTTTAGGCTTAGCAGCCAATTTTCTTGGCCAGCTGGGCGATCTTTTTGAGTCCTTTCTTAAACGCAGTCACGGTATCAAAGATTCCGGTGAGTTAATTCCCGGTCATGGTGGCTTTCTTGATCGTGTCGACAGTGTACTTTTTGCCGCGCCGGTTATTTTTTATGGTTATAGTCTGTGGGTCTTGTAACTTTGTCGAAAACTGTAAAAAAAATAGCTCTTTTGGGAGCTACCGGATCGATCGGTCAGAGTACTCTTGATATTGTTTCCCGTTTTCCGGAGCGTTATCAGGTGGTCGCCATGGGCGGCGGGAGAAATATCAGTAATTTGATTGCCTTAGCCCGGCGTTTCCAACCGCAGTTACTTTCTGTGCAGGAAGAGTCCGGGGCCGATGAACTAAACCGGGCGCTTCGGGATAGTGGTCTTTCGATTCCGGTTCTGGTTGGCCAGCCGGGGGCGGTGGCGGTGGCTACCCATCCGCAAGCCGATATCGTGGTTGCCGCGATGGTTGGTTCGATCGGCTTGGAACCGACCCATGCGGCTCTTGTGGCCGGTAAAGATGTGGCTCTAGCCAATAAAGAGTCGATGGTAATGGCCGGGCGTCTTTTAAACCAGGTGGCGGCGGCAACCGGGGCCGCTATTTTGCCGCTTGACAGTGAACATTCGGCTATTTGGCAGGCCCTTAATGGAGAGCCCCGAAAGGGTGTTGAAAAACTGATCCTGACCGCTTCCGGTGGTCCTTTTCGGGATTTTTCTTTAGCCGAAATGGCACAGGTTACTCCGGCTCAGGCGATGCGCCATCCGCGCTGGCAGATGGGGCCAAAAATTACCATCGATTCGGCAACTATGATGAATAAAGCTTTAGAGATCATTGAAGCTCGCTGGCTTTTTAATATTGTTCCAGAACGAATTGATGTCCTGGTTCATTCTCAAAGTATCGTTCATTCGCTGGTTGAATATGTTGATGGTTCAGTGCTGGCCCAGCTCGGTTTGCCGGATATGCGTCTGCCGATCGCCTATGCTTTGGGTTATCCGGAAAGGCTGGTTCTCGATCTGCCGAAACTTGATCTGGCGGTTATTGGTCAGCTTGATTTTATCAGGGCTGATGTGAAACGCTTTCCGGCTTTAAGGTTGGTCCGCCAGGCACTGGCGGCTGGTGACAGCGGAGCTATCGCTTTTAATGCGGCGAATGAAGTTGCCGTTGAACAATTTCGTCTGGGTGAGATCGGTTTTCTTGAGATTGCTAAGACTGTCGAAAAGGTACTCAATACAGTGGCCCGAAATGATTTTGTAACCCTTACCGAAATTCTTGATTTTGACAGCCGGGTACGGCAGTCAATTTTATAGTTAGGATAATTTATCTATGTACAGTACTGTTTCAGCTATAGTTGTTTTAGGAATTCTTATCTTTGTGCACGAACTTGGTCATTTTCTCGTAGCTAAATTCTGCGGGGTCAGGGTCCTGGTTTTTTCTCTGGGCTTCGGGCCGCGCCTTTTCGGCTTTCGTAAGGGTGAGACCGAGTATCTGCTTTCTGCGGTGCCTTTGGGGGGCTATGTCAAGATGTTGGGGGAGGGCAAAGGTGATGCGGTTGTTGAACTGACAGCCGAAGAGAAACCTTTTTCCTATGAGTATAAGAGTCCCTGGCAACGGCTGGCAATTATTATTGCCGGCCCCGGAGCCAATATCCTCTTTGCCGTCCTGGTTTTTTCTTTGGTTTATCTTTTTGGGGTCCCCTCTTTAAGCTCGGTAATCGGTGAGGTTAATCACGAGATGCCGGCTTATTCCGCCGGGTTTCAGGCTGGTGATAAAATTGTTTTAATCGATGGTCAGGTGATCAGTAATTGGGAACAGTTATCCACTGTGGTCAGGGCTAGTGGTGGCCGTGAGCTCGATATAACCTATGAGCGGGGAAACCAACAGCTTAAAACCCGAGTGGTTCCGAAACGGGTCGAAAGTAAAAATATGTTCGGTGAAAATGTTGTCACTTACATCATTGGTATTACGGCATCTGGAGAGACTGAGATTAAACATTACCAACCCGGGCAGGCTTTAATTCAGGGCTTGAGTGAAACCTGGAAGATTTCCTACCTGACGGTGGTTGGTTTTGTCAAAATGATACAGAGAGTGATCCCGGCCAAGGACCTGGGCGGGCCGATTATGATTGCCCAGATGGCCGGTCAACATGCCAAAGCCGGTATTTTGAGCTTGCTTTATTTTATGGGCATTATCAGTGTTAACCTTGGCATTCTCAATCTCTTTCCGATTCCTGTACTAGATGGCGGCCATCTGCTTTTTATTACGCTGGAGATTCTTCTGGGTCGGCCGGTCAGTATGCGTAAAATAGAGATTGCCCAGCAGGTTGGTCTTTGTTTGCTGATTTCTTTAATGATCTTTGTTTTTTATAATGATCTGAGCCGGATATTTACTAAATGATGCCTTTAACCTTAGCGGTTGATTCCAGTACTGAGACTTTAGCTGTGGCTCTTCTTAAAGAGGGCAACGCTTTGGTTGAGTTACGTTTGGCGGTTTCTCAGCCTCACTCAAAGACCTTGATGCAGGCGGTTGACTGGGCTTTGTGTCAGGCCTCTCTTGAAGTCGCTCAACTTGAACAACTGGTGGTTTGCTGCGGTCCCGGATCTTTCAGCGGCTTAAGGATTGGTATGGCAACCATGCAGGGTCTTTCTCGGGCTCTAAAAGTGCCTCTCTATACCTTTATCGAGCACGATTTGATAGCCTGGAAATTTGTTTTTTGGACCGGGTTTTTTGCGGTTTTGACAGATGCTCGGCGACAGCAAGTCTACTGGGCTCCTTATGTCAGTGATGGACTAAATATTACGCGTCTGGGCCTCTGTCGGGTTGACGATCCCGAAGCTCTTGCTTCGCTATTACCTGAAGAGGATATCCTGCTGGTCGGCTCCGGGGTCGACATCTACAGGTCTAAGTTGGCCGCCGCTCTGCCGGGTAGCGAATTGCTCGGGGCTCCGCAAGCTTTACCTGATTTGGCTTTACTTTCTCGGATGCCATTGTTGTCGGAGATTGGGTCAACTGTTGATGTCAGCGAGCCGATTGGTTTGTGTAAAGCCAGCGAAAGACTTGAACCACTCTATATCAGGCCCTCCGATGCTGAGTTAAATCGGAATAAAAAAATACAAGAGAGCGGTAATGCCTGAAAAAAAACGTTTGTTGCAGATTCTCGATCTGGTCAAGATGCTACCCCGGACAAATTGCAAAGAGTGTGGTTATCCAACTTGTATGGCTTTTGCTAATCATGTCTTGCGGGAGGGAGAGAGTCCCAGGAAATGTCCCTATTGGCAGCCTCATGACCTGGCCTTTGTCGAGCAATCTTTAAGAAATCAAGGTGCTGATAGCGCTTATCCCGATCATCTCTTTTCGGCCCGGAAATTTGTTCAGGGGAAAATCAAAGATTACGATTTTTCAAAAGTTGCGAAAAAAATCGGGGCTCGTTTGGTTGAGGATGAGGGGAAGGTTTTTCTGATTGTAAATCTTCTCGAACGTCTTTATCGAGTTGATAAGGAGCAGATCGAACCTTTCGATGATGGCCCACATGATCTCTGGGAACATATTCTGCTCTACAATTATGTCGCTGAAGCCGGAGGGCGACCGTTGACCGGTAACTGGGTGCCGATGGAGAGTCTGCCCGACAGTCTGGCCAAGCGCAAGGTTTTTGTTTCCGGTTGCGAAGAGAAAATCGCTGCCGCCTATAGTGGCCAGCCGGAGTTTTTGCGGCAATCCCTGAAGCTTCTCAAAGCTGATTTCCCCGATCTTGAAAGTAATGCCGAAGTTGCGGCTATATTTTATCCTTTGCCGATGATCCCTTTTCAACTGCTCTTTTGGGATGCCGATTTAGATGATGGCTTTGCCGCCCAGGTCAAGATTTTATTCGATGAAACGGTACTCAATTATCTTGATATCGAATCATTGGTTTTTCTGGGTGAGAAATGTGCTGAACGTCTTGAGGGTCTGCACCCCTGATTAGCGGCGGTCATCAATATCTCTCTATCTGGTTGCCGCAGGTCCGGTATCCGGAGGTTTGTAAATAGATTAAAAAAAAGATTGCAAATAGAACTTTGATGTTGTATGACTACACTAAGTTGATATTGTTTAAACCCTTTATCTCTATTTTTAAGATTTCCCGGTCGGGAAAACTAAAGAAAGGTGAAAAAGGTGATATTATGGTTGAATGCAGTAAGACGGTAATCAATGTGATTGAATTGGGTATGGAAGAAGATCAACATGCCCGTATTCTTGAGGATCAGTTTTACGATATGAAAAACCGAGGGGAGTTGATATGGGGAGATTGATACTTTTGGCTGGATTATTGTCGGCATTGTTTCTGGGTTTTGTGGTACCGGCTATTTCGGCTTCACCTGATGTGGGTTTGCTTGAGCGCAAATGTACTGATTGTCATGATCTTGATATGGTAGTCGAAAAAGAGTCCTATATGGCTGGCTGGCAGAAGATCGTCGACCGTATGGCAGCTTATGATGGTAGTGAAATCAGTTCTTTCGATAAATTGATGGTGTTGAAATATATAAAAGAGAACCTGGCCCTGGATGGGTTAAGGGGCAAAGCAAAGAGAAAAATAAATAAATAACCTGATGAATTTTAAAAGTGGAGAGAAAAATGGATAAATATGTATGTGATGTCTGCGCTTATGTCTATGACCCAGAAGTTGGTGATTCGGATGCCGACATTGCCTCAGGAACCGCTTTTGAAGATCTGCCCGAGGATTGGGTCTGCCCGATGTGCGGTGCTGATAAAGATAGTTTCAGCAAGGTCGACTAACAGTTTCTTTTTAGGATTATACAGGAGTATAATTGATGGCAAATGTGGTGATTGTATTTGATTCCTTGCGTGGTAATACCAAGCTGGTTGTTGATGTTATGAGTGAGTTGTTTACCGCCGCTGGTCATGAAGTTAAGGTGGTAAAACCGAAAGTGGTTGAGGTTGCTGATGTTGAAGCGGCCGATATCCTTTTACTTGGTGGTCCGACCTATCATAAAGATTTGATGAATACCATGAAGCAGGTACTCTTTAAACTCGAGAAAGCCGATCTTAAAGGAAAATCCGGGGCGGCTTTCGCCTCTTTTGGTTGGAGCGGCGAATCCTTAGGCATTATTGAAGATACCATGAAGAATCTCTATAAGATGAATCTTGTTGTTGACGGAATCAAGGTCAAACAGACCCCGGTAGCAACCAAGGTTAAAAAAGAGGTTGAACCTTTCGTCCAGAAGATTCTGGAAACCCTGTAACTTAATGATTTTTGGTCATCAACTTAAAACCAACAACCGGCAGGAATTGGTCAATATCACGGAGTTGGTCGAGGCCGATCTTAAGGTTGCCGCGCTGGGCGAAGGTCTGTGTGTTGTTTTTGTGACGCATACGACCGCAGCCTTGACCATTAATGAGAATGCCGACCCGGCTGTGCCTCAGGATATGCTTTCTAAACTGGCGCAAATGGTACCGGAAAATGACAATTACCGGCACTTAGAGGGCAACTCTGATGCCCACATCCTGAGCACTCTTATCGGCAGCTCTCTGACCATCCCGGTACAGCAGGACAAGCTGGTTCTGGGAACTTGGCAGGGAATTTTTTTTGTTGAGCTTGATGGGCCTCGGCAACGTTGTTTCAAGGTGAAGTTGCTGGCTGGCTGATGATTGTAATACACTTTTAGCCTATTGGCACTATTAAAGGTCGAATCGGTATTCTATGCCGGTTCGACCTTTTTTTCGTCAAATGTTTGACGTCTTTTTAGTAAGTTGACGACGGAAGGTTTTAAGAAAATGGATCAAGAAAAAAGAAGTCGAGAAAAAAAGGGCACTAAACCTCGTTTAATGTTGATTGGCGCCCGAGGGCAACTTGGTTTCGATTGCAAGGAAATTTTTTCCCCCTCCTTTGAAATTGAAAGTTTTAGTTCCGATGATCTCGATCTTACCCGTCCTGATGATGTGAGTGCCGCAGTTTTAAATTTTCGGCCCGGGATAATTATAAACACTGCGGCTTACAC
The DNA here is from genome assembly GCA_964623985.1 of uncultured Thermodesulfobacteriota bacterium. Lineage (GTDB taxonomy): Bacteria > Desulfobacterota > Anaeroferrophillalia > Anaeroferrophillales > Tharpellaceae > Tharpella. Next base: position 8,255 of record CAZUXG010000039.1, on the reverse strand, counting down.
TCGGGTTGATGATTGCGAAGCCGATAGTGAGAGAGCTCAGTTTGTAAATGCCGAGTCACCGGCTCGTCTGGCGGATGCCGCCAGACGTTGCGGAGCCTTAATGGTCCAGATTTCAACTGATTATGTTTTTTCCGGTGATAAGGTTGTACCTAAAGGATATGCTGAAGGTGATAAGGTCTCCCCGGTCTCGGTTTATGGCTGCAGCAAGCTGGCTGGTGAAGAGGCGGTGGCGACGGCCGGTTGTTCCTATCTGATTGTTCGTACGGCTTGGCTTTACGGAATAAATGGACATAATTTCCTCAAAACCATGCTCCGTCTTTCACTGTCCGAACCGGGCAGAGAGCGGAGAGTTGTAGATGACCAGTTTGGTTGTCTGACTTGGAGCTGGCGTTTGGCACAACAATTGCTGTGTCTTGTGGAGTCGGAAAAAAGAGGTCTCTATCATGCCGTTGGTGAAGGTTCAACGAGTTGGTTTCAGGTGGCAACTCGTTTTCTTGAGTTGATGGAGGTCGAGCATCGTCTTGTACCGTGTACGACGGCTGAATATCCAACTTTGGCCCGGCGCCCGGCAAATTCGATACTGCTTAATCGAAGGCTTAAAGAAGATGGCCTGTTAGTGATGCGCCCTTGGCAGGAAGATCTTGAACTTTTTGTCAGTCGTTACCGTGATCTGTTGCTTAGGGATTTTTCTAAAGATTGATCCGTAATGATAGTGTGTTATTTTATTTTTTTATCAAGGGAGAAGGGGAGGAAGACGGGTAAGAAAATTGCTCTGAAATGGTTGCTTATGGGTTTATTGCTCATCGGTTTGACCGCTTGTGCCGGTAACAAGAGGTACTGTAACATGGTTGTTCCAGTCGGGCTTTTGTTGATGGTTACCGGCTCTCTTTTGTAGCTGTCGGTATTGAGGTTGGCAATGTTTTTTGCACCGGTATTAAGCCTGGTAAAGTGGCTTTGTATGGCGTTCAGTGAAGCATCAAGGTTGTTGACCATGAAAAATCTCCTTTTAATGAAAAAATCCTCTTGACAAAGTCCCTTTTTTTAAGCTATCTAGGCCCTCGCTTGGTTAGCCGAGGTAGCTCAGTCGGTAGAGCAGGGGACTGAAAATCCCCGTGTCGGCGGTTCGATTCCGTCCCTCGGCACCAGCATTATCAAGCGCTAAGGCGTCCTTAAAAGGACGCCTTTTTTTGTTTTTTTATCTACTTTTTCCCAGTTTAAAGGGCTCTAAATGGAAACTGTAAAGAGCTTTACAAGTACTGCTTCTTTTACACTTATAATATGAAAGAAACGTCAAATCCAGTAACCGGTTTTCATATTGTATTTGCAGACATCCCATCCTACTCTCTTTTTGGCAAGATTCTAAAAAAATTCAGAACTATTTTTAATTTCTTGTTCTTGCTTTTGTTTATTTATGGTGATATCTGCTGATCAGCAGGTTAAGATGCGGCTCTGTATAGGCCCGGACAGTAGAGATAAACAGGGCTTGTTTTTCATCGGCAACTTCTGTATCGATCTCCGTTTGGTACCGCAGCCGATCTTAGAGGAGGATCTGCTCTCTGGGTCTCTAGAGCCGACCAACTTGGCCTCTGCCGTGGCCAAAATTGCCGGTATTGAGATGGGTTACGCCTTTAACTGCCGATAGCCGACCAGTTTTGTGCCGGTGAGGCCGACAAACCCGATGGTATACCGCAGAAACTACTTGATATTTCACGACTCACGGCACTTAGTTGGAGAGCAAAATTTACTCTTAAAGATGGTATCAGGGCAGTCTCTGCAAGTTACCTTGAGGGTGTATTATAATGTCGGATAAAACGATTTCAACTTCCTGTTTCAAGGCCTATGATATTCGCGGCCGGGTGCCCGATGAACTCAATGAAGAGCTGGCTTATCGTGTGGGCCGGGCTTTTGCCGCCTTTTTGGAACCGAAAAAGGTTGCCGTTGGTCGGGATGTGCGTCCCTCAAGCCGGGCTCTGGCCGGAGCTCTTGCTCGGGGGCTCAATGAAGGTGGTGCCGAGGTCTTTGATCTGGGTCTTTGTGGTACCGAAGAGATATATTTTGCGACTTTTCACTACCAGCTTGATGGTGGTATTATGGTGACGGCCAGTCATAATCCAAGGGACTATAATGGTATGAAACTGGTGCGTCATGAGTCGCGTCCTTTGAGTGGTGATTATGGTCTTCCCCAGATAGAAGAGTTGGTGAAATTTGGTCAATTTCCTGATTCTTTAAGTTGTGGTCAGATTACTTCTCTCGATTTTCGTCCTGCCTACATCGAACATCTTCTGGGCTATATCGATCCGGCTGCGCTTAAGCCTTTAAAGGTTGTGGTTAATGCCGGCAACGGCTGCGCCGGGGTCGTGCTTGATGAACTTGAAGACCGGCTTCCTTTTACCATGATCAAATTGCTAAATGAACCTGATGGTAGCTTTCCTCAAGGGATTCCCAACCCATTACTGCCCGAAAATCGCTCTTTAACCAGCCGGGCCGTAGTCAAATATCAAGCGGCTGTCGGTCTCGCCTGGGACGGAGATTTCGACCGTTGTTTCTTTTTTGATGAGAATGGTCGTTTTATTGAGGGTTATTATATTGTCGGGTTGCTGGCCGAAAACCTGCTATCTCATCATCCCGGATCGTCGATTGTCCATGATCCGCGACTCACTTGGAATACGCTTGAGTTGGTTTCTGAAAATCGGGGCCAGGCCCATGTTTCAAAAACCGGTCACGCCTTCATCAAAGATAAGATGCGTGAACTCAATGCTCTTTATGGTGGTGAAATGAGTGCTCATCACTATTTTCGTGATTTTTCCTATTGTGATTCCGGTATGATTCCCTGGCTTTTAGTGCTTGAGCTGATTTCAAAAAGTGGCCGTTCCCTTTCGGAATTGGTTGACGAAAGAATCAGGCGTTTCCCGGTCAGTGGAGAGATTAACCGTCGTTTGGATGATCCGCAAGCGGCGATTGCCATGGTTGAAAAATATTTTAGCGGTCGGGAAGAGGTTAAAGAGCGCTATCATATTGATGGCTTGAGCCTTGAATTTGCCGACTGGCGTTTTAATATACGTTTGTCAAACACCGAACCTCTGCTCCGTCTCAACGTCGAGAGTCGGGGTGATCAGGAGTTGATGGAGAGTAAAACACAGGAGATTCTTGATCTTCTGGAAGGCCTGAAAAGTGATGAATTTGTGAAATCTCCAGCTTGACCGAAGTCGCAAGAAAGGTTATAAGCGGGGTTCCTGATGATGTGGAAAAAAGTTGCGGAACAAAAATATATAGTGGATTTTCAGGAGAGTTCTGGTGAGTGAAAAAAAAGTAGAAAGTAGGGGCACCGTTCCGGAAAAGAAGATTGAAAAAAAGTGGGGTGGTGACGTTTTTCCCTTTGTTATAATGATTATTGTATGTTTGCTGGCGCTGGTCATGATCTCGGTTTTTCTCAACAATCAGAAGCTCCACAAGCAGATTGTCGATCTTGACCGTAAAGTGGTAATCCTGCAAGAGGGAGATCAGGAGCTTGGCAATCGGGTGCTGGCTTTGGAAGATGAGTTGGTTGTTTTAAGTCTCAAAGAGCGTTTGCTTAAGATTAAAAATTCGCTTAAGAGTCTGCTTGATCTGCAGGGCCTGATGGCCGATAACCAGGAGTTGGTAGCCACAGTTCAGGGGCTTGTCGACGATCTTGGCGGCGAAGCGAAAAAACTCGAACAGGAAATTGCCGGTACTACGCCAAAAGTTTTTCAGGCTAGTCGCCCCTGTCCCGAACCCGTAGTCATTATGCACCCGTCGATTCCCCAGAAAAATGCTACTCCGCTTGAGTCAGCTCACGCGCCTGCCCCTGCGGCAATCCCAGTTGCAATCCTGGTAGACGGGAAAAAACCTGAGACCTGGTGGTCAAAGTTTATTAACTTACGTCTCTTTGGTGACTGATCAGGTAATGATTTATCAGGGAGGGTCGAGTGGCGATTGTTGAAAAGGGTGAGAATCTGATTTGCGGTATCAATGCTGTTGATGAACTCTTGCGTCGTCAACAGCGGCGGATTCAGACCCTCTATTGTCTCGATAATCCTGCGCGGCGCATAAAGGCACTCGTAGATCGCGCCCGAAGGGATGGGGTGACCATCAAACCAGTTCCGGTCGCCGCTCTTGATCGTCTTGCCGGGGAAGTTCGGCATCAGGGTGTAGCCGTTGCGGTTGCGCCCTTTATTTTTACGCCATTGCCGGAGCTTTTGCAGTTGGCTACGCAAACTTCGACCGAACCTCTTCTCGTGGCGATTGACGGGGTTACCGACCCGCGTAATCTCGGGGCTATCATACGTACGGCTGCTGCTGCCGGAGCGGCTGGTTTGATTCTGCCGGAGAGACGCAACGCCGCAATTACGGCAACGGTTGCCAAAACTGCCGCCGGGGCTCTGGAAAATCTGCCGATCAGTCGGGTCGTTAATTTGGCCGACGCCCTGCGTCGTTGTCAGGAAGCCGGTTTCTGGATCTATGGCGCGGCGGCCGAGGGCGGTGAAGATCTCTATACCGTCGAGTGGTCCGATTCTCTGGTTTTAGTGTTGGGTTCCGAAGATAAAGGGTTGCGCCCAGTTGTTGCAAAAACCTGCGATTTACAGGTGACGATTCCTTTGGCTCGAAGTAGCGAATCACTCAATGTCGGGATCGCCGCCGCAGTCACCCTCTTTGAGATCAATCGGAGTCGCCGCCAAACCAGAAATGACTTTTCTTCCAAGTAAGTTCTATGCCGTGAAACGGGCATTTGACCTTGATCTCATCGTCGTTTATCTCGATTACGTCCCAATCCTCAAGTTTGCCTTTGTGGCGTCGTAAAATTCTCTCCCCGACCTTAAATTGGTAGGGTTCAAAGATAGTAGGTTGTTTGCTCATGGATGACTCCTTATGAATAACAGCTGGCCGGAGTTGGCCATTGTTCTGGTTGAACCAAAACTTGATATGAATGTCGGGGCTGTGGCCCGGGCTATGAAAAATTTTAAGCTTGGCCGTCTGCTTCTGGTGTCACCCGGTTGTGATCATCTCTCAGATCCGGCTCGGGCCTTGAGTTGCGGGGCCGATGACTTGTTGGCAGGGGCTGAGATTTTTACGGACCTGGCCCTGGCCCTGGCTGATTTCAAGCTTGTGGTCGGGACTACGGCCCGTCTCGGAAAATATTGTCAGCCTGTTTATACCCCAGCTCAAACAGCGGAAAAAATCGAATATCTGGGTCGCCAGACGCCGGTTGCCATTATGTTTGGCCGCGAAGATTTTGGCCTCGCCCGGGAATCGCGTCGCCACAGCCATATTCTCTCGTCAATTCCTGTTAACCCCGATTTTTCTTCCCTGAATCTAGCCCAATCAGTGCTCTTGTATGGCTACGAATTGAGTCGTCTGAAAAGTGTGGATCGTAACCCTCAGGTAGCATCCGAGCTCGCTACCCATAGCGAGCTGCAGGGCATGTACGGTCATCTCCGTACGACTCTGGATGCCAATGATTTCCTCGATAAAAGCAATCCCGATCATCTCTTAGAGTATCTCCGCCGCCTTTTTGGCCGCGCCTCAATGACCCATCGTGAAGTCCGTATTATCCACGGTCTCATGGCTCTGGTCGACCATCTCGCATCAAAAAATAGATAAAATCAGAAAGCGGTCAGTTTTTTGATGGCTTCATCAAGTCCTTCCAGTGAGAGATGAAACATCGGAAAAACCTGGTTGATGGCACTGATGGTCGGGTGGCGCCAGTAGCGTTGGGGCATCGGGTTGAGCCAGACGCTGCGCCGAAAATGGGCCGCAATTCGTTCAAACCAGACAATGCCGGCGGTCTTGTTACTGTCGTAGTAGTCGATGATACCATTCTCCATGAAGAGTTCATAGGGGGCCATGCTGGCATCGCCGACCAAGATTACTTTGTGGTCGGGGTTGAGATCTTTAAGAACGTTGGCGGTTGCAACCCGTTCTCGGGCGTCGATTTCGGGGCGCAGATAGTCGTAAATTGAGTTGTGAAAATAGTAGTGGTTAAATTTGGCAAAATGGTTGATGGAATTGGCTGCGGAAAAGAGTCGGTCCACGAGTTTGGCGTAAGGATACATCGACCCTCCGGCATCCATTAAGAGCAGGACCTTGACATCATTTTTATGTTCGGGTGTAAAGATCAGGTCGATCTCACCGGCATTCTTACAAGTTTTATCCACAGTTGCATCGATATTGAGTTCCAGACGGGTGCCGGTACGGCGCAGATGGCGCAGTTTTTTTAAAGCGACTTTGATCTGGCGAACGTCAAGGGTGACATCGCGGCGGTAGCCTTTGAAACGTCTTTCGGCAGCTATTTTTACGGCCATGCCACCGCCGCTCTCGCCGCCGACTCGTAAGCCGCCGGGATGGTTCCCGCCATGACCGAAAGGTGAAGTGCCGCCGGTCCCGATCCAGCGGTTGCCGCCGTGATGTTCTTCCTTTTGCTCTTTAAGGCGTTCCTCAAACATCTTTTTGACGGCTTCCCAGTCATATTTCGGTAGATTTTTTAGGGCGTCGGCATCGATCTCTCTCTTTAAAGTTTCCTTACCTAACCATTTCCAGAGCTCCTCAAAAATTTCGGGCGGGACTTCGAGGCCGGTGAAAAACTCGCGAAAAGCGAGGTCGAAATGATCAAATAGAGTCTCGGTTTTGACGAGCAGCGAACGGCTCAGATGGTAGAACGAGACCAAGCTGTTACCGGCAAAACCGCGGCTTATAGCTTCCATCAGAGCCAGCCATTCGGTCGGTGTCACCATGATCTTGTGGGCCCTGAGACAATAGAAAAAACTGGTAAACATTATCTAGTATTTACCGCCGAAATGAAGCCAGGGTGCTGCGTTTCTGAAAGGCTTGGCGCTGTTTGGCGGCAATTTCGTAGTCGTTTTCATTTTTTAAGAGAGCCCCTAAAAAAGGTAGATCTTTTTGCAGATCAGCCTTACCGTTGTGTCCGGCTGCGAGCAGTGCTTTAAGCCAGTCGATCAGTTCACTGGTTGAGGGTTTCTTGCGTAAGCCATCGAGCTCTCGCAGTTGGTAGAAGGCGGCCATCGCCTCTTTGACCATTTTCTTGTCAAGGTCGGGAAAGTGGACGTGGACAATCTTTGCCATCAGCTCTTGGTCGGGAAATTCGATGTAGTGAAAGACGCAGCGCCGTAAGAAAGCGTCGGGCAGCTCTTTTTCTGAATTACTCGTAATAATGATTGCCGGTCTCTGCTTTGCCGTAATCGTTTTTTTGGTTTCTGGAATATAGAATTTCATTTCGTCAAGTTCGGCCAGGAGGTCGTTGGGGAACTCGATGTCAGCTTTGTCGATTTCGTCAATCAGAACAACCACTTGGGATTCCCGGGCAAAAGCTTCGCCAAGTTTTCCAAGTTTGATATAGTTCTCAATGTTGGAGACATCATTGCCACCGAAACGGGAATCGTTAAGGCGTTGAATGGTGTCGTAGAGATAGAGGCCGTCCTGGGCTTTGGTTGTTGATTTGATATTCCAGGTCAAAAGGTCCTGGCTCAGACCGGCGGCCACACTTTTAGCCAGCAGGGTTTTGCCGGTGCCGGGTTCTCCCTTGATCAACAGGGGGCGGCCTAGAGCGATTGAAACATTGACATCATTTTGCAGATCTTCGGAAACAATATAATCATTGGTGCCGGAATAACGGATAAAATCTTTCATAATCTTTTCGCCAATTGGGTTAAATGGTTTTTTCACAGTCAACGTCGGTTTTCAGGAATCGACTCACTTGATATAGGGATTCTTGAGGGGGTGATTTGCTGACCGAACTTTTAGCAGTTTGTAAAGCAGATGTCACTGTAAAAATAGATTCCGGAAAATGTTACTCTTTCGGGATGTTTTTATTTGATAAATCCGCTGGTCGATGATAAGAAGTTGTTAATGTTGAAATGCTTAGTGATTTACACTTTGAGGAGAGGCTTGAATATGACGCGACATCAGGCGAACGTTCAGGAGCAATTTCTGAATCGCTTGCGGCGTGAGCGGCGGCGGGTTAGTGTTGAACTGGTCAGCGGGACGGCCAGGGAGGGGCGGATCAGCAGTTTTGACAGCCATTGTTTGATCTTAAATGACGAATTTACCAGTCATATGATCTATAAACATGCTATCGCCCTGCTTTCGCCGACCGATCAGGACGGGGTTGCAATGCGTGATTTTGGTGAAGAAAAAAATAAATTGGCCGATTAATAACCTAACCCTGAACTTTGATGGATTCGTAAAATAGTAACACGCCATGCGCTTGAAACGCTATAACG
>CAZUXG010000038.1:0-18411 GCA_964623985.1 uncultured Thermodesulfobacteriota bacterium | reverse complement strand
CAAAACTCAAAAAAGCCAAAGAGGCCTCAGGTTTCCGCTTTCTCCACCTTCTGGCAGCCTGTCCTTCAGGCTGGAAGATCGACTCCCAAGACTCCCTCAAAGTTACCCGAATGGCCGTCGATAGCGGAGTTTTCCCGCTATTGGAAATGGATGATAACGGCCAGATACGGCAAACCTTAAAACCCGAACACCAAATCCCGGTCAAAGAATATCTAAATGCCCAAGGACGTTTCAAAAAGATTTCGGATGCCGAGATTGAAACCTGGCAAAAAGAGATTAAATACATCTAAATCCAGACGAAATATGACTTAATTTGCCCCTCGACACTTAAACTTTAGAGGGTTTCAGAAAGAGATCAAAAGTGAGGCCCTATGGCCCGGTCTCTTCGGATTTTAAGTAAAAATCCCAACATTTTTTTTGGCGGAAATTACGTAGACAGGTTTTGTTAAAGGCCAAAAAGACGGGCGGCATTACCTCCACAGATCATTTCACTCTGCATCTCATCAAGCTGGGCCTCGGCAATATCCTTAAAATAACGGCGCGGACGCAGTAATGGAAAATCACTGCCAAAAAGAATCCGATCAAAACCGGCCATCTCTCCACCAAGACGATAGATGTCATTTTTAAAGAGATACGGGGTTGCTGCGGTATCATAAAAAAGATTTCGCGCAACCTCGGCGAACTCTTTTTTAAGCATATGATAAAAGGGAAAACCACCACCCCAATGAGCAAAAATAGTCGGCACATCGCCGTAAAGTTTGAGAAACCGGTAGAGATTACGAAGCTTGACATCACTTTTCCCCGGATAATTATGACCTACCGGTTCGTTGGTATGTAGATTCAGAACTTTCTTATAGTGACGCAAAACTTCAATGACCGGAGCCATTTGATCAACCACCTTATCACTAAAACCATCCACATAAAAGGCCAACTCCCCGACCCCATGCAAGCCTTGCGAAAGACACCTCTGACTCTCTAAGGCAGCCGCTTCAGGATCAGCAAAACCAAAACAAGCAAGACCCATAAGACGCTCAGGGTAGTTTTTGACCTGTTCAATCACATAATCGTTGCAAAGTCTTGAAATCCCGGCGTCACGCCAAGGAAAACCAAAGACAACGGAATAATCAACCCCGTCCTCATCCATCACCAACAATAACTCTTCGGCCCCCACGAGACGGGATTTAGGCGAAGCATAGAGAAGTTCAAAATCGGGTTCACCAACAAAAAATTTCCCCCGATTCTCCCTGATCTCCGGGGGAAAGATATGGACATGCGCATCAATCTTCATAAAAAACTCCCTAACCTGAATCAACTGAAACCAAACTTATTGAATTAAAATTATTTTGACCTTTTTGAGTTAAGTTCGATTGACAAGATACTAATTGAATCACAATCTACCTTAAAAAAGGCGCGCCAAACTCAACTTGATAAATAAAATAAATTAAGCTGACAAATAAAATAAATGAACTTATATGTGAGGAAGAAAAGAGCTAAAATTAGCTGTTTATCGATGAAATATCACGCAGAAAGGCATTTCCTAACTTCGTGGTAAAAAAAGCGCCTGGTTGTTTTCGGCCGAATCAGGTTAGAGTTTATCGGAAACTGCGAAAGTTTTGCGGTGGTGCGGTAAAGGCCGTAAACTCGCCCTCCAGAACCCCAAGAGATTGGCCGCTGAATAGCGAAATCAATCTCAGCTGCACTTTACTGCGGCCCTTCTGAATGATGATAAAAGGTTGTAAAATCAACCCGTAACGTCCATCATTACGACATTTCTGCTTTAAAAAATCGACTGTTTTCTGATTGGAAGCGGGCAGGCTGAAAACCTGCAGACCTGAAAAAGTACTGAGCCGGTTGCTTATATAACGAGTAGCCTGACCGGTAAAGTACGGGTTGGGTGTCAGGTTCTTTACTGGAGTAACATATAAAAGAACCGGGGCCGGCAAAAAAACCTGATCTCCCACGATAAACTGGTCACGTCCTTCGTCAGCTATGGCGCGATTAAGATGTCCGGCCGACTCACTGACAGTTACTGAACCACGGTAAATCTTAACCGGGCGCTTCTCAGATTCGCCACCAGTACTTTCCTGAGAAGCTTCAACCGAATCACCAAAAACCAACAATTCAGCTCCATAGGAGGGAACCAGATCCCCGGAAAACTCAATAACTACCTCATTCTTCTCTGACAGGAGGGCCACCAGCTCTCCGTTTGCTGAAATATTGGCATCTAGTTTTTCAAAAATTGCTGCAAAAGCATTCTCCAAGGTGGCGGCTTGAGCCCAATGAACCCCGAAAAACGAAATACTGAAGCTAACAGTAAGTAGCAAAACGGCCCATCGGGTAGCTACTAATTCTCTAATAGGTCGTCTGATTTCAACTCTCCTCAACCAATTCGGCAGGTAATTAACTAAACACTCAAAACCTTGACAATCCGCTCGCCAGCCTCATTGAGACGCTCTTCCGGAACCGTCAGAGAGATCCGAAAATAGCCTTCACCGGCGTCTCCGAAACCATTTCCGGGGGTTACAACAACCCCCGCCTTCTCAAGAAACATCGTCGAAACTTCAGCTGAAGTCATCCTGTCGGGATTATTAATCCAGAGATAGAAGGTCGCTTTAGGAGAGGCCAAAGTAAAACCGGCTTTAGTCAGAAAAGAGACCATCAGATCACGACGTTTGCGGTAGATATCGCACATCTCCCTGACACATTGCTGGTCAGCACCCAAAGCTGTAATTGCGGCTTCTTGAATAGCCTGGAAAACCCCGGAATCGATATTAGTCTTAACTTTGCCAAGTCCGGCGACAAGTTCCTGGTTACCGATTGCAAAACCGATGCGCCAGCCTGTCATATTATAAGTTTTGGAAAGCGAATGGAATTCGATACCAACCTCTCTAGCGCCGGGAATTTCGAAAAAGCTTAAGGGTTTATAACCATCATAAGCCATCTCCGTGTAGGCCGCATCGTGACAAACAATAATATTGTAACGGGCCGCAAATTCGACTACTTTAAGATAGAAATCGTAGTCCGCCACCGCTCCTGTGGGATTATTGGGATAGTTGATAAACATCAACTTAGCTTTTTCAGCAACGTCTTCGGGAATCGTGGTAAAATCGGGCAAAAAACCATTATCCGCCTTAAGCGGCATCATGTACGGTACGCCACCGGCAAAACTCGTAGCAATGGCATAAACCGGATAACCAGGATCGGGAACCAGAACATAATCTCCGGGATCGACGAAGGCCAGCGGCATATGAGCGATCCCCTCTTTTGAACCGATCAGCGAAACCACCTCGGTAGCCGGATCAAAAGTGACCCCGAAACGCCGCGCAAACCAATCGGCTGCAGCTTGTCGATAAGAGAGCATTCCGACATACGACGGGTATTGATGGTTATCGCCTTTAGTCGCCGCAAGCTGCAGGGATTGCACAATATGAGCCGGAGTCGGCATATCCGGATCGCCGATGCCAAGATCGATCACATCAACACCTTGAGCTTGGACCTCGGCCTTTTTTGCATCGATAGCGGCAAAAAGGTAGGGTGGTAACTGTTTGATTCTCTCGGCATACTCAATATTAAGTTTTGTACTCAAGTCTTTCTCCTAAAACAGACTGCCAAATCGCAAAAAAAACCAGCCGACTGACAATCCGTAATCTTTTAAAAAAACTGCAATAATCACAAAAAGGGACACCGCCAAAACAGTGCCCCCACGAGTCTAACAAGTGCAGTCAATTAAATCAAAACTGGTAGATCTCAGCGCCGTAAGTTTTAATCCACTGGCTTCGCAAAACCTCTTTGGCTTTCTGAATTTCGTCAACTTCAACGATCAAAATTGCATCATCACCTTTCAAGGTAATAAAAGGATAAAGGGTTTCAACATTAACCCGAGCTTCCTTTAAAGCCCGCAAGACAACATTAAGTCCACCCGGATGATCCGGTGCCCCAACCGCAAGTACCTCTTTGTTATGAACGGCAAAACCATTGGCCATCAGCACATTATAGGCCTGTTCTGGAGTGTCGACGATAACTTTGAAGCGATGCGGATCAAGCTCTGAACAAGCCATAAAACCCTTAATATTAATCTGCTCTTTTTCTAAAATTTCACAGATCTGATTGAGGCGACCAGGCGTATCATCAATAGCAATCGAGAGTTGTGTTATAGACATGTAAAAACTCCAACTAAAATATATTAATTTTCTCTTTCACTGCTGCTCCTCTCTTCAAGAGAGTTAAGAGACATATTCAGCGCCTTTGATTACGGCCTGACGGCTGATTTCAACAAGAGCTTTCTTCTTTCCCATAAGATATTCGAGACTGTCAAAGATAGCATCAAGACTCGGTACCCCGACCAACTTGGCAAAAACCCCCAGCATCACCATATTAGCCGACCGAACACTACCCAACTCAATCGCCATGTCACTGGCCGGAATAGAAAAAACATCGATATCTTGGCGCGCAGGAATCGCCTCCGCAACCGAGGAGTCATAGATCAACTTCCCACCGGGTACCAGACGATTAATAAAAGCGACAGCTGACGGTTGATTGAGCGCCACCACAATATTGGGAGCTGAAGCGATTGGTGAAGCAATCTCTTCGTCGGCAATCGTAAGCGTACAGTTGGCCGTGCCCCCCCGCATAGCCGCACCATAAGCTGGCAGATAGGTGGCGTGAAAACCCTGAAACATAGCTGCGTTACCCATAATATTAGCGAGGGTCATAACCCCCTGACCGCCGGAACCGGCGCAAAGCGTCTTTACAATCATCCTTTTTCCTTCCTTCTCTCTTCACGCTTATCAGTCAGTAATCCAGGTTTATACTCTTTCACCATCTTCTCTTCAATCCATTTACAGGACGTTACCGGATCCATTTTCCAGTTGGTAGGACAGGGTGAAAGTACCTCAACAATCGAATATCCCAAGCCTTCAACCTGGGTCTGAAAAGCGTTACGGATCGCCTTTTTAGTCTTTTTGATAGCCGCTGGGCTAGCGACTGTAACCCGTTCGGCATAAGCAACCCCGGGGAAATTCGCAACCATATCAGTAATATGCAATGGATAACCATCAATTTTAGGATTCCGACCGGCCGGTGTGGTCGTCGTACTCTGACCAATGAGAGTAGTCGGTGCCATCTGACCACCGGTCATACCGTAGACTGCGTTATTGATAAAAACAACACATATATTCTCGCCCCGGTTAGCCGAATGGATGGTCTCCGCCGTACCAATTGCCGAAAGATCACCATCCCCTTGATAACTGATAACAAAGAGCTCCGGGTTAGCCCGTTTAGCACCGGTCGCAATTGCTGTTCCCCGACCATGGGCCGACTCGATAACATCAATATCTAAATAATGATAAGCCAAAACTGCACAACCGGCCGGGCAAACCAAGTAAGCCTGCTTACCAAGATCCATCTCTTCAAGCAATTCAGCAACGATACGATGGACAATTCCATGCCCGCACCCGGGACAGTAGTGACTGACGACATCTTTTTTATAATATTTCGGCCAATTATTGATAAGTTCCATACAAAATACCTGTTTAAAAAGGGGCAAGTAACAAGTTCAAGATCTGCCAAAACCCTGAAGCGGAAGGTTTATCTGCCGGACTATAATTACTTACGCATCCGCCGGTAATAACGATGAATGACCCGAGAAAATTCTATCGGTGTGGGGATAACTCCGCCGGGCCGACCGTGGAATGAGACTTCGACCTGCGAATCACCAAGTGCCAGTTTCACATCTTCGAGCATCTGTCCGGTACTCATCTCAAAAACCAGAAAATTTTTAACCTGATGAGCGACTTTCTGCAAAATTTTATCCGGAAAAGGAAAAAGGGTAATAGGTCGTACCAAACCAACTTTCAGTCCCTCTTTACGAGCCCGCTTAATAGCCCCCTTGGCAATCCTGGCAGTAGTTCCATAGGCGACAACAGCAAAATCGGCATCTTCCATCATATAGAGTTCGCAAAGAGTCTCTTTCTCCGCCATCTCCTTATATTTACGCACCAGTTTCCAGTTGTGACGCTCCATTGCCAAACCATCGAGAATCAGGGAGGCTTGATAACGACTCGGACCATCACCACGCCCTTTCAGGGCCCAGGGTTTCTCAGGTAACTCAGTAAGCGGTTCGGGAAAAACAACCGGCTCTTTCATCTGCCCCATCATTCCGTCGCCAAGCAAAAGGATCGGGGTCCGATACTCATCCGCCAAGGCAAAGGCTTTGACCGTCAAATCGGCAAGTTCCTGGACTGATGCCGGGGCCAGAACCGGAGTCCGGTAGTCACCATGGCCACCCCCCCGAGTGGCTTGGAAATAGTCACCCTGGGCCGGAGCTATATTACCAAGACCGGGGCCCCCACGCATCATATTGACAATCACCGCCGGGAACTCGAAACCGGCCAGAAAAGAGAGACCTTCCTGTTTAAGACTGATCCCGGGACTGGAAGATGAGGTCATCACCCGAGTTCCGGTAGAGGCCGCGCCGATCACCATATTAATGGCGGCCGTCTCACTTTCCGATTGTAGAAAAACACCACCGACCTTGCGTATATTTGCCGCCATATACTCACCTAATTCATTCTGGGGAGTAATTGGATAGCCAAAATAACATCTGCAGCCCGCCCGTATCGCCGCTTCGGCAATACAATGATTACCGCTCATAAAAACTTTATCCACTATACACCTCTATCGCCAGATCTGGACACACCTGGGTACACATCATACAACCGATGCAAGCCTCCGGCTTGACCGGCTCAGCCGGGTTATAACCCATACGATTCAGTTTTGCAGAAGTCCCTAAGACCTCTTTTTTACAAAACTCTATACATAAACCGCAACCCTTACAAAAATCACGGCGCACCTTAACTGTAAAAACCTTATCTTTTTTACTCATCCGAATATCACACTCTCAGACCCAAAACCGAAAGAAGCATTCCGGCAAAAATTTAACCAACAATAGTTACCGACAAAGAAGGTTGTGACTGTTAACAAATGAGATAGAAAAATTCAAGCTTTATTTATTGAGATTGCCCAACTAAAAGATCACAAACGCAATCGGTTCAGTGATGGTTTCTTAAACTAACCGCTATTCTGAGTACGGCTTGCACAAAAAAACCGAGCTTTTACGGCTCGGTTTTTTTGGGCAATTTACTAAAAAAATGTCGCTACTGTTATAAATGGCAAAACAAATCATGAAACTGCGAGACCCACTCAACCCGTGGGATAAACGTACACAAATTACGCCAAAACAACAAAGAAGGTTGAAGCGGAACGAAACACATTAAGCGTACTTCATCGCTATCGCTGAGTACGCAGCTAGATTTTTCATGAAGCCCTCAAGCTACATTTTCGTGAATCCAATTAATGGTCTCATCAACCGGACTACCGGGTGTAAAGATCGCCTTAATCCCGGCTTTTAACAATACTGGGATATCATCTTTAGGGATGATACCGCCACCAAAAACCGGAATATCTTCAGCCCCTTTTTCAACCAAAAGTTCGATAATTCTGGGGAAGAGATACATATGGGCACCAGCCAAACTGCTGACCCCAATCACATCAACATCTTCCTGAATCGAAGTTGCAACAATCTCTTCGGGGGTCTGATGCAATCCGGTGTAGACCACCTCAAAACCAGCATCCCGCAACCCCCGGGCAATAATCTTAGCTCCACGATCGTGACCGTCAAGACCAGGTTTGGCAATCAATACTTTAACTTTTTCAGCGCTCATTGGTAATATCCTTTATCTCTAAGTTTAGCTTTTTTTAAAAAGTCAAAATCGGGATGGCAAAATAAAATGTTCAGGTTAAGCGAAAAGAAGTAAGATGAACATTTTATTTAAACCATCAGCTAAAACATACCGGGATCGGTATAACGGCCATAAACCTTACGCCAGCAATCACAGATCTCTTGGACGCTGACATATAATTTAACCGCTTCAATAAGGTGCGGCATCAAATTATCAGTACCTCGAGAGGCATCTTCGATCGCCTTGAGACAGGCTTCTACCTTAGCCGGATCACGGCTCTCCTTGATCTTGGTAAGACGTTCACGCTGGCGCTTCTCAACGACTGGATCGATGGTCAAAAGATCAACCTTCAAGGTCTCATCCATCTGATATTTATTGACACCAACAATAATTTTCTCACCTTCGTCAACCTGACGTTGATAGTTGTAGGCAGCGTCAGCGATCTCTTTTTGCGGAAAACCAACATCGATAGCTTTCAGGATACCACCCATATCATCAATTTTTTGAATATAATCTAAGGCTTTACTCTCCATCTCATTGGTCAAAGACTCAACAAAATAGGAACCAGCCATTGGATCAATGGTATTGGTAACCCCAATCTCTTCACCAATGATCTGCTGGGTCCGCAAGGCAATGGTTACCGCATGTTCAGTCGGCAAAGAAAGCGTTTCATCAAGAGAGTTAGTGTGTAGTGACTGAGTTCCGCCGAGAACCGAAGAGAGCGCCTGAAAAGAGGTTCTGACAACATTATTATAAGGCTGTTGGGCGGTCAGCGAACAACCCGCAGTCTGGGTATGAAAGCGCAAAAGCCATGATTTTGGATTCTTGGCCCCAAAGCGATCCCGCATTATGCGGGCCCACATCCGCCGGGCCGCCCGGTATTTAGCAATCTCTTCAAAAAAATCAACGTGCGCGTTAAAGAAGTAGGAGAGCCGCGGGGCGAAATCATCGACATCAAGACCCCGATCAACACAGGCTTGAACATAACCAATACCATCGGCAATCGTAAAGGCCAGTTCCTGCACCGCAGTCGATCCGGCTTCACGAATATGGTAACCACTGATACTGATTGTATTCCAGCGGGGGACCTCTTTGGTACAATATTCTACCGTGTCAACAATGATCCGCATTGAGGGTTCAGGCGGCAGCATAAATGTTTTTTGCGCGGTAAATTCTTTGAGCATATCATTCTGGATGGTTCCGCCGATCTTATCGCGGCCCACCCCTTTCTTTTCCGCCGTCGCAATATACATCGCCAGGAGAATTGCCGCGGGAGGATTGATGGTCATCGAGGTGGTAACCTTGTCCATAGGGATACCTTCAAAAAGGATCTCCATATCAGCTAGGGTATCGATCGCGACCCCGCATTTTCCGACTTCACCCAGAGACATTGAATTGTCGGAATCATAGCCCATCAAGGTCGGCATATCAAAAGCCGTACTCAATCCGGTTTCACCATGATCCATCAAATAGTGAAAACGGGCATTAGTCTCTTCGGCACCACCCATTCCGGCAAACTGCCGCATCGTCCAGAGGCGGCCCCGGTGCATACTGGCCTGCACCCCTCGAGTAAAAGGAAATTGTCCGGGGAAACCGAGATCCTTTTCATAATCGAGCTCACTGATATCTTCCGGAGAATATATATTTTTGATCTCCTCATCGGAAACCGTTGAGAAACGCTCAAGGCGTTCCGGAGCTTTCGCCAAACTTTTAGCCAAGAGCTTTTCCCACTCCTGATGACGTTCAGCAACCCTTTCTACAGCTACTTTCTTAAACATCTAATCTCTCCCTGAACCGGTTTGACCGGTACTAAAGTAGTGGTCAGCAAAAACTCTGGTTACTGACGACTGACCACTGGCTACTACAATCGACCCAATATCTGTTGGGCAATAACGAGGCGTTGAATTTCTGAAGTACCCTCATAAATAGTTGTAACCCGCACATCACGGTAAAGTCTTTCGACCGGATACTCAGCCGTATAACCATTACCACCCAGAACCTGAACCGCTTGATAACAGGCGCGGTTGGCGGCCTCGGAGGCATAGAGTTTAGCCATTGAAGCCTGGGTTGTAAAAGGCTTTTTCTGCTGTTTTAAGAAAGCCGCCTGCATAACCAGCAAACGGGCTGCTTCAAGCTCGGTATAGGTGTCGGCAAAGCGCCATTGCAGACCCTGAAAAGTGGCAATCGGACGACCGAACTGCTCTCTCTCTTTGGCATATTCACTGGCATAATCGATAGCTTCCAAGCCGATTCCCAAGGCCAATGAAGCGATCCCGATGCGCCCGCCATCAAGGGCCATAAAACCGATTTTAAGGCCAAAACCCTCTTCGCCGAGAAGATTTCCGGCCGGAATCAGGCACTCTTCAAAAACTATCTCATTAGTAGACGAACCGCACTGGCCCATTTTCTCTTCGGCCTTACTGACCGTAAATCCCGGAGTACCCTTCTCAACCAGAAAAGCACTAATCCGCTGACTGCGGGATGCCTCTTTATCGGTCACCGCCCAGACCACAAAAACCCCGGCATATTCGGCGCTTGTAATAAATATCTTGCTACCGTTGAGACGGTAGTTATCACCCTCTTTGACCGCTGTCATCTTCATGCCGCCGGGATCGGAACCCGCCATCGATTCGGTCAGACCAAAAGCTCCGGCCGAATATTCTCCACTGCAGATACGGGGGACATATTTCTGTTTCTGTTCTTCATTACCAAATGCACAAATAACTTCAGCTACCATATTAGTCACCGACATGGTCACCGCAGTCGCCGCACAGGCCCGGGCAACCTCAATCATACCAAGGCTGTAGGACAGGACCCCAACTTCAGCCCCACCATAGGTTTCCGAGATATTCATCCCCATAAATCCGAGGTCGGCCATCTTCTTAAGGTTGCCGAGATCCATCCGGTGTTCTTTATCCAAAATAGCAGCGTTGGGTTTGAGCTCACTCTGAGCAAAATTCCGGACCACTTCCTGAATCATTAATTCATCGTCATTAAGAAAAAAATCCATTTTTCCACCAATTTCCTGACCCGGCGCTGCCGGAGGTAAACAAGAACTTTTAATCAAGCGAGCCTAAAAACATATAACATCTTTATACGAAAACGTGAACCTGCGTACACCAAATCATATTTCTTGTCAACTAAAAACAGTTAACGTGAGCTGGCAAAAAGGTCTCCCAGCTAATGGAGAAAAACATAAAAAACCCCCGCAGTAGCCATTCAGCAAACAACGGGGGTCTATTGATCTTCACTTTTAAAAACAAGCTTTAGGGTATCTCGAAAAATTGCCTTTTTGGCCAATAGCTATGTCAGTCTCAGATTTTAATCCTCAAAATATTCAATATATTCATGCAGTTAAGACCCTCACCTGTCTTGCTCTTGAACAAAAATTCTAATTTCTCAAGACACCATTTACTTATTGCAATTCTTTGAGCTTTTCAATCAACGCCGGGATCACTTTATTGAGATCACCTTCAACTCCGTAGTCGGCAACATTGAAAATATTGGCTTCACCATCTTTATTAATACCAACAATGAACTTGGAAGAACCCATTCCTGCCAAGTGTTGAATCGCGCCGGAAATACCGGAAGCAATATAGAGATTGGGACTGACCACCTTACCGGTCTGACCAACCTGAGCAGCATGCTCACGCCAGCCGGCATCAACCGCGGCGCGGGACGAACCAACCGCAGCCCCCAAAGCATCAGCCAAGCCTTCGATCAGAGCAAAACCTTCCGGTCCGCCAAGCCCACGACCACCTGAGCAGATAATCTCGGCTTCGCTCAAATCCGGACGATCAGCGGACGCCATATCAACCCCGGCAATAGTCACTTTCGCGACCGGAATTTCCGGTGAGAAGTCAACGACAGCACCAGCCCCTTCACTTTCAGTCACGACAAAAACATTGGGACGCAAGGTCGCCATACGTACCGGCCCGGCGATCTTGTAAATACCGATCGCTTTACCGGCATATACCGGATGGCTGAAGAGATAATCGCCATCCGCAAAACTTACGGTAAGACAGTCACTGACCAGGCCGCAGTCAACCTTGGCCGCAGTCCGTGGTGCCAACTCTTTACCCACGGCACTATGACCAAAGAGCACCAGAGCCGGATTTTCCTGAGCGATGTAGGCACCCAGAATGGCGGCATAAGAATCAGCAGTATAGCTTGCCAAGGCCTCGTTATCAACTACGGCTACCTCATCAACACCATATTTTTTCAATTCATCTGTCAAGCCGGCAACCCCGCTACCGATCAACAGAGCTTTCAAAGTTTCACCGGAAGCTGCAGCCAAACGCTTGCCTTCACTCAAAGCTTCAAAAGTGATCTTACGCAAATTTCCATCGCGCTGTTCAACGCATACTACAATACTCATTTTAATAATCTCCCCTTATATTACCTTAGCTTCTTCTTGCAACAACTGAACCAATTTGGCAACCACCTCATCGACCTCACCGGTCAACCGCTGTCCGGCCTTGCGGGCCGGCGGCAACTCAGCTGCAACAAACTCAACTTTAGAGGCAACATCGTCAACACTCAAGCCCAAATCACCAAGATTAAGAACTTCAAGAGGTTTGCGTTTAGCTTTCATAATACCAGGCAGAGATGGATAGCGAACCTCATTGAGACCTTTCTGGGCACTGATCAAGGCCGGTAGAGCAATTTCTAAGGTTTCACTGCCACCATCAATCTCACGGGTTGCAATCGCTTTACCATCACTTAACTCAAAAGCGGTTACGACATTGGCCTGAGCCAGATCCAATCTTTCCGCAAGCCGGGAAGGAACCTGGCCGGCACCATCATCAACCGCCTCTTTACCGGCAAAAACAATGTCAAAACCAGCCTCTTTTTCGCTCAACAATTTTGCCAAGGCCACGGAAATGGCGCGACTGTCAGCTCCTGCAAGAGCCGGATCATTGATCAGTACGGCACGATCTGCACCCATGGCTAAACAGTAGCGCAAGGCTTCCTGAGCCTTATCACCACCAACCGTCACAACCACAACTTCACCACCATCTTTCTCTTTAGTACGAATCGCCTCTTCGACAGCATACTCATCGTAAGGATTAACGATCAGGTTGACCCCTTCATCAGAGATCTGACCATCACCACCGACAACAATCTTAGCTTCGGTGTCAAAGGTCTGTTTGATACAGGCTACAATCTTCACAACACTTTCCTCCTAAATGTAAGTTAACATCCATCAACTAGTTTAAAATATTAGCCGCAATAACCAACCGCATAACTTCACTGGTGCCTTCGTAGATTTCAGTAATCTTGGCATCCCGGAAATAACGTTCCAGCGGATAATCTGTAGTATAACCATAACCACCGAGAATCTGGATTCCCTGGGTGCCGGCTTTCATAGCGGTTTCAGCTGCCATAAGTTTTGCCATCGCTGCCTCTTTACCAAAAGGCTGGCCCTGATCTTTAAGATAAGCAGCCCGATGAGTAAGCAGTCTGGCAGCTTCATAATGAGTTGAAAGATCAGCCAGCATCCACTGAATCGCCTGCAATTTGGCAATCGGCTTACCGAACTGGACTCTCTCCTTAGCATAAGCTGCAGCATCTTCAATTGCGGCCCGGGCGATCCCTAAAGCCTGTGAAGCGATTCCGATACGACCGCCATCAAGGGTTGTCAAGGCAACCTTAAAACCCTTTCCAACTTCACCGAGAAGATTCTCCTTAGGGATACGACAATCTTCAAAAACCAGCTCTGCAGTTGAGCTGCCTCGGATTCCGAGCTTGTCTTCTAAAGTACCGACGCTGAATCCGGGATTATCGAGCTCGACGATAAAAGCACTGATACCCCGATGCCCCTGACTCTTATCAGTTGCGGCAAGAAGCACGCAGTAGTCGGCTTCATTACCATTGGTTATGAAGATTTTACGACCATTAATAACCCACTCATCACCATCAAGGACGGCGACGGTGGCCAGATTAGCAGCATCAGACCCGGCATTGGATTCCGTCAATCCCAGGCAACCTAATTTCCGACCACTGGCCATATTGGCCAGATATTTCTTTTTCTGTTCTTCAGTACCGAAAATCTTTACGGGATCGCAAGCCAACGAATTATTAACCGACATGATAACCCCGGTTGAAGCACAATGACGGGAAATTTCTTCCATGGCAATAGCATAACAGATAGTACTCATCCCGGAACCTTCATATTCAACCGGAACACTGACTCCCATCAATCCGAGTTCACCCATCTTTTTAACATTATCAGCCGGATACTTATGCTCTTTATCAACCTCTTTGGCAATCGGTTTCACCTCTTTTTCGGCAAAATTTCGGGCCATCTGCAACATCATCCGTTCTTCATCAGTATATGCAAATTCCATCGCTTTACTCCTTAAATCTCTCAATTTTAAGATTCAATACTAAAACAGGGGACAGAGTTTAACTGTAATCGTAGAACCCGCGACCACTCTTGCGACCGAAAAAACCGGCATCGACATATTTTTTCAACAAAGGACAGGGTCGATATTTTGAGTCCCCTAAACCTTCATGTAAAACATTCATAATTGCCAGACAGGTATCGAGCCCGATCAGGTCAGCCAGGGCCAAGGGGCCCATCGGATGATTCATGCCAAGCTTCATCACATTATCAATATCTTCCGGTTTACCAACCCCTTCAAAGAGGCAATAGACGGCTTCGTTGATCATCGGCAAAAGAATACGGTTGGCAATAAAACCAGGAAAATCATTGGCTTCACATGGAATTTTACCAAGTTTTTTCGAAAGTTCGACAACCGCATCATAAGTCTCATCATTGGTAGCCAACCCTTTGATCACTTCAACCAGTTTCATAACCGGAACCGGGTTCATGAAATGCATACCGATCATTTTTTCCGGACGCTTGGTAACCGCGGCAATCTTGGTAATCGAAATAGAAGAGGTATTGGAGGCCAGAATTGCTTCCTGAGGACAAATCTCATCAAGCTGGGCAAAGATATCGAGTTTGATCTTCTCATTTTCAGTTGCCGCTTCGACAACGATATCGACATCCTTCATAGCAGCCAATTCAGTGGTTGTCGTAATACGACCAATAACTGCGTCCATAGCGGCCTGTTCCATCCGACCCTTATCAACAGAACGCTGTAAATTTTTCTTAATTACCGACATACCGTATTCAACAAACTTCTCGGCGATATCGTGCATTACCACCTGCAAACCGGCTTGTGCTGCAACCTGAGCAATCCCGTTACCCATCTGACCGGCACCAACCACTCCAAATCTCTTGATCTCCATAATCATCGATCTCCTAACTAATTAAATAATGATAATACTACCGTCTTTCAATAACCATTGCCGCACCCTGACCACCACCGATACAGAGAGAGGCAAGACCACGTTCGGCATCGTTTTGTTCCAATACGTTCAGCAGGGTAACCAGAATCCGGGCTCCAGAGCAGCCGATCGGATGTCCTAAAGAGATACCGCTACCATAAATATTGGTACGCTCCATATCAAGTTTTAATTCCCGCACGCAGGCAATAGCCTGCGAGGCAAAAGCTTCATTTAATTCAAAATAGTCGATTGCATCAAGCCCCATATCAAGACGCGTAAGCAATCGTTTAACAGAGGGAATCGGTCCTAACCCCATATAAGCCGGGTCAAGTCCCCCCGCCTGAAAACCTTTAATGACAGCTTTTACTTTAAGTCCCAGGGCTGCCGCTTTTTCCGGAGTCATAAGCAACAGAGCTGCGGCCGCATCGTTAATACCGGAAGCGTTACCAGCGGTCACGGTTCCATCTTTTTTGAAAGCCGGACGCAATTTCCCCATCTTCTCGACCGTCGTATCCATAGGCCGTTCGTCAATCGCAAAAGCAATCGGATCTTTTTTACGCTGGGGGATCATAACCGGGACAATCTCTTTGGCAAATGTACCATCAGCAATCGCCTTGCGGGCACGCTGATGACTCAAAGCTCCGAGTTCATCCTGTTCAAGCCGGGAGATACCATAAAGGTCGGCAATATTTTCAGCTGTCAAACCCATATGATAACCATAAAAGATCTCCCAGAGCCCATCATGAACCATCAGATCGACCACATCAACATTACCCATACGAGCACCCCAGCGGGCCGCCGACATCGCGTAGGGAATCCGACTCATATTCTCCATGCCCCCGGCAATCATCACTTCGGCTTCACCAAGGGCAATTGATTGAGCTGCCAAGGCCACCGCTTTCATACCTGATGCACAAACCTTATTTATGGTGTAACCACCTGCCTCACGCGGAATACCGGCATGAATCATCGCCTGCCGAGCCACATTCTGCCCTTGACCGGCCCCAACGACATTTCCCATAACCACTTCATCGACCTGCAGTTCAACCAGAGAACTATCCCAAGAACTATATTTATCCTCAACGGGACATTCTTTACCCTTAAGGGCTTCAGGACCGGCAGCGACGACTGCTTTGCTCATCAGCGGCCGACAACCAGCTCTTTCCAATACATCACGAATAACCGTGGCCCCGAGCTCCACCACCGGGATATCCTTTAAACTTCCGCCATAGGTCCCAATTGCGGTCCGGGTGGCACTGACAATAGCTACTTCACGCATGTTCCTCTCCTTAATGTATAGACTAAAATAATATTATTCTTCTCTTAAGCTAAGCGCTCAATAATCATTGAAACCGCTTCACCACCGCCAAGACAGAGTGAAGCCATACCGTAACGTTTATCCTGACGCCGCAGAGCATAGATCAAGGTCGTCAACACCCGGGCTCCAGAACAACCAATCGGATGACCAAGAGCCACAGCTCCACCGTTCAGATTAACCCTTTGCGGATCAATCCCAAGCTCCTTGATAATAGCCACACTGGAAGTTGCAAAAGCTTCATTGATCTCATGCACATCGATATCATTTATCTTTAGACCAGCTTTGGCCAAGACTTTCGGTATCGAATCAATCGGTGCTACCAGCACATCTTCAAGAGCCACACCGGCCGCCCCCTGAGCCACAATCCTGGCCAAGGGCTCAAGTTTAAGTTCGGTGGCTTTAGCTGCCGACATCACCAACAGACAACTGGCACCATCACTGATTTTTGAAGCATTACCGGCGGTCACAATACCATCCCGGTCAAAAGCCGGCCGCAATTTGGCCAATGCCTCCATGGTAGCCGCTCGGGGTCCTTCATCAACCTTAAAATCATAAGGATCACCCCGACGCGGAGTTACAGTTACCGGCATAATCTCATCGGCAAAATAACCATTTTCGTTCGCGTCCAAAGCTTTTTTATTAGAATTGACGGAAAAACGATCCATCTCTTCACGACTGATGCCAAATTTTTTGCTGACCAGTTCGGCCGTATAACCCATATGGTAATCGTTAACCACATCCCAAAGGCCATCATGTACCATACCGTCAACCAGCGGGCCGTTACCCATCCGCAGACCACCTCGGGCACCAGGCATGTAGTAGGGTATATTACTCATGCTTTCCATCCCTCCGGCCACGATAATTTCGGCATCTCCGGATTTTATCGCCTGTTCCGCCAACATCACCGTTTTAAGTCCGGATCCACAAACCTTATTAACGGTTATAGCGCCGATAACCATCGGCAAACCGGCCTTAATCATAGCCTGACGACCGGGATTCTGACCTAATCCGATGGGCACTACATTACCCATCAGGACTTCATCGACCAGGGCTTTGTCGATGCCTGCCCGCTCGATCGATCCGCTGATTGCCAGACCACCAAGCTCGGTAGCCGTAAAAGAGGAAAGACCTCCCTGAAAATTACCTATTGCAGTTCGCAAAGCACTGACTATAACAACATCTTTACACATAAGCTCCATCCTCAACCCGGCGTAGCCGGAACCAAACGGGTTAGCAAAACTTTTCCAGACTTTTCTTTTAAACAACAAAAAACGCAAAATACGATAAAGTTTTTTTGCATCTTTTGTAATTAAATATATATTTGCGGCTTTTTCGAATTAAACTTTTTTCAAATTACGCCGCGCTCACGCAGGTCCGAAATTGAATTTTGATCATACCCCAAATCATTAAGTATCTGATCGGTATGCTGGCCAAGTTTCGGTGCCGCCCGATGCTGTGTCGGTTTGTGCTCATCAACCATAACCGGGCAATTGGTCTGGAGAAGATCACCACCACTTTCAAGAGGTAGCCGCCAGAACATACCGCGCTCCTGAAAATGAGGATTAGCGTGAACTTCAGTCATGTTTTTAAGCACTTCACAACAAGTATCCCGACCGTCCAGCAGAGTCTGCCACTGATTAGCATCGCGAGTCGCAAAAATTACCGTAAGCTCTTGTTTAAGTTCATCCTGACGAGCCACGTCATGATGATCGCCGTTAAGAAGATCATCACGTTCAATGGCCCGGCAGAAATTCTGCCAGAACTTCTCTTCGAGAGCACCGAAAGCGATCTCACGGTCATCGCGAGTTCGGTATATATGGTAACAGGTCAACTGCCCGTTGAATATCGTCGTATCGGGACTAGGTTCCAGACCCAGAACGTAGTGATAGGCTGAGATTAGGGGCAGCATACTAACCAGACCATCAGTCATCGAGATATCGAGACCGACACCCGGCCCCCTTTCAGGACCTTGACATAGGCAACCAGTACGGCACTGACAGCATACTCAAACAGAAGTTTTTTAAAAAGTTCCCGGCCCTCTTCCTCTTTGAGGTT
>CAZUXG010000037.1:0-19291 GCA_964623985.1 uncultured Thermodesulfobacteriota bacterium | reverse complement strand
CTAGTTATACTTCGATAAACTATAAAAAAAACTAAAGGAAGATCCAAAATCACTGATTGGTAATAAAAAATACCGCAAATACTCAAACCGTTCAGGAAAAAGTTAAACAATGAAAAAAGTTCCTCTCTTAGGTTTTATCGGCAATAGCAACAGTGGCAAAACAACCCTGCTGACCACCCTGATTACCCACCTGACTGGTTCAGGCCTTAAGATCGGTGCCGTCAAACATCATCATCGCTCTTTCACGATCGATCATAAGGGCAAGGACAGTCAGCGTTTCACAACAGCCGGGGCCCGGAAAACAATTATCACCGGGCCTGAACAGACGGCCCTGATAGAACAAACTTCAAAACAGCTCCCGCTGGATGACTTAGCTGCGGCCTACCTACAAGATCTTGACCTGATTCTGGTTGAGGGTTTTAAAAAGAGTCCGATCCCCAAGATCGAGGTCCAGCGACAAGCTCTTAATCTACCGCTGCTAAGCCGCGGGGATTATCAC
Source organism: uncultured Thermodesulfobacteriota bacterium (assembly GCA_964623985.1). GTDB lineage: Bacteria > Desulfobacterota > Anaeroferrophillalia > Anaeroferrophillales > Tharpellaceae > Tharpella. The sequence goes on along the minus strand of CAZUXG010000037.1, from coordinate 18,792 downwards.
GACCCCAACCTGATCGCGGTTATCAGCGACCAGGTACAAGTCCTTGACGTTCCGCTCTTTGACCCGCATGACATTTCCACAATCAGCTCTTTTATCTGCCATCATTTCGCCCTTGTTCTTAGACCCCAACCATGACCCGACCATCTTCAACCAAACTTCCTTTAAGCGGAGCGGTGCTGGCCGGGGGCCGCGCCCAACGCTTTAACGGACGTGATAAAACCAGCCTCAGATTAGGCGGGGAAAGTCTGCTCAACCGAACCCTTGGCATCCTCAACTATTTTTGCGCAGAGACCTTGATCAGTAGCAACACCCTCCCAGAATATCCTGAAGGACGCATCGTCCCCGACCAAGAAAAAGATCAGGGTCCTTTGGGTGCGATCTACAGCTGTCTACTGGCAGCCCACCACCCCTACCTGCTGATTGTCGCCGGTGACATGCCTTTTATTACAGTTCCCGCACTCACCAAACTATGGCAGGAAAAAAAGAACTTCGATGTCATTATTCCAAAAACACCAGATGGTCTGCAACCCCTGGCAGCCATTTACAAACAGAGCTGTATTCCCGCCATCGCCGCTCAATTAAAAGAGAAAAACTTTAAAATCAGAAGTTTTTTTGATGATGTTCGGGTCAACGTTTTAATATGCTCCGCTTTTCCTGACATTTACCAGGACAATACCTTCCTGAATATCAATTCTCCCGACGACCTGCGAAGAGCCCGTTCACTATACCGTAAAACAAATTAAAAGTTTGAATTTTCAACCGTTACCTGCTATTAGACGCGCCGCAGAGAGAGCTCAAACACGACCCTGCACCAACCATGGAAAACCGGCAAAATCGGGATAAAATTTTCTTTCTAAAATCATATAAGGACAACTAAAAACGTGCAACAAGTCTTCAGTGATACCAGCTTTACCCAACTTGACATCCCGGCAGAAATTCTGGAAGGAATCGCCACTGCCGGTTATGAGTTCTGCACCCCGGTCCAAGAAGAGGTTCTACCGCAAACCTTAAAAGGTGATAATATCGCCGCCCAGTCACAAACCGGCACCGGCAAGACTGCGACTTTTCTTATCACCTTGCTAACGCGCCTGATCCGGTCTGCAGAAAATGACAAGAAACCCCGGGCCAATGAGAGTTCCTCCCGGCCCCGAGCTCTTATCTTGGCTCCGACCCGTGAACTGGCAATCCAGATCGGACATGAAGCGGACATCCTGAGCGAAGCTTCCGGTATCCGTTTTCAAGCAATTTACGGCGGCGTTGATTATGAAAAACAGCGACTGGCCTTGCAATATGAACAGGTTGATGTCGTGGTCGCAACCCCGGGCCGCTTAATCGACTACATGAAACAGAAGGTTATCTTCTTAGACGATATTGAAGTATTGGTCATTGACGAAGCTGACCGGATGTTTGATATGGGTTTTATCCCTGACGTCCGTTGGCTGCTCAAACATTGCCCCCCGACCGAAAAACGCCAGTCCCTGCTCTTTTCCGCGACCCTCTCAGAAAAAGTCATGGAACTCGCCTATGAACATCTTAATATCAGCGAAGCGACGAACATCAATCCGGGACAGATTACGGTTGATAAAATCGACCAAAGCCTCTACCATGTCGGCAAACACGAAAAGATGGCGCTGCTTTTTGGTCTTTTGAAAAAGGAAACTCCGGAACGCAGCCTGATTTTCACCAACACCAAAAGAATGGCTGAAATTCTTGAAGAGTATCTTAAAGCCAATGGTTTTGCGGCGGCTTGCTTGACCGGTGATGTCCCGCAAAAAAAACGACTGGCCACCCTGGAACGCTTTAAAAACAAGAAACTCAATATCTTGATCGCCACCGATGTCGCCTCCCGAGGTCTGCATATTGAAGCGGTCACCCATGTCTTCAACTATGACCTGCCCCAGGATGCCGAAGACTATGTCCATCGCATCGGCCGTACAGCTCGAATCGGGGCAACCGGTAACGCCATCGCCCTGGCCGGCGAAGAAGATGCTTTCTACCTCGAAGCAATCGAAAAACTGGCTGGAAAAATTCCGGTCATCTGGGCTGAAGATGAAGATTTTGAGCGTGACTTCAAACGTCCCCAACGACGCCCCCAAAGCTCCAAAAGCAGTCGGCTGCGGACCCCGGAAAGAGGAAGATCAGGCGATACCAGAGGACGAAGCGGAAGCTCATCGCGAAGAAAACCATCACGACCAACAGACCCAAAAACTGAGCCCAAGAAACACCGCCCGAGTTCAGATGAGCGTCCTGATCGAGAGAGCAAACAACCATCCCGACAACGCGGCAGTTCGACCGTTAGCGAAAAAAGAGAAGCTCAAAAATCATCGGAAAACCGTTCGCGCCAGCGCCCACCTCGCAAACAGGCCGACGGAGAGCAAACCGCTAAGAGTACGAGAGCAAAGAGTACAGAGCAAAAGCCGGCACCTGTAAAAGCAACCCCGTCAATTGACAAAAAAATTGAGTACCGAGCTCCTAAGCCGCCGGGCAAAACACCGGTCACAGAAAAACCGGGGAAAAAGAAGAAGGGAATTTTGGGAAAAATCGTCGGCCTCTTTCAGGGTAACGATAAATAAGCTTATGAGTTCCACCAAAAAACCCATCTACCGCGTCCACTTTCAGACCGAAGATCGTAACTACTCACTTTTGGCTCGTTCCGTAAAAGAGTCTGAGTTTTTTGGTTTTATTGAGGTCTCAGAAATCATCTTTGAAGATATTAACCGCCTGATCATCTCCCCGGAAGACGAAGTCCTGCGCAAGGAGTTTGCCAAAACTGAAAGCATCTCCATACCTCACCAATATATGCGCCGTATCGACCGGCTTTCCGACAGTGATGATATTGGGGTCTCATACCTTAAAATTGCTGAGCGTAAAAAGAAAAAAGAATAATCCCTAAAACAAAGGAGTAAAGACCATGCACGAACATCATGACCACGATCCCTGCGGAAGCGACAGCCACTGCCACGAAGACAACAACCATCAGGAAAAGATGAGCTTTGCCGAAAAGCTGACCATGCTTTTGAATCACTGGATTGAGCACAACGACAGCCACCAGACCGATTACAAAAAATGGGCCACCCAGGCCAAAGAAGAAGGTCATGCAGAAGTTGTCGGCAAGATCCTTGAAGCGATGCAGCTCTTCCAGGAAGGCAACCAACGCCTGCGACAGGCACAACAAATCATAACCATGGATTAAGAGATGGGGTAAAGTGGGAGTAATATTAAAAAAATGAGCTGTCAGGTATACCAGGAACTTGAAGAGCGGGGACTAATCTATCAGAGTACCGACGCCGAGGGTTTACAAACGCTATTACAAAAGGCCCCGCAGACCTTCTATATCGGTTTTGATCCGACGGCTGACAGTCTCCATGTCGGCAGCCTGATTCCGATTATCGTCATGATGCATCTACAAAAGGCCGGTCATCGCCCGATCGCCATTTTAGGCGGCGGCACGGCCATGGTTGGTGATCCCAGCGGCAAAACCGAAATGCGGCAGTTGCTGACTCCGGAAAAGATTGTCGAAAACGGTCAGGGCATCGCCACCCAACTGGCCCATTTTCTCGATTTCAATGATAATCGCTGTCAACTGATCAATAACGCTGACTGGCTCGCTTCGCTAAAATACGTAGATTTTTTAAGGGATATCGGACGCCATTTCAGTGTCAACCGGATGTTGACAGCGGAATCCTACAAGCAACGCCTTGAGACTGGCCTTTCCTTTATTGAATTCAACTACATGCTGCTCCAAGCCTACGATTTTCACGTCCTGTGCAAGGAGCAGGAATGTCGAATCCAAATGGGGGGGCAGGATCAGTGGGGAAATATCGTGGCCGGTATCGATCTCATCCGCCGCACCCAAGCAATTGAGGCTTACGGTATTACTTTCCCGCTACTGACCACCAGCAACGGCGAAAAATTCGGAAAAACTGCCGCCGGAGCTGTCTGGCTTGCAGCTGAGCGGACTTCGGTTCTTGATTTTTACCAATTCTGGCGCAACTGTGAAGACTCTGAAATTGAACGACTCCTAAATTTTTTCACATTTTTACCGGTAGCTGAAATCAAGTTTTTAAGCACCCTTAAAGATCAGGGAATCAACCGCGCCAAAGAAATTCTCGCTTACGAGGTTACTGCTTTAGTGCACGGTCACGAAACGGCAACCACAGCCTACCAGACTGCAGCCAGCCGTTTCGGTAGCGCTGACCCAGAGCTTAAAATTAAGACATCTTCAACAATTCGCAATATCACTCTTCAAAAGTCTGAAGAAGAGCTACCGACTTTTGAACTTACCGCAGAACAACTTAAGACCGGTATCAACCTCGTCGAACTTTTCATTTTGACCGGTTTAAGCAAATCAAAAGGGCAAACCCGACGCCTGATTGAACAAGGGGGAGCCTATTTGAATGAGGAGCGCATCAAGAAAGACCGCCCCTTAAGAAAAGCAGACTTCAGCGAACAGAAAATCATCATCCGTTCTGGTAAAAAAAGATTCCACCAGGTTTTATTGAAATAGATTGTAGATTTTCAACATCGCCCTAACCCTGACACATAAAACAAAAAAAGCATCACCCCTCTAAACGGGATGATGCTTTTTTTGTTTTATGTGTCAGGCCGAAACCGACCGAAAAAGCTTACTAGCCAGCCACAGTTGCAACCGGAGCCTGAGATTTATGCATCAAGGCGGTAATTCTGGAAACTTTGCGGGATGCGGTTCTCTTATGCAGAACCCCTTTTGTTGCGGCCCGACCTATCTCAGAGACTGTTTTCCGATGTACTTCGACCAAGTCTGGACCCTCAACCTTCTCTTCAACTGCACTATAAAATGATTTAAGTACCGTCTTCAAATGCGAATTTACCTGACGATTACGTAAGCGGCGTTTTTCACTCTGTTTGATTCTCTTGAGGGCTGATTTATGATTAGCCAAGGTCTATCCTCCAATGTTAATGACTCGGCACTTACATACCTGTAAAATTGGGCACACAAGCATATATCCAGGTCATTCAATTACAAATTTTATCTATAAAATCTTTTACAGAAACACTGTAAATAACTAATTTAATTTTTCTTTACAATGATTTTTTTACGATCACTTTTTAAGAAAGGAGAGCAGGTAACAGAAAAGCTTGTCTCTGTCAAGTTCTTTATCTGCCAACTGTACTAAACTCTCAACCTAATCGATGAACTTACTCAAGGGAAACTCAACAATACTCTGGGCTCCGAGATCCTTAAGGGATGGAATAATATCACGAACCACCGCTTTACGCAAAACCACAAGGACATCGGCCCATTCGTTATCCAACAGATTAGAGACTGTAGGAACTTTGGCCGGGGGTAAGATCTTGATTGCTTGATCAAGTTTATCCCGTTTAATATTAAACATCACACCAACTCGGTTACGGGATTCAAGGGCGCTCTGCAAAAGCATGATAAGACGCTCTACCTTCTCCTTTTTCCAGCTATCCTCCAGCAGCTTTTTATTGGCGACCAAAACGGTTGTAGTTTCAAGAACCGTGTCGATAATTTCAAGATTATTGGCCCGCAGAGAAGAGCCGGTCTCAGTAATCTCAATTATTGCATCGGCAAGATGGGGAACCTTAACCTCGGTTGCCCCGTAGGAGTATTCAACTTTAGCGGAAACCCCATTTTCGGCCAAATATTTTTTTGCGAGATTAACAACCTCGGTGGCAATGGTTTTACCCTCGAGATCTTTCACTGATTTAATCGTCCCACCTTCTTTGGCAGCCAAAACCCAACGCACCTTATTAAAGGTCGCCTTGGCATATTGGAGTTCGGCCATTTCGACGACATCAGCCCCATTTTCGACGACCCAGTCATGACCGGTAATTCCGATATCAAGAACTCCGCTCTCAACATAGCGTGCCATCTCCTGAGCCCGGATCAGCATACATTCAATTTCGGGATCATCAATTATCGGGAAGTATGAACGCGAGCTTGTGGTTATTTTATAACCGGCATTTTTAAAGAGATCGATGGTTGCATCCTGCAACGACCCCTTAGGTATTCCAATTTTTAATTTCATAACTCTAAAAAACCTCTATTTTTTCCCGTAGACCTTTTCAGGATCAAAGACCTTTTCAGCTTTAATAATTTTCTCACTGCCATCCGAGTCTATCTGAGTGAAGAAACAACTGTTGTAGCCCAGATGGCAGGCCGCTCCACCAATCTGGTCAACTTTCAAAACCACGGCATCACGGTCACAATCAATAAAAATCTCTTTAACTATCTGTACATTGCCGGACTCTTCACCTTTACGCCAGAGCCGTTTACGGCTCCGACTGAAATAACAAACGCGACCGGTTTTTACGGTCTCTTCCCAGGCTTCGGGATTCATAAAAGCCAGCATTAAGACCTCGTTGGTCTGATAGTCTTGAGCTACAGCCGTTATCAGGCCGTCAAGTTTTGTAAAATCTAAAGGTTTCATCTCTTAACCTCATCTATTTCATTTTTAGGATGCAAGTAAGCATCGACTTTTTTGATGGCGCAAAACTCACCGCACATCGTACAGACCTCTTCATCCGCCGGTTTGCTTTCTTCGCGCCGAGCCCGAGCCCGCACCGGATCAATAGCCAGATCAATCTGGCCCTGCCAATCAAGTTTTTTACGTTTTTCAGCCATTTGCCGATCCCAATCCAGAGCGCCGGGCAAACCGCGGGCAATATCACCGGCATGCGCGGCAATCAAACAGGCAATGACGCCCTCTCTAACATCCTCAACATTGGGCAGACAGAGATGCTCGGCCGGGGTCACGTAACAAAGAAAATCAGCTCCAGCGGCCGCGGCCACCGCTCCACCAATGGCTGAGGTGATATGGTCGTACCCCGGGGCGACATCGGTAACCAAGGGACCCAAGACATAAAACGGAGCCCCTTTACAAAGACTCTTCTGCAGTTTGATGTTAGTTTCAACCTGATTAAGCGGCACATGGCCGGGTCCCTCAATCATCACCTGGACTCCGGCTTTCCAAGCCCGATCGGTAAGCTCACCAAGGTAGATGAGCTCCTGGATCTGCGGTCGATCGGTAGCATCCGCCAGACAGCCGGGACGCAAACCATCTCCCAAACTCAGGGTAACATCATATTTAAGAGCGATCTCTAAAAGACGATCATAATGTTCAAAAAAAGGATTCTCCTGCTCATTATAGACCATCCATTCGACCATAAAAGCGCCGCCCCGGCTGACCACATCGGTAACCCGGCCGCACTCTCTAAGGCTCTCTAAAGAGCGCTGATTAACCCCGCAATGAATCGTCATGAAATCGACCCCGATCTGGGCCTGACGCTCAATGACCGAAAACATCTCATCGACGGTCACGTCACCAAAAAAACCATGTTTCTTTACACCTTCCTGAGCCACGCGATAGATCGGTACGGTACCCAAAGGAACCGAACAGTGAGCAAATATGGTTTTCATCACCATATCGAGATCACCACCGGTACTTAAGTCCATCACAGCATGGGCTCCATAATCGATCGCAGCCTTTAACTTGACAAGCTCATTGTCGAGGTCGGAAACATCGGATGAAGTACCAATATTAGCATTTACTTTAACTTTCAAACCCCGACCAATACCATAAGCCGTAAGGTTTTCATGATTCAGGTTAGCAGGTATGGCGATCGTTCCAGTCGCGACACCTAACAACAAATCGGTAGCCGAAATTTTTTCAGTTGCAAGAACCTGATCCATGGCAGGAGTAATATCGCCCCGGCGAGCGGCGAGCATCTGAGTCATAAAATCAATCACCCTCTATTTTAAATTATGTCAACGATCTTAACAGGCTTAACTTTTCAGCCGGGCGGTCAGCCTTGAGAATCGCCCTGATTACAGCTAGCCCAGCAACTTCACTGCGCGCAACTTCTGCAATATTTGCTTCATCAAGACCACCGATAGCCACCACCGGCAGAGAAACCTTAGTTAACATCTCGATAAGACCTGCGATCCCGACTTCAGGATCGGGGTTAACCTTACTAGGGGTCGCAAAAATTGGACCAAAACCAAGATAATCGGCCCCTTCGGCTTCAGCTTCCAAAGCCTGAGCCAAAGAATGAGTTGAACGACCAATCGGCATTTCAGGACCAACCAGGCGGCGGGCTTCGGCGATAGGCAGATCATCTTGTCCCAGATGCAAAGCATCGGCCTCAACCAAAATGGCAATATCGGGCCGGTCATTGACCACAAAAGGGGTGTCAAACTCCCGGCAAAGGGCTCTTATTTCCCGGGCCCGCTCCAGAAAAGAGCAGTCACTGCCACTCTTTTGACGCCATTGGAGAAGATCAACCCCGACCCCCAACACCGCCCGGAGATCAAAAATCAGATTAGAACCGAAATAGAAATCTTCATCGACAACCAGATAGAGAGCGGTTCTCTTTTGGCCAGTCAAGCCAAACCACTCCCTGACCTTGGCAGTTTTTGCACCACCAACAGCCCTCTCCAGCTCATAAAGTTCAAAACGTATAGCTTTAAGCCCTTGGGAAAGTTGCGGTCTCAGTGCCAGCTTGCCGCACTCTTCAATAACCCGAGCCGCCTCTTGTGATCTTTTAAAATTGGCTTGAAGAATTGCCTGCCAGTCGCTTCGTTCCGCTTCACTATGGGTAAAGGTCTGGCGACCGATATCGGTTGCCACGCGCCGCGCCCTAAGACAGGAGACAACCAGCTTCTCATCAATTAATAATCGCAGGCGATGGCGGAGATCTTTGATGTGCAAAGCCACCTTGTCGTCACAAACTAAGCGGCTGTAATCTTCAATCACACGCAGACCTTCACGCAAACGATTAAAATTTACATCAAGAACACGATATACGCGATTATCCTTGACCATTGTCCCTATTGGTCTTCTTCAAGACGAGCCAGAATCAGTTTGGCAACCCGTTCACCGGAAAGTAACATGCCACCAAAAACCGGCCCCATCCGATTGGCGCCAAAGGTCGCATTGGCCGCCATCCCGGCAACATAGACCCCGGCATAAATCTCTTTAGTGCAGTCCACCGTCGCCTTTTCGGCGACTTCCGCCCAAAGTGATTTCTCACCCATAATTTGGCCGGTTTCAGTCATCAACTTGGAACCCGCCTTGCGCTGAATTACATCAATCACCTCAGAATCATGACCGGTAGCATCAACGACATAAGAACTTTTGATCACCAACGGATCGACATGCAGTCCGGCAGTCTCTACCGGAGTCCAGTTGATCACCAAACCACAAACCCGGTCATCCCTAACCATAACGTCTTCGACCGAGAAAAGATTGAAAACTTCAGTCCCGGCCTGTACGGCTTTGGCCAGTAACACAGCTACCGACTCAACCGAACCGGCGGTATAATAACCGGATTGGAATTCGCGGTAACGAATCCCGAATTCATCAAGAATCCGCAGTCCCTCTTCCTGGACAACAATCTCATTAAACATCATGCCGCCGCCCCACATGCCACCACCAAGGCTCAATTTACGTTCAAAAAGAGCTACTTTCTTACCGGCTTTGGCAAGGTAATAGGCAGCAACCAGACCAGCCGGTCCCCCTCCCACTATGATAACATCGTTATTAAGATGGTTGACCAACTTTTCATGATAACGATCAACTATTGCCCGGGTGATAATCACTTCATCTAATGCCATAATATGAACCTTCTTTTAGAAATAGACCGACCCAAAAGCGGCGCCGGTTTTGCATTAAGCCCCAATTTGAGTTAACCCCAAAAGGAGTGATCGATTCCTTTAAAACAACCGCTAGACAGCTTCTTCAGCAACCGGGGCAGAAGCTGAGTTATCTTCGGCAAGAACCAATGGCACCCCTTCATGTATCAACGATGCAGCTTCCTCAATTTCGGCATCAGCGGCCATGGCCTCTTTGATATAAAGCTGATCTTCTTCACTCATGCCAACCTTAAGATTACGATAACAACGTTGTCCAGACCCAGCCGGGATCAGACGACCCATAATAACATTCTCCTTGAGTCCGATCAGATTATCAACCTTACCGGCAACACTGGCCTGAGTTAGAACCTTTGTCGTCTCCTGGAATGAAGCGGCCGAAATAAAACTGTCGGTACTCAAAGACGCCTTGGTAATACCCAAAAAGAGAGGCTCACCGACAGCCGGCTGCAAGCCCTCAGCCACCACTTTGCGATTCTCCTCTGCGAAAACCTGCTTTTCAACCGTCTCATCAACCAAAAAGACGGTATCACCGGATTCGACTACCTTGATACGCCGCAACATCTGGCGAACAATGACCTCAATGTGTTTATCATTGATACCGACCCCCTGCAGTCGATAGACCTCCTGGACTTCGTTGACAATATATTTGGCCAACTCTTTGACCCCAAGAACTCGCAGGATATCGTGCGGGTCGATGGAACCATCGACCAGAGGCTCTCCGGCGGCCACCATATCACCTTCATGAACAATCAGATATTTGCCTTTCGGAATCAGATGTTCAACTAATTCACCAATCTCTGGCGTAACGATAACCTTCTGTTTACCTTTAACAATTTTACCCAGAGAGACAACCCCATCAATCTCGGCAATAACCGAAATTTCTTTTGGCTTACGGGCCTCAAAAAGCTCCGCAACCCGAGGCAAACCACCAGTAATATCCTTGGTTTTCGTTGTATCTCGGGGCTTGGTTGCCACTATATCACCAGCCAGAACCTCCTCACCGTCAGCAACCATAACATGGATCCCGGGGGAAAAGTTATAACGCGCCTCAGCCCGATCGCCAACTTTTAAGGTCCGGTTTTTCTCATCCTTGATTGAGAGTCTGGGACGCAGATCAGCATTTCTGGTTTCAATCACGACCCGCCGTGACATCCGGGTCTGCTGATCAACCTGCTCGGTGATGGTCACCCCTTCAATCAAATCACCATATTTAACCCTACCACTAACTGCGGTCAGGGTCGGGATAGAGAAAGGATCCCACTCGGCCAAGAGTTGTCCGGGCTTGATTTCCGTACCCTCTTCGACATGTAAAATAGCACCAAAGACAACTTTATTACGCTCTTTGATGTTACCGTCTTGATCAACCACCGCAATCTCACCGTTACGGTTCATGGCCACCAGTTTTCCACCCCGGTTACGAACCGTATCAAGTTTTACAAACTGAATCTGGCCGCCCAGTTTCGACTCCAGCGAGGATTGTTCAACCGCACTGCTGGCGGTGCCCCCAATATGGAAGGTCCGCATCGTCAACTGGGTACCGGGTTCACCGATCGACTGGGCCGCAATAACCCCAACTGACTCACCGATATTAACGACTCGTCCACGAGCCAGATCACGACCGTAACAATAAGCGCAGATACCCTGCTTGGACTGACAAGTCAAAACCGAGCGAATCCGTATCCGATCGATGCCGGAAACATCAATCTGTTCAGCCAGCTCTTCGGTAATCTCCTGATCGGCTTCGACAATAATCTCACCGGTGATCGGTGAAATAACATCATCTTGAGCCACCCGTCCAAGAACGCGGGCCGCAACACTTTCAATAATTTCACCACCTTCCGTCAACGGGGTCACATAGATACCATCAAGGGTACCGCAATCAATTTCGGAAACTACCGCATCCTGGGCAACGTCAACCAGGCGCCGGGTCAGGTAGCCTGAATTTGCAGTTTTCAAGGCTGTATCGGCCAGACCTTTACGAGCCCCATGGGTCGAAACAAAATACTGGAGAACATTGAGCCCTTCGCGAAAGTTCGCAATAATCGGATTTTCGATGATCTCGCCGGAAGGTTTGGCCATCAATCCACGCATCCCAGCCAATTGGCGAATCTGCTGCTGACTGCCACGAGCCCCGGAATCGGCCATCATATAGACCGAGTTAAATGACTTAACCTCATGAGGTTGACCTGACTGGTCCTCAACGACCTCCTTGCTAATGGTAGCCATCATCTCATTGGCCACCAGATCGGTGGTCTTGGACCAGATGTCAACCAGTTTATTGTAACGTTCGCCGGAGGTAATCAGACCATTATTGATCTGCCGTTCAATTTCTTGAACCTTTTCGTTAGCATCCTCGATCAATGCGTTTTTAGTCTTCGGTATCTCCAGATCATCAATCCCGATAGAGATTGCCGCCTGGGTTGCAATCTTGTAGCCCAAATCTTTGATCTGGTCGGCAAAGATAACCGTTTTTTTGTCACCGGCTTTGAGATAGATTTTCTCAAAAAGCTGAGAGATACTCTTTTTGGTCAAGGTTTCATTGTAAGAAGAGAACGGCATTTCGTCCGGAACGAGCCCATGCAAAAGAACTCTGCCGACAGTAGTTTCGGTCAGTTGGCCATCAATCACCACTTTAATAACGGCCTGCAGATGCACACATCCGGCATCATAGGCTATCTGCACCTCCTCCGGCGAGCTGTACAAAGTCCCCGTACCGAGTGCAAAAGGTCGGTCCCGGGTCAACCAGTAGATACCTAAGACAATATCCTGGGTCGGAATAATCACCGGACGGCCGTTGGCCGGCGAGAGAATATTGTTGGTTGACATCATCAAAACCCGGGCTTCAGTCTGGGCCTCGATCGTCAACGGCACATGAACAGCCATCTGATCGCCGTCAAAGTCAGCATTGTAAGCGCTACAAACCAGAGGATGCAAACGAATCGCCTTACCTTCCGTTAAAACCGGTTCAAAAGCCTGGATGCCAAGACGATGCAGGGTCGGAGCACGGTTGAGGAGAACCGGATGCTCAGTAATAACCTCTTCAAGCAGATCCCAAACCTCTGACTTCTCCTGTTCCACCATCTTCTTGGCACTTTTTATAGTTGTCACATAACCGCGATCAAGCAATTTATTGTAGATAAAAGGCTTAAAGAGTTCAAGCGCCATCTTCTTGGGCAAACCGCACTGATGCAGACGCAGTTCGGGTCCAACGACAATCACTGAACGGCCCGAGTAATCGACCCGTTTACCAAGCAGATTCTGACGAAAACGTCCCTGTTTACCTTTCAGCATATCGCTTAAGGATTTTAAGGGACGTTTATTGGCACCGCTGATTGCCCGCCCCCGTCGACCATTATCAAAGAGAGCGTCAACCGACTCCTGGAGCATCCTCTTTTCATTACAGATGATAATCCAGGGGGCTTTAAGTTCGATCAATCTTTTGAGACGATTATTGCGATTGATGACCCGGCGATAGAGATCGTTAAGATCGGAGGTCGCGAAACGACCACCATCAAGGGGGACCAGAGGACGCAAATCAGGCGGCAGAACCGGGATTACATCCATAATCATCCACTCCGGCAAATTCCCGGATTTACGAAAATCATCGATTATTTTAAGACGCTTGGCGATCTTCTTCTTTTTGGCTTCGGAGCCGGTCTCCACCATATCCTGACGCAGTTTAAGTCGCTCACTATCAAGATCGATCTTTTGCAGCATCTCTTTAACCGCTTCGGCTCCGATTCCACAACGAATGCGATCACCATATTTTTCTTCGAGGAGTAGATATTCATCCTCTGAAACCAGCTGCCCCAAAACTATCTCATCGGCATCACCGGCATCAAGAACAACATAGTTCTCAAAGTAGAGGATACGCTCTACATCTTTTAAGGTTTTATCAAGGAGCAGAGCAATACGACTCGGCAGGCTTTTCAGAAACCAGATATGGGCAACCGGGGAGGCAAGCTCAATATGAGCCATGCGTACCCGCCTGACCTTCGACTGAATGACTTCAACACCACATTTTTCACAGACTATACCTCTGTGTTTCATGCGTTTATATTTGCCACAATTACACTCAAAATCTTTTACCGGGCCAAATATCTTAGCGCAGAAGAGACCATCCCGTTCCGGTTTGAACGTACGATAATTAACAGTCTCCGGTTTTTTCACCTCACCAAAGGACCAGCTGCGAATCTTCTCTGGCGACGCCAGTTTAATCTGCAGGGAACTGAACTTTAAGGCATCTTTGGGTTTCTGAAAAAAACTTAAGACATCTCTCATGATTTCTCCTCAGTCAACTCGACATCCAGACAGAGACTCTGGAGTTCCTTAATCAAGACATTGAAGGATTCAGGCAAACCCGATTCCATGGTCTGCTTTCCTTTAACAATTGATTCATACATTCTGGTCCGACCGGCAACATCATCTGATTTAACCGTTAAGAACTCCTGCAGGGTGTAAGCGGCACCGTAGGCTTCGAGAGCCCAGACCTCCATCTCCCCGAGACGCTGCCCACCAAACTGAGCCTTACCACCTAAAGGCTGCTGGGTTACCAACGAGTAGGGACCGATTGAACGAGCATGCATCTTGTCATCAACCAGGTGATGAAGTTTGAGAATATACATATAACCCACGGTTACGGGACGCTCAAAAGACTCCCCGGTACGACCGTCAAAAAGCATCACCTGGCCGCTACGCGGCAGGCCAGCATTTTCAAGGCACTCCTTGATGCGCTCCTCACCGATACCATCAAACACCGGCGTCGCCATAGGTACATAGGCTGATAATTTGCCCGCCTGTTCGCGGACTTCACCGTCGGTTGCTGCCGCCAACCAATCAAGGGAGCTTTGATCATGGGTAAATACTTGATTAAGCTTTTCACGCAAGGCTTCTGGTCCATACTCGGCTTCAATCATCTCTTCAATCTGTCGTCCCAGACTCTGGGCGGCCCATCCAAGATGAGTCTCCAGCACCTGTCCAACATTCATGCGCGAGGGCACCCCCAACGGATTAAGGACGATATCCACGGTCGAGCCATCGGCCATATAGGGCATATCTTCTTCCGGCACAATGCGGGAGAGTACGCCTTTATTACCATGCCGGCCCGACATTTTATCGCCAACCGACAATTTGCGCTTGATAGCGATATATATTTTCACCATCTGGTTGACACCGGGCTGCAATTCATCGCCACGCCGCAGAATTTCAATTTTCTCTGCGATAGAAGCCTCAACCCGCTCGATATTTTGATCCATGTAGGCAAGCAACCTGCCAACCTTCTCCTCAATTTCAGGGGCCTCGCGTAACACCAGATTACTACACATATTCAAGGTTATTTGGGCTACATCTTCGGGGTTAAGCTGGTCTCCGGCCTTCAGAACAACAGCTCCTTTCCCGCCCTTCAGATCAGTTTCCAGAACCTGGTCAAGCAGCAGTTCACGAATCTTGGTCGTGACACTGCGACGGATAAAATAGAGCTCTTCATCGGCATCACGTTTGACGACCTTGATATCCCGTTCCCGTTCATCTGCTCCACCTTCTCCCCCATACCCCTTACGAGAGAAGGTTTTGGTGTTAATAACCACCCCTTTTACCCCGGGTGATACGCGAAGTGAGGTATCTCTGACCTCACCGGCCTTTTCACCAAATATGGCACGTAAAAGTTTCTCTTCCGGGGAAAGCTGAGTCTCACCTTTCGGAGTGATTTTACCAACCAGAATATCTCCGGGACTGACATGTGCACCAATATGAACGATCCCATCCTGATCAAGATGGGAGAGTCCCTCATCACCAACATTGGGAATGTCACGAGTAATCTCCTCAGGCCCCAATTTGGTATCCCGAGCGACAACCTCACAAACCTCAATATGGACAGAAGTAAATTTATCTTCCTTGATAAGTCGTTCATTAATCAGAATGGAATCTTCAAAGTTGTAACCACCCCATGGCATGAAGGCAACCTTGACATTCTGCCCCAACGCCAGCTCACCATGATCCATCGAAGGGCCATCAGCGAGGATCTCTCCGGCCTCTACATACGTACCACTTTTGACCAAGGGAATATGGTTAAAACAGGTATTTTGATTGGAGCGCATGAATTTCGCCAAAGGATAGCTGTCGATACCGAATTCATCATCTCCTTCTCCACCTTCACCTTCATGACGAATAATGACCTTTCCAGAATCGACATATTCGACAAAACCGCTTCTTTTGGCGACAACCGCAATTCCGGAATCGAGAGCCACGCGCCTCTCCATACCGGTCCCGACCATTGGAGCTTCAGTCCGTAACAAAGGTACGGCCTGGCGCTGCATATTTGAGCCCATCAGAGCGCGGTTTGCATCATCATGTTCGAGAAAAGGAATCAGAGAAGCAGCGACACTGACCAACTGCCGCGGAGAAACATCCATATATTCAATATTATCACGCCGCTCAATAGTGTATTCACCGGCATTCCGACAGGTCACCAATTCATTAGTAAAACTCCCGTCTGGATTTAGCGGAGCACTGGCCTGGGCAATAATCTTGTCATCCTCATCCATTGCATAGAGATAGCGTACTTCAGTACTGACCACGCCATCATTGACAACCCGATAAGGGGTTTCAATAAAACCAAACTCATTGACCTTGGCATAACTTGCCAAGGAGGCAATCAAACCGATATTGGGACCTTCCGGGGTTTCAATCGGGCAGAGACGACCATAGTGGGTTAAGTGAACATCACGAACCTCAAAACCGGCCCGTTCACGAGTCAAGCCGCCTGGTCCCAAAGCACTCAATCGACGTTTATGAGTGATTTCTGAAAGCGGATTAGTTTGATCCATAAATTGGGAAAGCTGACTGCTGCCGAAAAACTCCTTAATCGCCGCACTAACCGGCTTGGAGTTGATCAGATCATGCGGCATCGCCGTATCGATCTCCTGCAAGCTCATACGTTCACGAATCGATTTCTCCATCCGCACCAAACCAATACGATACTGATTTTCAATGAGTTCGCCAACTGTACGAACCCGGCGATTACCGAGATGATCGATATCATCAATCACCCCTTTATCGGTTCTTAGGGAGATCAGATACCGAACAATGGCAAGAATATCTTCCGCAGTCAGAGTTTTACAGTCAAGTGGCTGGTCGGTCCCGAGCTTATGGTTTATCTTGAGACGGCCCACCCGGGAAAGATCGTAACGCTCCGGGTTAAAGAAGAGATTCTGAAAAAGGGCATCGGCAATCTCAATGGTCGGCGGCTCACCGGGACGTAAACGCCGATAAATCTCGAGCTTGGCTTTATCAACCTCAATCTCCTTCTCACTCTTGTCACCATGAGCAACAGACTCCCTCTCTTCATCACTCAAGACTATCTTGTCAACCAACAAGGTATCTCGCAGATATGATCCGACATTAACATTATCAATGTAAAGAACTTCGAAACTTTCGACCCCGCTTTCCTGCAGTGCCTCCATTTTTTCCGCAGTAATCTCTTCATTGCACTCAAGCAGAACTTCACCGGTTTGCGGATCGACGACATCATGCGAGACGTAAGAATTGACCAACTCGTCTTCCATCATCGGTAGGGTTTCAAGCCCGGCAGCTTTCATGCGCCGTAGAGCTGTCTTGGTAATTTTACGGCCCTTCAGCAGCAACACTTCCCCGCTTTCGGGATCAACAACATCCCCACGAGCCTTAAAACTGGCAACTAAATCTGTGTTATCATAATCAATCGAGCGGGTAAAAGTACCATCCGTAAAACAGTTAATCACGACACTGTCGTAAAAAAGATTTAACAACTCTTCGGTTGAATAACCCAAAGCCCGGAGCAGCACCGTCGCCGGTAATTTGCGACGCCGGTCTATACGAACATGAATGAGGTCTTTATTATCAAATTCAAAATCGATCCAGGAACCACGGTAGGGTATTACCCGAGCACTGAACAACATCATCCCGCTGACTGTACTTTTCGACTTTTCCAAGGAAAAGAAGACCCCAGGTGAACGATGTAGCTGGCTAACAATGACCCTCTCAGTGCCATTGATGATGAAGGTCCCTCGTTCACTCATCAATGGAATTTCGCCGAAATAGACCTCCTGCTCCTTGATATCACGGATTGAACGTTGCTCGCTACCCTCCTCGATATCCCAAATAATCAGGCGAATCCGAACCCGAATGGGAACCGCATAGGTAAGACCTTTGAGCATGCATTCGCGATCGTCATAACGAGGCGTTCCAAAGTTATAACTGACATACTCAATTGAAGATGTGCCATAAAAGTCCTTAATAGGGAAGACACTCTTGAACACACCCTGAATACCAATATCTTCGCGCTCCTCAGGAGGTACATCATCCTGAAGAAAACGTTTAAAGGAATCAAGCTGCAGATCAAGCAGAAAAGGAACTTCTACGACCTCTTTGATGGTCGCAAAATTACAACGCAGACGAGGCAGGTTACGGCTATTCCGGACTACCATAGAACTTTAACCTCATTTTATCAGAGTTAGTGTGATGAACAATTTGCAAGCGGGTGGGAAAGGAGAACAAAAAACAACTTAAGGGATAGGGCCTGTCAGCCCTATCCCTTACGCTTTAAACAACAGTTACAAACGATTAGCTATTGCCATTGAAAGGCTTACTTAATTTCAGCAGTAGCACCGACTTCTTCAAGTTTTTTAACCAGTTCTTCAGCTTCACCCTTACTTACGGCTTCTTTAATGGCTTTCGGTGCGCCTTCGACTTCAGCCTTGGCCTCTTTCAGCCCAAGCCCGGTAATCTCACGAACGGCTTTGATGACCTGGATTTTCTTTTCGCCAAAAGAGACGAGAACAACATCAAACTCGGTTTGCTCAGCAGCAGCGCCACCAGCATCACCACCAGAAACCGGCATGGCGGCAACCGCCATCGGAGCGGCTGCTGAAACACCAAACTTTTCTTCGAGTTCCTTAACCAGTTCGGAAAGTTCCAGAACTGACATATTTTCTATAAACTGAATGACATCTTCTTTAGTAATTGACATAACTTAAGACTCCTTAGTAATGATTAATCTGACTCTTTGATTTTCAACTATTTAGTATTTCTGCCGACACACAGTTAAGCAGGCGAGACTTCCGAGCTCTGCTCTTTCTGTTCTTTTATCGCGTTTA
>CAZUXG010000036.1:16307-19528 GCA_964623985.1 uncultured Thermodesulfobacteriota bacterium | reverse complement strand
AGTTATTGGCTCAGCTCTCTTTAGGCAACGAGTCTTAAAACGGGAATGGCTGATATCACACCAACTGACGACGACACTCTAAAAGAACGTTTTCACCAGCTCCATGCTAATAAACAAGAAATTCTAGCTGGAATAGCCTCTATAAAAAGAAACAATGAAGTACCAATTTCACAAATCAAAAAACCTCAAAACATAGAACTGTTCTGTAAAGCTTTTAAGGACTTATTCAAAAACAAAAACTATCAATTCGGCAAAGAGTATTTGAAATTTCTGGTTGATGAGATAGTAGCTAAAGGGAATGAAATAACAATAAAAGGCAGGACAACACATCTTGCGGCATTAGTCCAAAAACCAAAAGTGGACACCCTAGAAAATAGAGTGCCCACTTTTGGTATGTACTGGCTCCCCGGGACGGGCTCGAACCGCCGACCTAGTGGTTAACAGCCACCCGCTCTACCGACTGAGCTACCGAGGAACAAAGTGAAGGCCTTATAACTTAGAGGGGTTGGGCTGTCAAGTTTTTTTTGCTGGATTAGCGGCTTTATCAATCCCGAGAACGACCTACAAAACGAACCGCAATCACGAAAAAAAGAGCTCCAATAACAGCCAACAAAAAGTAAGGGAAAAACCCTGGATTTTCCTTCATAAGTGATGTCCTGATAGCCGTTGAAGCATGGGTCAAAGGAAGCAAAGTCAACGGTTTCTGAATCCAGACAGGCAATCTCTCCAAAGGGAAAAAAGTACCGCCGAGAAACGCCATAGGTGTAATAAAGAAGTTGGAAAGCATGGCTTGATCGGCATGTGATCTAACAATCATAGCCAGACCAACCGCCAAAGAAGCAAAAACAAAACTGTTAAGGATGGTTCCACACCAGAAAAGAGGGTTGTAGTAAGCCAGCGAAACCCCAAAAGGAAAACCAATCGCTATAATAATAAGAACCGAGATATGGGCCCGGGTCATGCCGGCCAGAACTTCACCGGCAACATAGGCCGAGCTACTGATCGGGGCCGCCTGGAACTCCTCAAAGATATGAAAGTAAAAGCGGGCAATATTGATTTCACTCGAGATCGCGAAAGCTTGGATCATCGTACTCATGGCGATCAGGCCGGGGAGCAGAAAATCAACATAACTATGCCCATCGACCATCTGCTGTCCCCCCATAGCGTAGCCAAAAGCCACCATATAGAGCAGCGGCGAGACCGCCATCGAAGGCAGCATGCGCGGCAAACGCCGGCGCATAACCAACATCTCCCGATAGTAAATAGCGAACCAACCACGAAGCATAGAACACCTATAACCAAACAATCCGGAGATTAAAATAAAAAACAACGGGCATCACCTGATACCTGCGCCACAATATCAGACTATACCGTTGTCCAAAAATCTTCAACCAGAAAAGCTTCATGATAAACTCTTAAAAGTTGACAAGCTGACCGGCAATTGATTATGTAGATACCTCGAAGATCGCCCTCTATTATAATTACCCAGGTACAGCCTGCTTACCGATTTGTTTGGTGCGGGCTTTTCCGGAAAAGGATTTCAAGACTATGAAAAAATCTGTGATAATTGAAAAACATGATGGTTATGCCCATCTCCGTCTGAATCAACCGGAGAAAGCCAACGCCTACGGAATTGAAATGGCAAAAGATCTCTGGGATGCCGTCCGTAGTCTGCGTTGGGATGATGAAGTCAAAACCGTACTCCTGGAAGCCGAAGGACCGATATTTTCCGGGGGTGGAGACCTTATAAGTTTTCAGCGGGGCCTTGACGACGGCAACATTACCGACATCATTGAAGAGCTCTCCGCAACCTTAAACGCCACGGCCTTAGCTTTGCGCCGTATGGAAAAGGTATTTATCTCTTTGATAGACGGGGTTTGTGCCGGAGCCGGTGTGGGCCTGGCCCTGGCAGCTGATATCAGTCTGGCCACAGAAAATGCTCTCTTTGTCGCCGGCTATATCGGGATCGGCGCGGTTCCCGACGGAGGCAGCAGTTTTGCCGTTATCGAAGCCCTGGGCCGCCCACGGGCGGCTGACTTTTTTCTCACCAATGGCCGTATAGACGGAACCAAAGCTGCCGAAATCGGCCTCGTCAGCCGGTTTGTCAAAAGTAGCGAAGCGCAGGAAGAAGCCCTCAAACTGGTCCGCGCCTTAAGTCACGGACCACGCCACGCCCAGGCCTTAACCAAGGATTTATTGTCGAAAATGCCGGGACTCTCATTGGCTGAATATCTCGAAAATGAGCGCCAAGGAATCATCACTGCCTCAGGAACCCGGGACTTCAGTATTGGAGTCAACTCTTTCTTGAAAAAGAAAAAACCCGAGTTCTGTGGCGAGTGAAAAAGGAGTAAGACCAGACATGTCTGTTACTAAAGGAATTATTCTGGCCGGTGGAACCGGTAGCCGACTCTACCCGCTAACCAAGGTAGCGAGCAAGCAGTTAATGCCGATTTACGACAAACCCATGATCTACTACCCATTGTCAACCATCATGATGGCCGGCATCCGCGAAGTCCTGATCATCTCAACCCCCCATGACCTGCCCCGTTTTATCGATCTTTTAGGCAACGGCTCCGAGCTCGGCATCAAGATATCTTACACCGCTCAAGAACGCCCTGAAGGAATTGCCCAGGCTTTTATTCTGGGCCGCGAGTTCATAGACCAACAACCGGTATGCCTGATTCTCGGTGACAATATCTTCTATGGAAAATACCTTTTTCTTGAATCGATTCGCAACTTTTCCAGCGGGGCCCTGATCTACGGTTACTATGTCAAAGACCCGGAACGTTACGGCGTCATCGAATTCGACAGAACCGGCCGGGCCATCAGCCTGGAGGAAAAACCAAAACAACCAAAGTCGAATTTCGCGGTTCCCGGCCTTTATGTCTATGACCATCAGGTTGCCGACTTGGCCGCTGCCATGCAACCTTCGGCCCGCGGCGAACTGGAGATTACCGACTTAAACCGCATCTATCTGGAAAGAGCTCAACTTAAAGTCAGAAAGATCGGTCGTGGAGTTGCTTGGCTTGATACCGGCACCCATCAGAGCCTGCTCGAAGCCAGCCACTTCATCGGCACCTTAGAACAACGCCAGGGTTTAAAATTCGGCTGTCTCGAAGAGGTTGCTTGGCGCATGGATTTTATCGACCAAGATGACCTAAAAAACACTCTGCAAAAGATGCCTGACTCTCCTTACCGCGACTATCTCAAGGAAATCCTAC
>CAZUXG010000036.1:0-16207 GCA_964623985.1 uncultured Thermodesulfobacteriota bacterium | reverse complement strand
TAAGGATAAAAGTTATCATGAAAACAATTCTGGTTACTGGTGGGCTTGGTTTTATCGGCAGTAATTTCATCCGCCTGCTACTTGACGATTTCTCAGACTATCGAGTTATCAACCTCGACGCTGTCACCTATGCCGGCAACCCGGGAAACCTCAAAAATCTGGAAACTGACTCTCGTTACAATTTCATCCATGGCAACATTGGCGACCGGAAACTGCTCGATGAACTGCTGGAGAGAGAAAGACCAGACTTTATCGTCAGCTTTGCCGCCGAATCCCATGTTGATCGCAGCATTACCGGGCCAGCCGCCTTTATTGAGACCAATATTGTCGGCACTTTTACACTGCTAGAAGCTTTTCGAGCTTACTGCACGGCCAGCAACAAGTGTCGTTTTCTTCAAGTCTCTACCGACGAAGTCTACGGCTCTCTGGGAGCGGAAGGCTACTTTACTGAAAAGACCCCCTATAGTCCCAACAGCCCCTATGCAGCCAGCAAAGCTTCAGCCGACCACTTGGTCCGGGCCTATCATCATACCTACAAGCTCGACACATTAATAACCAACTGTTCAAACAATTATGGCCCCTACCAGTTTCCCGAAAAGCTAATCCCGCTGATGATCAGTAACGCCCTTGAGGGGCGCGATCTACCGGTTTATGGTGACGGTAAAAATGTCCGTGACTGGCTCTATGTTGAGGATCATTGCCGGGCTTTGGAATTGGTAATGCGCACCGCAAACTCCGGCGAAACCTACAACATCGGCGGCCACAATGAGATGGAGAACATCGAACTGGTCAGACTTTTATGCAGATCACTGGATCGCCGCCTCGGGCCATTGCCTGACGGTCGTTCACATAAGGGACTGATCACCTTTGTCGGTGATCGCCAGGGACACGACCAACGCTATGCCATTGATGCGGAAAAGATTAAACTAGAATTAGGCTGGGAGCCACAAACAGATCTGGCCAAGGGCATGGAGATGACTATCGACTGGTATCTCGACAACCAGGAGTGGCTCAACCAGGTCCGCGACGGCAGTTATCGAAAGTACTATCAAGAAATGTACGAAAAACGTTAACTACTCCGATCGGCAGTAAATATCCTCCGGCTGCCGCGGCAGGCAGTGAACATGGCGGGTGGCAATGACAAGCTCTACCTCGGTATTAACGAGGAAACCCTGATCTTCAATTCTGCGGCTGGAAGCAAACGCCATCAAACGCTTTCCCCGATTCATCAACTCAACCAGCACCGCAGCTCCACTCTGGGAAATAATCTGACAAATCCGATAACCGGAAATAAGATTCTCCGCAGATGTTTTAGCAAACGTTGCACCGACCATTTCATCTGAAACTTCAGGCAAAGCCCCAATCAGGCTGATATGCTCCGGCCGCATGCAGACCCAGACATCCTCTCCCCGAACCGGAAAAGAGGTCGACAAGAGCTGAACCCCGGCGACCTCCACCCGCGCCACCCCATCTCCACAACGCTCCTTGACCCGGCCCGGCAGAATATTTCTGGTCGCAGTAAAATGGGCGACAAAACGGGAAACCGGGCGGGAGAATATCTCTTCCGGCTTCCCCATCTGAACGGCCCGACCTTGATCGAGAACCAACACCTGGTCACCCATAAAGCGGGCTTCATTATGATCGTGGGTGACATAGAGCATCGTCACCCGATATTTTTTCTGAATTTTTTTCATCAAGAGAGCCAGCCTTTCCCGACTGGCAGCATCAAGGGCGGAGAGTGGCTCATCCAGCAATAGCACATCCGGCCGTAACACCATACAGCGAGCCAGGGCAACCCGTTGTTGCTGACCGCCTGAAAGCTCAGCCGGAAAACGCTGAAGAAGATGATCGATCTTGAGTTCAGCGGCCACAGCTTTAAGCCATTTAGCCTGCTCTAAGACCGGAGCCTGCCGGGCTTGCAGGCCAAAGAGGATATTCGCCTCGGCCGTCAAATTTGGGAAAAGGGCATAATTCTGAAAAACAAAACCGACCTTTCTCTCCTGCGGGGAGAGCGGATCGAGCTGCCGCCCATCATAAGATATCTTGCCAGCCTGGTTGCTTTGCAGACCGGCAACCACCTCCAACAACTTACTTTTGCCGGCCCCGGAATTCCCCAAAACCACCAGCGACTGACCAACCGGCAACCGGAAACTGATTTGCTCCAGGATAGGATGCCGATCTATACTGAGAGAAACCTTGTCGAGGATCAGGGCCATCAGCGTCTCTCGCCAAGCAGGTTAACCAGCAAAAGCACCAGAAACGAAAGCAGAACGAGCAGTAGCGAAAGGCCGTCGGCGACCCCCGCATCTCCACCCATCGCTTTAGAATAGATCATTATCGGTATGGTTTTGAGACGCCCAGCGACCATCATGGTGGCCCCAAACTCGCCGATCGCACGGGCAAAAGCGGTAATCACACCAGCCACCAGCACCGGCCGCGAAAGCGGCAGCAGAACCTTGACAAAGGTCATATAGTCATCCGCTCCCAAAGAGTGACTGGCCTTGACCAAGGATTCCGGAACCTGCTGAAAAGCGGAACTTGCAGCCTGCATCATTAATGGCGTAATGACAAAAAACTGGGCCAGAACGAGGGCCGTCATGGTAAACATTATCTGTATGGAAAAGGCTTGATAGAGGGGCGCACCGATAAGACCATAACGGCCAAAAGCGAGCAACAGCATATAGCCGGCTGCCGACGGCGGCAGCACTAAAGGCAGGGAAAAAAGGTTTTGAGCCAGCGGCTGCCGACCGGCTTGCGAAAAGTAAAATGGTAACCAAGAACGGTTCCGACAACGGCGGCCAACCCGGTGGCCAGTAAAGCCGTGATCAGGCTGGTAGCCACCACCACTAGAACCTGACGATCAAGGAGTTGAGCTAAACCATCAGTTGCGGCAAAGGAGCGCAACAAGGCGGCAAAAGGCGAACCGAAAAAGAGTCCCGCGGCCAGCACAATTAATGTCATCAGGGCTGAAAAAGCGGAGATTTTCATCGTCCGGAGACCGCGATCACAAGATCGTTCCCCATAAAAATTCGGGTGTTATCGGCCAATCCCTGCCGTTCCAACTCGGAAACATAGAAGGACGCAGCTGAAAGAAAGATATCGGCACCACATGCGCCAACCGCCCCCTGAAGAATCTTCTGATAGAGTTTGCCGGAACCGGCAAACTCACATTCTACGGCAATCCCGCTCTCTTTTCGATACTCTTTCGCCAGTCGCGGCAAAACATCATAGAAGACTGCCGCCGCAAAAATTTTAAGCGGCTCTTTTAGTAATACAGCCTGTGCATCACTTACGGTTGCAGCAGACGCAACAGTATGAACTGATCCAGACAGTGGCCGGAAACCATATTCCTGCCAGAGACCCCTTCGTTCAGGAGCCAGAAGCCAGTTAATAAAATCGAGCGCCGCCGCCGGGGCTAGTGCCCCCTTCATACGGGCCAGAGCATATTCGGGAGATACCGAGAAAGGGACGGGAATCTCAATAACAGCTATTTCATCTTTAACCTTAAGGGTGTCGCTGCGATAGACAAATCCGGCATCAATTTCATGACGCAAAACCTTATCAAGCAGGGCCCGAACATGGCTCTCATAAGTGACAATATTATTTTCTATAGCCGCCGCTTTTGCCGACTCAACTGAGCCCATCTTTTCCAGAACCTGCCGAGCATAAAGACCGGCCGGGCCCAATTCAGGATCGACTATCCCGACCCGAACTCCAGCCCCGGCCAGAGCGACGAAGTTTCTCAATTTCAGATCCGCCGCATTACCCTTCGGCCGACAAGCGGCAGCACTCCAAACAAGTAAAAAAAGAGCAACCAATAAGACTACTTTCTGCAAACCAAAGCTCTTGTCCAATTATGTTCCGCTCACAACCGGAACGGGATCGGAGGCCACCACCTTTTTGGCTTTTGCAGTTTTCCGGCCAGCGCCGGCCCGTTTACCGGAGGAGGACGCAGCCGGGTCATTTTTCACTTTTCCACCTCGTAGCAGGCCCACGGCCACTTCACGATTCTTGGCCAGATAAAAAGATAATTCCTCAAACTGTCCCGCACTCATTTCAAGTTTTGAGGACTCCAGAAAGGTGTACATCTGGTCGGAAATATCGAGCAGTTTATCATAAGCATCGGCCTCTTTTTTGGAGGTAAAAGTCATTTTCTGCTCTCCATTTCTGACCACGATGTATTGAACAATAACGGCCATTCTATCTCTCCTGAAAATCTGACATCTAACATGATCGAAGTTTAATTTCCCCCACAACTATTGCAATCAGGCTGGCAGAACTAGCAAATTTCCCCGAATAAGTAAAGGTGGTTTTACACTTACACCTTTTAAGGTTAAAAAAGGCATAACGACGGTTTTTGTTGTCATCCAGAAGGAGGCTTGAAGATCGAAAATGAGATTATCAGATTGGCAAAAAAAAAGCGGGTATTTACCCACTTTTTTTTTGCTAAGAGAATTGATTGTAAATCTATTTCCTGGTTTCCGGATTAATAGTTCCGGCACAATGTGTCCCTTTACCAAGTTCATCATCATAGATCTGGATATTGGTTCCGCCACATTTCGGGCAAACTTTCAAATCCTTCTGATCCGGAGTTAAATGTTTCTCGTAGTCACAATCCATACACAACATTCTTAGTGCCATGACTAAACCTCCTTAATTTGCCTTGAATTGTCCATTTTAAAAACTTTGTGAAAGCGAAAATAACATCGAACTCTCATAAAGCTTACCCAAAACTATTTTTTCAAAAATCGCCGCAGTAGGTCCTTAGGCTTGGTGCCACCACTCTTATCGCCAGATTCACCATCTTTTTCTGCCAATTTCTCTTCCAGTTTTTCAAATAATTTTTTCTCCAACTTTTTTTGTACTTGCTTCTGCACTTTTTTCTCATCCAGACGCAGTCGCGGTTTTGCCAGAGTTCCAGCCAGGCTAAACCCCACGGCCGCCTCATCATTTTCATTAAAGGTCTCCTTAAGCCAAGGATAGCGCTGGACCATTTCAGCACTCAGCTGACGGCTCAAGACCAACTGAAGCGGCAGGTCAAGACCACCATCAAGACCGATTTTGCCATCAGCCCGACCGCTGAACTGCTCTCCATTCCAGGAGCTATTCAGGTCAACCTGACCATCATTAAGCCGCAGATTTCCGTCAAGATCAGCAATCTTGAGATTTTCCAATCCCGGCAATCCTAAAATTTGCGCAAGACTCCTGGTTAAAGGAAGATTGTCAAGGCCACCCTGACGCAGGCCGTACACACCTTCAAGCGATAAACTCTTTTTAAGAGCTGCGGCTTCAGCCCCCCGACCACTAAACTTGAATTGACCATGTCCGGCTCCGCTCAGATTATCCTGCAAAGCAGGATCCACCATCGCCATCAGGGCCGCCATCTGAAGATCGACAAAAGAGAAGTCCCCCTGAAATTCGGGTTGTAAAAGAAATGGCTTGATAGTGGCCGTGGCTACAATTGAACCATCGGCCACATCTCCTTTCAAATCACTGATTGTCAAAAGAGCATCCTGGTACTGATAATTCAAGGCAAAATTATCAACTTTGTAGTTTTCGTAAACGGCTTGTTTAATCTTAACCACTCCGTGGGCCGTTAGTGGAGGCGGAGACGGCGGACCAGAAGCAGGGGTTGAAGTTTGAGATGGCTTAACGGATACCCCTGAATTAGTCAGCATTTGTTTCCCGCCGGCACTGTCGGGAGCTGAAAGTTTCTGACCCAGTGCCGCGAGATAGGCAAGATCCAGTCGGGGCGCATCGAGATTGAGAATTATCGCCGGTTTAGCCGCCAGATAATCACTCACCGAACCACTTACAGTACACTCTTCATTGGCCTGTTTGACAAGCACCCGGTAAACCATTTTCTGGCGGTCAAACTCGATCTCACCCTGAACTTGAGGAGCCAAGGATTGATATTCGGCGGTCAGGGAAAAGTTGAGACTGCCTTCACCGCTGATCGACTCGGGTTTGAGATCCCCG
The DNA here is from genome assembly GCA_964623985.1 of uncultured Thermodesulfobacteriota bacterium. Classification (GTDB taxonomy): domain Bacteria; phylum Desulfobacterota; class Anaeroferrophillalia; order Anaeroferrophillales; family Tharpellaceae; genus Tharpella. Next base: position 10,228 of record CAZUXG010000036.1, on the reverse strand, counting down.
AGATCCAGACGACTTTTTAGATCCGCTTCAAGGTCAACTTCAGGAAGTTCTCCGAGCTCATCATGAAACGAAAGTGAAGCATCTGTAATTTCAAAGCTTTGCACCACTAGAGCCAGAGGCAAAGCGGCTGAAGAAACCTTGTCGGCAGAGGTCTCATTCGACTGTCTAGATTGTTTGTTCGATTCACCGCTGGCAGATTCTTTTCCGGCCTGTAAAATCTTCAACTCGGAAAAGTTATAGAGACCTTCATGATTACGCCAGACCTTAATGACCGGCCGGTCGATCCTGACTCGGGTGATCTCCAGTCGTTTCTCAAGCAGAGGCCAAAGGCTGTACCCCAAACTGAACTCTTTAACAGCTACAAAGTCAGCTTTGCCATCGGCCTCTTTAACAACCAGCCCGGCAGCCTTGATACCGCTGAATAGATCAAGCTTTAAAGAGGCAATCTCGACTTCACGCCCTAAGGCCTCACGTATCGGCGGCAAGAGCAGGGTACGCAGACGATCTTCGTTGAGATAGACTTTGAGAAGAATCCCGACAATGACCAGCAACCCGACGAAAAACAACCCGGTAAAAAGTACAATCCGAAAAAGCTTTTTCATGGTAAACGCCTCATTGCTAAACTTGCGCCCACAGTTATTAAATAAATATAACATGTTTTATCGTGATTGCAAGAAAAAAGAGCGCCCAACATTTTCAGGCATCCTCCAACACCTAAAGGAGGATGACATGGCACCTCGTTACAGAGTGACCCTGACAAAGGTATTCAATGTATTAATGCCCACAGTGACAATATGTTTTTAAATTCAAGATGCTTGCGGCGGCAGCAATGGTAACCCCAAAAAAAAGTACCGGTCTATCCTGGTTAAGAAGATTTGTAATTGTCCCATTTACAATGGTCGAGCCGGTAGCGAATATTAGATCACTCCATTTTATAGCGTCAGGAGTCATCTCCGGTGGTTCTATAACGACACCGGAGATCTCTGATCCGATATTATCCCGATCCAGATCAACAACCCGGACATTGTACTGGGAGGCAAGCGTTTCAAGAAACCTTGGCTGATAACCGACAAGAAAAACGTTATTCCGGGAACCGATAACCTCGGGCAAATTATTCGCGCATAACTTTGGTTCGGCATCCTTGCAGTGAATTGTTTTATCACAAAGATCAAGATATCTGAAAACGGCATTCAGTCCGGATATAAAACTGGCTCTTCTCTTATTTGAACTCAAATTGATTTTTAAAAGATCATCAACAAAATAATCCGCGTTTTCAAATTCGTCCGCAAAAGCCTGCCCTTTTGCCCCTTCAAAAACAGCCTCCACCATGACTTCCTTGCCCTTTATTATCGGGTAATCATCATGTTCGGGATTTCCTATTGCCTCTGTAGCGGAAAGTGCTTTACATCTTACACTTATATTTTTTCCTGAGAGATCGTGTTTTTGTATTTCGTTTTTCAGGGCATCTCTTAATTCTTCATATAAATTCATAACACTCGTCTGATTCCTTCCATGCAATTTCTAACTGATACCATCAATTTATGATGCATGTCTAATCCGTAAATTATATAGTTACAAGCTATAACAAATAGAACGATACCAAATATTTTTTTGAGCATCGGGGTGGAGAGATGGGTTGATATTATTGCCCCAACGACCGCCCCTGTCAAAGCCGGAATTAATAAACTTTTTAACATGGTAATATCCAGTGATTTCAACCTATTGTGAACAATACTTGCTGAAAGCGATAGAAAAAACATAGTCGTAAGAGATAACATTATGGTTTCGTGTATATCAAGATTTATAATAATTATATAAAATGGTACAATGAGTAATCCACAACCTATTCCTAAAAGTACTGCAAGAATCCCGATAAGAACCCCAATTGGAGCTATGAGCAATAATTCATTTGAAAATAAATTGTTGTGCAGCCCGCTATAAATCAGAGTAGGGAAGTCAAATATCTTCATAATTTTCAGGCTGGTAAAAAGTAAAAATAATGAAAATGTGAGTTTTAACCACCCATTCTGACGCCTCTGAACTATTGTCCCTCCCAATATTGACCCCAGCACACATGCCGGAATAAATATAAAATAGTATCGCAGATGTGGAATTTCGGGGAGAAAAATAAAATGGCTGACTGCTCCTATGAAACTGATCGGTATAATAGTTGCCAACGAGGTGCCGGCGGCCTTCTTGAAATTAAAACCGAATATAGATATGAATATGGGAACTAACAGCGATCCTCCACCTATGCCTATGCCGGTGCTGAGTAGAGCTATAAAAAAACTGACTAATATTAACCTTGTATCGAAGTGATCTTTACCAGGCTGTGACATAATAACGATTCTCGTCCGTTTTCTATAAAACTCAATTTGTCATTGTGCAGTATATGTTTTTTTGAGTTGTCACAGTAGGAGTGTTGTCTTCGAGGTTAGCAACTCCGACGTTGTCTTGTTTTACAGCATTTTCCGTACCGAAAAAATGGGAGGTGTTACTGACGGGGGAGGACTCTTGTCGGGCTCGCACCAACAGCCTATAGATTGACAAATTACGGCCCTTTTTTGATAAAACCGGCGATCTCGGGCGGAACCGAATTGAAACCCGACAACTATTGAAAAAATCTCACTTGTCTACGTTTAGAAGTCGTCGGGCGTTGTTAATAAAGATATTCTCAAGCACATCCTCGGATAAACCCAAAGTCGCAATCCACTCAGCATTGGCCCCGACTCCCGGAACCCCCGGAAAATCAGTACCGAAAAGAAAGCGGTGGCTCAATTTCGCCAACTTAGGATAGTAACTTAGCAGGTTCTTAGGCGGCAATCCTGAAAGATCAATATAGACATTATCATGCCGAATTACCATATACTCAGCCAACTCGTACCAAAAACCACGGCCGCCATGGCAAAGGATCAAATTTAATGAAGGAAAATCGACCGCCACATCATCATAATCATAGGGATCGGCATGGCGCAGCCGGGTACCGGGAAAAACTGAGGTTCCGGCATGCATCATCAGCGGCAGGTTGCGATCTTGACAGATCTCATAAGCCGGATAGAGACGTTTATCATTAACCCGATGTTGGCAGTGCACCCCATGAATCTTTAAACCCTTAACCCCCAGATCCAACTGACGTTCAAACTCAGCAACCGGATCAAGATGAATTTCAGGATTTAACGCCCCAAAGGGAATATACTGAGGGTAACGCTGACTGACCTCAAGAGCTCTTTCAACCGGCATAACTCCAGACGTATGCAAAGCGTACTCCGGCAACAAAACCCCACCGACAACCCCCTCATCAACAAGAACCTGGTTAAAGGCATCAATATCTAAGCGGCCATCCTCCGCATAGATTTTACTCGAATAGGGACCGGTCGCCATCCACAATTTCCGGGCCTCCGGCGACCACTCATGGTAATGGCCAACATGAAGGTGAAAATCAAACAGTTTTCGCATACCTCTACCACCAATTTAATTAAGGTTTAATTAAACTTTCAACAAAACTTATATAAATTTTGCCACAAAAAAAGAAAAATGGCAACTTAACATAATATTATTTCGGGAGCAAAGTATTACGAGGAGAAACGTTTTATTGCGAGATCACCCATGACAAGTAAAAGAAACTCTGTCCGTCATAACAATTGCCTCAGGGATTGTCTCTGCGACTTTTGTAAACTGCTCTATCGCTTCTCGATTCTTACCCATCCTAACCATTAACTTGTTGGCATTATTGTTAATCTAGAACATTATAACCGTTAAACTTTTACCATTAATCCATAACTGATGTTTGGCGTCTCCCCCAGTGGGCTGCAAGTGATTAATTTACTTCTTCAAGTAGCTCTTCAACCTCCGCAAAGACCCGGCGCCAGCCGAGCGCCTCAAGACAGAGCTGAGTCTTGCAAGAACGTTTGCGACAGGGACTACAGGGTAGCGGATGGCGAACGATGCGATAAGGCGCACCATAGGGGGCATTTACTTGAGGGTGGGTCGGACCGAAGATCGCCACCACCGGCGTACTCATGGCAATGGCCAGGTGCATAGGGCCGGTATCACCACCAACATAGAGATCACAGGCCGCAAAGATGGCGGCGAGATCGAGCAGGGAGGAGGTTTTTTTCGCGACCACCACCGGAACCCGCAGATTTCCGGCAATCAGCTCAACCATTTCTCGCTCACCCGGCCCCCAAGTCAAGATAACTCGAGCTCCGATTTTTTCAACCAAGGCATTAATTAAACCAACATAACCATTTTGGGGCCAGCGTTTATAAGCGGTTTTTGGGCTGCTACCGGGATGCAGAGCGATAACCGGTCCGGCACCCCCCAGTTTTTCGATACCACCCAGAGAGGCCTGGGCCCGCTCCTGATGTGCAGCAGTTATCGACAGTTGATAAGTAACCGGCCCCGTGACTGGCACCCCAAGAAAATTGACCAGCCCCAAAGCCCGTTCAACTCGATTGAGCTCCGGGTTTGAAGGTCTAAAATGACGGGTATAAAAACGGTGGCTGCCCTCTTTGGCATCCGGCCGGGCAAAACCTACCCGATCCGACACTCCACTAAGCCTGGTAAAAAGCCCACTTTTGAAAATCCCGTGAAAATCGACGACCAGATCAAAATTTCCAGAACGTAATTCACTAAGCAGGATAAAAAGTAATCTCAGGGCGCTTCCGAAACGTTTAGGCGAACCCAGAAACCCACTAAAAAGTCCACGCTCAAAAATCAGAACCCGATCAAGAGCTAGGTGCCCTTCGAGCACCGAGGCTGCCGCCGGCTCAACCAACCAGGTAAATCTGGCTTCAGGACAATGTTTGCGCCAAGCATTGACCGCCGGCAGGGTCCGCAGCACATCACCAATAGCACTCAAGCGAATGATAAGAATATTTTTGTAATTATCAACAGAATTCAAAAATCAGCTTCCTCGTTTATTCTGAAAACGATCACTCAAAAAAACCTTTATATATCATTTTCATAAAAAAAACGGCAAGCTTTAATCGTTTTCCTTGATTTTCATCCAACCAAACTCAATTATACTTGACTTAACTTGGAAACAAGTTTTATTCTGCAGAAAATAACCCGATCAAGAGTCAAGCGACGGAGGCACATTTGAGCGATAAAGAGAAAGGGCTGCTAAACCGATTGAAGGGGTTGTTTCATGGTGACCATGAGCCGCCACCAACCGAAGAGGAACTCTTTGAGATTATCAATGCCAGCGGCGAAACCGGGGTTATCGCTGGCGACACCCATGAGATGCTGAGCAGTGTCATCCAGCTCAAAGAAACCCAGGTCCAGGAGGTGATGGTACCACGTACTGAATTTGCAGCGCTTGCGGCCGATCGTAGCATCCTCGAAGAACTTGAAACAATCACCAGTAAAGGTTTCTCCCGCTATCCGATTTTTCACAACAACCTTGATCAGGTAATCGGCGTTCTTTACGCCAAAGACATCCTCAAACATCTGGGACAGGACTTAAGCCGGATATACCTACGCGAGATCATGCGCCCGGTCTACTTTGTTCCCGAAACTAAAAAGGTTCAGGAACTACTTCAGGAGTTCAGGGTCAAGGGTATCCATATCGCGGTTGCCGTCGATGAGTATGGCGGCACCTCGGGCCTGGTGACGATCAGCGATCTGGTTGAAGAGATTATCGGTAAAATCTACGAAGAAGACCGCCCGGTTGAGGAGAGTGAAAAACTCATTGAAAAGCTTGATGACGGCTCCTACCTGGTCAACGGCAAAACCGAAATTGAAGAGATTGAAGAAATTTTTGGCCTTGAGATAGATAACCGGGGAAAATTTGAGAGTGCTGGTGGGTTGGCAATTTTCTTGAGCGGCAGTATTCCACAGGCCGGGGAAAGTTTTGTCTACAAAAACATCTCCCTGACAATCGAGACTGCCGATAATCGCAGGGTAAAAAAAATCCGCCTGCGGCCGCTGGCAGAGCAGCAAAACGAACCTAATTCAACCTCACTGGAGACTTCCCCAACCACACCGGAAACCTCCACCACGACCGACCAAAACCGCAACCCCCGGGAAACTGAAAAACCGTGACCCGTCTCAGCCTTTTCTGGGGCGCGGCTCTCGGTTCTGCGACGACCCTCTACCTGAGCTTTAACCTTCACTCTTACAGCTGGGCCTGGGCCTTTATAGCCCTCATCCCCTTACTGGCGCTCTCGGAAAGAAGCAACTCATGGCGCGCCGCCTGCGGGCTGGGCTTTTTAGCCGGTTTCAGTTTCAATTTCATAGAACTCTTCTGGGTAACCAACTCAATCGCTGGCTTTACGAGCTTACCTCAGATTTTAGTAACCATTATTATGGGCCTGCTGGCATTCTACATGGCGCTCTACATGGCCCTATTTACTGGTCTCTGGTACTATCTACGAAATTTGCCCTCGCTAAAATCATCTCTCGGGGAAGTTATCAGCGCTCTAACTGTGGCCGCCGCCTGGATCCTGCTTGAGGATCTGCGCAGCTCTTTTCTTGGCGGCTTTCCGTGGCATCCTCTAGGCTTGACCCAAATCGACAACCATCTATACAACTGGCTACTGCCCTGGGGTGGTGTCCGCCTACTCTCCGGCCTGATCGTTATCGGCAATACAGGGCTCTACTTGAGCGCCAATGCTCTTTTTAAAAAGAGCAACAAAAACGCCATCCTTTATGCTTTTTTTCTCCTCGGGCCACTCTTGGGCCTGGCTTTTTCAACCGGCACAGCTATCCCAGGAAAAACGAATCTCCAAACCCTTAAGCAAACACCCGAGGCCTCCAGCCCAACTAAAATTATTGTAATCCAGCCCAATATTCCGCAAAAAGAGAAGTGGCTCCCGGAAAACCGGAAGAAGATCATCGAGAAGATGATCACCATGACCCGCCGCAGTTTAAAAGAAAAACCCGACCTTATCATCTGGCCGGAAGCGGCCTTGCCGCTTCTCCTCGAAAAAGAGACGGCCCTCTGCGACCGCCTCCAGGAACTTGTCAGAAAAGAACAAACCAGCCTGATGCTCGGCAGCCCACGTTATCTAGCCGAACCTTCCAAAAACCAGACTGAAACTCCGCAAAAAAGACTCTACAACTCTATTTTTCTCTTTTCCTCCGAGAGCCCGAGACAAATCTACAATAAAATCAAACTCGTCCCTTATGGTGAATTTACCCCGTTAGCCGAGTTTTTCCCTTTCATCAGCAAAATTGTTCCCGGACTCAACTACTCACCGGGAGATGAAATTCACAATTTTACCCTGAAAAAACTCAATATCGCTCCGTCAGTCTGTTTTGAAGGGGTCTTTCCGACCTTTACCGCCCGATTTTTTGGAGCCGGGGCCAATATTCTCATCAACCTGACCAACGATGCCTGGTTTGGCAACTCACCCGGCCCGCACCAGCACCTTTTAAATATCCGCCTGCGCGCCCTGGAGAACCGCTGCTATATCGTCCGCTGCGCCAATACCGGCATTTCCGCCATCATCAACCCGCAAGGAGAGATTGAACAACATCTCAATTTAAACCAGGAAGGCCTGATCGAAGCCTTGGTCACACCCGGCACCAAAACAACTTTCTTTGCCCGCCACCCCGACCTGCCAACAACCGTGGCCGGGCTTGTTATTATGCTGCCTCTTTTAATAATATTTTTTTGCCGACGACGGCTTAAATCATAAAGCCGGGCCTTGACGTTACTCATACTTTAGTCTAAGGTGCCCCGCCATGTTACTTATTGAATCAGTCGACAGGCCGCCATCCGCGGCAGCCCTTTTCCTAAAACTTTCGGAAAAACCGGTTCCGGCCTGGCTTGATGCCAATGTTGATGCCAAAAAGCTGGGCCGTTTCTCATTTCTGGCAGCAGACCCTTTTCTAAAAATCACCGCCTACGGCCACCAGATCATTGAGGAAAACTGCCTGAGTGGGGAGAGAACAGAGCACCAAGGCCCGTTCTTCCCTTTTCTCGACAAACTGCAAAAACGCTGGCAGAGGCCGAAAGAGAGCGATTTTGTTCCCTTTGAAAACGGCCTTATCGGTTATCTGGGCTATGAACTCGGCCATCAGGTCGAAAATTTCACCCAGACGACAATCAATGACCTCAAGATGCCGGACGCTTTTTTCGGTGCTTACGACGCCCTGATCGCGATTGACCATTTGACTGACACCACCTGGCTTTTAGCCAGTGGTCTACCGGAAAAATCTGAGTCCCCAGCCGCCCGCAGCCGGGCTCGGCAACGACTTGATGAACTCCGAGCAGTTGTAGCTGGGGCCCGACAACATGAAAAAGAAACGCTAAACCAAGAAACCACGGACCCCCAAGATAGCAAACAGATCACATCGGCTGAAGGCTGTCTCGAAGCAAATTTCAGTTACTCTTCATACCAGACAGCAATCAAAAAGATTCTCGCCTATATAGCTGCCGGCGACATCTATCAGGTTAATCTATCACAACGTTTCGCCACCTCTTTCAGCGGTAGCCACCAAGAATTCTATCTCCATTTCCGCAACTTAAGCCCGGCCCCTTTCGGAGCCTACCTAGAGACCGGCAAACACTGCATCATGAGCAACTCGCCGGAGCGCTACCTGCTCATCAATGATGATTATATCGAAACTCGGCCGATCAAAGGTACCCGGCCCCGGGGCGCGACTACCAAAAAAGATGCCGACCTTGGCCAAGAATTGCTTTTAAGCCCCAAAGATCAAGCTGAACATATCATGATTGTCGACCTTGAACGTAATGATCTGGGTCGGGTCGCCGATTACGGCAGCGTCCATGTTCCCGAGATGCAAATTCTTGAAAGCTATGCCAACGTTCACCATATGGTCTCCACCGTAGCGGCCCGGATCCAACCGGGGAAAAGCAGCAGCGACTGTCTTTTCAACTCCTTTCCCGGCGGCTCGATAACCGGTGCCCCCAAGTTGCGCTCAATGGAGATCATCGACGAACTCGAACCGACCTGCCGCGGCGTTTATACCGGCTCAATCGGCTATTTCGACTTTTCCGGCGACCTTGACTTCAATATTGCCATCCGCACCGCCATCGCCTGCAACAACCATCTCTATTTCCAAGTTGGCGGCGGCATCGTCGCCGACTCCGACTCCGACGACGAATACCAGGAGACCCGTATCAAAGCGGCCGCCTTCCTTAAAGCCCTGAAGACTTCGTAATAAGTCCACTGCACCCTGAACGCCAGCAATCTACCTGGGGTTCACCGGCATTACCTGGATAAACATTGTCCCGCGGGGAAAATCGCCCATTTCAAGGCTATCATAAGACTCATCGAAAGAATGCCGCATATCATATTCTTTAATCTTCCGGCCCAGAATAACATTTTCGAGGTAAATCCAACTTCTGAGAGATCATCAAAAATGATCAATTTTGCTCCTGATATTTAAATAACTAGGGCATAGCCCGACTGTCCCACTCTCGGATTCGGGAGCAGCGATCAAGAGGACTGGGCAGCCTACATAAAAAGTAGGGTGGTCGGGGCCGGTGGCCCGTGATCCGCGGCCACCGAATATGTATATGAAACTCTAAACTCTAGTCTTTCAGTTTAAGGCGTAAAAAACCTTCACTGATCTTGATATCATCAACCCCGTCCGCAAAAGCTTTCCAGAAGCCGTTTTCCTGACCAAATTTTTCAACCAGGTCAACATTTTTCAGATTACCCAGCCAGGCATTCGGAACCGGTACCCCCCAAAGACTTATACCTTTCAGGATAACCGTCGGTTTGCCATAGCTATACCTCAGTTCCAAACCGGCGCTAACTTTAACAGTTTTGCCCCCCATAACCGGCAAATCCTCATCCAGAAGTACGATCAATCTGGCGCTGGCCAGGTCATCGGAAAAATCAATAAAAAGTTTTTTTGCCAACTCTGTATTCTTAGCCAACAGGGCATTGACCTCCCTTTCCGTGAAGGTAATCTCACGCCGGGCACCAACTTCGCGGTAAGGCTCCGGGGCAAATTTGTCACGTCCAATTTTTTGTTTTACATTCTTCCGACCAGCCGTTTGCCGAGGGGGGGCCTCAAGACGCCTGAGCTTGGATTGAAGAACCTTTTCTTCAATCGGGTTTAGAGTGACGGGTTTAAATTCTCGAGGAAAAAGAAAAATAGTTGCCAACCACAGGGCTATAGCGCAACCAAATGCCGTCGCAACCGTGATGATGATAAAAAGCTTCAACCAGCTGAAACGCTGCTTTTCATCGCTTAATACCGACGTGGGAGAGTTCTGGGTCATCGCTTTGCCCTCCGGGCTTAGATA
>CAZUXG010000035.1:0-19546 GCA_964623985.1 uncultured Thermodesulfobacteriota bacterium | reverse complement strand
ACTTTAACCTGCGGACGCTGTTCAAGTTCAATGACTATCGCACCCTCACCCAAATCATCGACCGGATAATTAGCGGGCCGCAAAAGTCGATAATTTTGCCGCAGGTAATCTTCAATCTCCTTCTGATCCCAGATATGGTTGCCACTGGTAATAACATCAATACCTAACCCGAAAATCTCATCTGCTATTTTAGGGGTCAGACCAAAACCGCCGGCAGCATTTTCACCGTTGGCAATCACCAAATCAAAAGCATGTTCGCTCTTGAGACCGGGCAATAATGAAGCAACCGCCTGACGGCCGGGCCGACCGATTATATCACCAATAAAAAGTAACTTAATCACCAACTTGCTCCCTGCCTATTTGGCCACACCGAAAGCCCGGGTTTCACGAATTACGGTCACCCGAATCTGTCCGGGATAAGTCAACTCTTTCTCAATTTTTCCAGCGATATCACGCGACAAAACAACCGCGTCTTCATCGCTGATATCCTCATGATTGACAATCACCCGAACATCACGCCCGGCCTGAATGGCAAAGGTTTTTTCCACCCCTTTAAATGAGTTACCGATCTCTTCAAGGGCCTCAAGACGTTTGATATATGCATCAAGCATCTCTTTACGAGCCCCCGGCCGGGCCCCGGAAAGGGCATCAGCGGCCTGCACCAGAACATCAAGAGGATTTTTTATCTCAACATCACCATGATGGGCTTCAATCGCCTGGACAATCTCCGGAGCTTCACCATGGCGACGGGCAAAATCGGCCCCGATAACAGCGTGAGAGCCCTCAATCTCATGATCCATGGCTTTACCAATATCATGGAGAAGACCGGCCCGCCGAGCCACCTTGTTGGAAAGTTTTAATTCATCAGCCATCATCCCGCAGATAAAAGCAACCTCTAAAGAGTGTTCATAGATATTCTGAGTATAGCTGGTTCGATACTTCAAACGCCCTATCATACGAATCAATTCAGGATTCATACCATGCATACCCAGATCGAAGATCGCCTTTTCACCAGCCTCTTTGATAGTCTGGTCAATATCACCCTGAACCTTATTAACAATCTCTTCAATCCGGGCCGGGTGAATTCGTCCATCACTTATCAAACGTTCAAGAGCATTTTTTGCCACAGCCCGACGAACCGGATCAAAAGATGAGATAATAACCGCTTCAGGAGTGTCGTCAATAATCAGGTCAACCCCGGTAGCCGCTTCAATGGCCCTAATATTACGACCCTCACGACCAATTATCCGACCTTTCATGTCATCCCCGGGCAAATTAACCACTGAAACCGTCCGTTCAGTAGCATAGTCACCGGCATAGCGCTGAACCGCTTGGGCAATGATCTTTACGGCCCGTTTTTCAGATGTTTCCTTGGCTTCATCCTCAATCTGCTTGACCCGTTTGGCAGATTCATGTTTGGCCGCATCCTCCATCAACTTCATCAGGGTCTCTTTGGCTTCTGTCTGGGTCAGACTGGCAATTGATTCAAGTTTGTCTCTCTCTTGCTGTAAGACCGTCAGAATCTCTTTCTCCTTAAGTTGAGTATTTTTCTCTCGCTGGCTCAGACTCTGTTCCCGGCGTCCAAGATCACTCTCTTTATTTTCAAGATTATCGCTCCGTCTCTCCTGACTCTCCTCTTTACTGAGCAAACGTTTTTCCAGGCTCTGCATCTCTTTACGACGCTCAATCATATCAGCCTCAAAATCGGACTTGGCCTTCAAAACAACATCTTTAGCCTGCAAGGCCGCCTCTTTACGCAACAGCTCGGACTCTTTACGGGCCTCGTTAATCAGCAAATCCGCTTCCTTGCGGGAAACTTCACGACTTTTTTCAGAAATCTTTCGATAGACCAGACAACCTACAACCATTGCCACCAAGGCTATAATGATACTTGTAATTATTGATATTTCCATACTAATAGAACTCCTCTTTATAGCTATCATTAAAGATGGCTTCGTACTTATGCCATACACTAACAACAGCTTCCTGTCGGTTACAACAGAAAATTATCCGTCCTGCGAAACAGTACGGCTTATAGGATATAACTACCCAGAGAAAGAGAAAAGAAGAGGTAAGAAAGGAGAGAAGAGAAGCAAAGGTCAAAAAAGAGGGGGCGAACCGAAAAAAGTCACCCACCCATCAACTAACTCTTGCCGGTCTCGGCTCGAGGGACAACTGACAACGATCTCAGGACCCACAAACCCATTTAGAATCAGCTTTTAACAGTATCGCAACAATGCCAGGAGAAACTAGATATCAAGGGTTTTTTTAATTTGTTCGAGATAATAGGTAATAAAACCATTTACTATAATCTCGCTCATAATTAACCACTAAATTTAACGTCAACATATCGAAGCTTCAACCTGAACTGTCAGCGGCTTAAAAAAAGACTTTTTACTCATCCGCACCCTAGTCATTATTACGACATAAGGCACAGCTCTTTAATTCTCTTTATATCTCAATCGGGCAATCCGGGGAGCATAAAAAATCATTGCTCCTGCCCACCCGCTTAATACTTTTTAAAAACGAACCGTCAGGTCATGCTCAGCGCACAACCTGACGGCATTACCGAGAGTCGTCTTTCGGCAAACCCATCAGTCTCCCCCAAATTACCGTGTAGGTGCTTTCTTTGAACCTTAAATCTTAATATTGGTGACCATAAATCCTTAAGGACTGCCCCGAAGGGTAGTTCACACCGGATTCAAGCGATCACCCTTTAAATAAAAGGTGTTGGCTCAAAAAAATGTTCACTTATCACGTATAACACAGGGGAGCAAACTATATATTAACTCACTAAGACCACACAAGCACTTTTTTACAGATCAATAGAAGATATCTCAGCCAGCAAGTCTTCCGATCGTTCTTTTATCTCGCCAAGATTCTGTTGATGAGTGAGACACTCATCCGCGATATTCAAAAGAGCCAGCATTACCAATCTAATATCAGAAACTCCGACCTTGTGCTGTGGGCCGACTTGATGATCAAGCTCATCAAGTCGGTTATTTACAAACTCAACCACCTGCTGCACACGCTGACTGTCAGCTTCAGTACGAAGTGGATATTTCTTGCCACGAATAGTTATCGTAACGCTATTTTTCTCAGCTGCCATGCATTCCAGGTAAAACCTGCTCGTTCCCAGGATCCTGACTCTCTTCAGGAAGATAGTTGTCTATCTGACGCAACAGTTTGACCATCTTTGCATCAACTGCCGCAAAAACATCCTCTTGGCTATTTACTTTGGCCTCAAACTCAGCCAACGACTGGGCCTGTTTTTCAACCACTTGCTGCAAACGATCCCGCTCCGCAAGAACCTCCCGATAACGCTGACCTAAAGCCAAGGTCCTTTTTTCCAGACGGACAAAACTCTCCATACCGTTTTCCATAAATAACTTCTCTTAACTTAATGGCCGGGGTAACCCTGCGGCAAAATTAACTAGCCCACTCACATCCCCAACTGGTCCTCAATCTCTCTTATCCGATCCTTAATCAGTTGGCACTCCCTCTGGCTGGTAACCAACAACTCTCTCTTTTTGAGCTGTAAGAGCTGCATCTCGAGGGAATAATCCCGGCAACCATAACGTCGGGGCTGCTCCCCAACTCGATATCTGGTCTTGTCCATTAATCCTGAAGACTCCATTACCAACTATTTCCGTTTGCTCTTAAACAAAAAATACCATACGGTTATTTCAGCTGTCAATGTTTTTTGCGAAAAAATCATTGCGCACCTGATAAAATCTTCCCAACCCTCAAAAAAGCCTCCGTTTCAAGCAAAAAACCTGTGACTTCTTCTGGTAAATTAATCACTCAGACCAAATCCTGCCCTGATAACTACCGTTTTCCTTTTGGTAACGGTCAAGATGCTGCAAAACCTGCAACTTATTACGAGCCCAATCAGGAGCAACAAAAATATCCCGATAACCTTCGGCCGTCAACCTCTGAATCACCACTTCCGGTGACAATCGCTCAAGAAAACCGGCCACCCGACTAACATACTCGGATCGATCCAATAAAGAAAAAGGCTGAGCCTGGAAATCCGCATACAGAGGGGTTCCTTTAAGAAGCAGTAGAGAGTGAATCTTAACCCCGTCAATCGGCAGACCGGCAACAAAGTCGGCAGTCTGAAAAACCATCTCCCGGCTTTCCCAGGGGAAACCGATTATCACGTGCACACAAAGTTTAATACCACTGCCGGAAAGCATCTCGACCGCCTTCACAAACTCTTCCAGAGAGTGTCCTCGATTGATCTTCTCAAGACTTTCGGCATGCATCGACTGCAAACCATATTCGATCCAGACATCATAGTCAGAGCTGAACCCGGCCAGCAACTCAACCACATCCTCGGTCATCGCATCGGGCCGGGTACCAACCGACAAACCAACTACCTCATCAACCGAAAGAGCTTCTTCATAAAGTTGCCGAAGCCTTGTCAACTCCCCATAAGTATTGGTAAAAGTCTGAAAATATGCAACAAAACGAGTCGCCTGACGTAACCGTTTATAGAGCCGTTTACCCTTTTCAAGCTGCTCCCGGACACTAGGCAAAGGGCCCTTTTGACGCAGCTGTGAACCGCGCCCGTCACAATAACTACAACCACCCAAGCCTCGACTGCCATCCCGGTTTGGGCAGGTAAAACCGGCATCGATCTGGACCTTATAGACCCGTTCGGCAAAATGGTTCAGATAGTAACTCTTTAAATCGTAGTAGGGTTTACCCATCACCCACAAAGGATGTCTTAACTTTTCAGAGATCATTATAACCAACCATTCTCATTTTTTCCTTAAAGCCCCAGCCAGCAATTCGGCGGCAATATAGCCTGAACTTATTGTCCTTTTTTCTCCATGGACCAGCATCAAAGCAACCGCCACCTCCCGGCCAGCTTTTCGATCCCGACCAAAACCGGCAAACCACTCACAGCGCCGATCAATATTCGGCATGTCAAGATTGCCGGTCTTACCACCAATCTCCCAGTCCCGAAAAGACCTTTTCCTCTTTAGATGTTGAAAAGATTTTCTTGCTGTTCCATACTTGACCGTCGCCTTCATCATTGCGACGAGCTCGGCACAAGCCTTTTTATCGGCCAAGCAAAACGCCGGCTGACACTCCTGATGGTAGAACAGTTCGGAACCATTTTCAGCAATTACCCGAACAATGATATAGGGCTGCTGTAGCTCCCCATCAGATAATGGAGCACCCGCAATCAGCGCCGCATGGAGAGGCGAAAGAGTCGTCGTCCCAATAAAGCCGCTGGCCGTTTCAGCCCGTTGATAGGTTGTATCCGCAACCCGTACAACACTCGGTGAAACCGGCAGGTCAAAAGCCAGCGGGCGGTTAAAGGCAAAATTTTCCGCCAACTGCAAGAGTTCCGGTGCAGAAAAATAGTCAATTCCGAATTTGCCGAATATCGGGTTAACACTGCGGGCAAAAGCCTTTTCGAAAGAGACCTCGGAAGGCTGGTAGCGATAACGAGATTTACCCAGTCCAAGTTGATATTTGTAAAGGGTATGATGCCGACCTATGACTGGAAACCTGGTATGCCGAGTCACACCCTTTTTCTCCAACACCCCATAAGCGGTCACAATTTTAAACAATGATGCTGCCGGAAACGAAGAATTCAAGCAGAGATTGCCAAACTCTTGCGGCACAATACTGCCATTCTCACCGGCATGGCGATAATTGGCCATAGCCTCTATCGCCCCGGTCTTCAAATTCACCAACACGCCAGCCCCGAGCTGAGGATGATAGCGCCGCAAAAGCTTCAATAAACTAAGCTGTAATTCTTCATCAATGGTTGTAAAAACTGTCAGTGCGGAACCGGTTTCAGAAGTTGAGCTGATCGCCGATGCGGGTGGCAGAGTAGAAAAAAAGTTGTTGGAAAGCAGCCCGCTAAGTTTGTCTGGATTAAGAGACTGTTGCCATATTGCAGGTTCAAGGGAAGAGCTGGAATCTTTAGCAAATAGCATGGGTACCGACTTAATTTGTCGTCCGGAGAAAAGAAAAACAAACCCTATCAGCACCAGGGAAACCGCCCCGACAAGCAAAATGCGCGTCCAGGGCACACTCCCCCTAAAAAGACGAGCCCACCAAATTAACCATAGATTATTTCGCAATAGAGTACAAATCCCATAACGTTCTAATCCGACAAAAGCCGAACCAAAAAGGCTAACAAAACATATCCGGGCATCTCCTTTTAGCCATAAAAATCACGAACTGCACAAAAAAAATTTGGTATTCTTCATGGGCTTCATGGTTAAAAAGATATTTTGACAATTTGAATTAAACTTCATTGACCATCGATTAAAAACCAACCGGCAGAGTAATCGTCGGCAAAACCCCAAGCAAAGAGCAACCAGTAGCCCCCCCGACCACCCGAAAAACAGCTAGAGGGCACTACCTCAACATTTGTCATGTCTGAGGGTCGAGGGTTATTGGCCAGCCTTCCTTTCGGGGCCGGTGTAAACCGTAAACTCCTTAACAATCTTCTCCGCCCGCCAACCCGGCAACCAGAAAGGATCAGAAGACTGAGAAGAGAGGGCCGGGTATCTACCATCTTCGGGAACTAAAAGATCAAGCGAAATTTCTTCCCCCGCTCCCCGAACAACGATTCGATAGAAAGGGTCACTGAACGCTGCCCCCTGGCGATCCTCGATAAAACTTTCACACTGCAGGTCAGAAAGGTTTTTGAGCAGCTCGGCGACTGCAGCAGCCGCTACCGGTAGACCACTCTCCTGCTGCCAGCCGGCAACCGGAACTTGGTCTGTTTTTAAACCACCAACCGGTTCAGGCTTGATCTTAATCATACTCAATATTTGATTATTTCCATCCACCTGCTGCTGCAAAACAATTGTTTCAAGACCTGCCAGCTTTTCTCTGGCAATCTCAAGAACCTTTTTATCACGCAGTTCGGCAACGGTTGTGAAAAAATTACTTTTTAAGTTACCTAAAACTTGATAGACTTTAGGATCATCCTTAATCATCACATAAGTCTGCTGTAATGAAGCACTGTTTTTCCCAATCTGAAGTTCCCGCAGAAGTTGATCGGCACTAAAGAGCATAACCTTAAGTTTTTTTTCAGGGGTCAGCTCATAAAGCTGATAATTTCCCCTCTCCGAAATCAAAGCGGTCAGTTTGAGGCCTTTGATCTCAGCAATCATCTTTTCAACACGGGCTGTATTAGCCCGATATTGTTGTGCCCCGATCACCCATTTACCATCAGCTAAGCGAAGCTCGATAAGCTGACTATCTTTCTCAAGAACAAGCCGGTCTGCAGTCTCTTCCAGAACTGACAGTTCCGGTAATTTATAGTTTATACGCCCCTTTTTCTGATAGAAAAGCAGGACTCCGAGACCGATAATGGCAACCCCTAACAGAATATACTCTTTTTTCATAATCTCACCATCCAGTCATTAATTAATTACGAATTGTGAATTTGACGGCGCATAATTTTCAGACTCTCTCCGCAAACATTTGTCTGATTTTGCGGCGCCGGGCACCACGTCTCAACCAAACAAGCAAGCCAACAAAAATGACCAACAGCGGCAACCCCACCAGATTGGCCCCCTTGATCAAGCTCCGGTTTTCTGGAGCTATATCAACCAGTGGATTAAAAAGCTGTGTTTTACTGCGCAAGACCGCCTGGCCCTGGCGGTCGTTAAGATAATCCACCATATTCATCAGGAGCTGGGCATTGGGAGTTGCCCCCCCTTCATCAACAATATTATTACGCAAGATATCGGCTGAACCGACCACGATCAGACGGCCGGGTTTGCCTTTGTCAAGACGTATACCAAAACTTTCAAGTCCACCCTCCTCGACAAGTGAAGTCAGGGTTTCACTCTCTTTTTCATCCCCATCCCTGATCTCCTCCTCATCGAAGGCTTTAGAAACTTCGGAGACCTGTGGTTTTTCCGGCACCGGGCGACCGCTAAAATAACTCGAGAAAGATCCCTCAAGCAGATAGGCCATAACGTAACGGCTGAGTTTAGCGCTAGCCCCCGGAGGTTGCATCTGCATCGGATTAAAGTCTATACGATCCTGCATTAACCAGGATTTTTCGGAAGAGGAAAAAAGCTCTGCCGCCTTGATATTATCCCGGCTAAGTTTTTCATCATCAACCGTAAGCGGCGCCACTTTGATCATAACCAAACCTTTAATATTCCTGATAAAAGGATAATCTTTATTGATATTCCGGTTTTCAATCAAAGGCGCAAAGTAGAGAGCCCGCTCACCCCCACCTTGGGTTTGAGAAAGTTGCTGCTTAAAACACTCCGGGTCCATGACATAAGCTTGACCGACCTCAACACCATAATGGCCAAGTAACTTCTCCAGTCCGGTCGTCAATGGCTCATAACTGGGCCCTTGGCCCATCATCATCATATTCTGAGACGGCATTTTTTCCTGAAAAGGATCATAGAAAAGTGCCAGATTATTCCCTCGAAGAAGGAACTGATCAAGCAGGTAAAGTTCATAATCGGTAAACGTTTCAGTGGGCCGGGCAATGATCAAGGTCCGGATCCCGTCAAGAGAGCCCATCTTATCCAGGGTTACCATCTCGGGATCATACCCCTGGCTAAGCAGGGTATTAAAATTAGAGGCCGCATCGGGTTGGGGTTGGCCCGGCATCGCCATACCCGCTTGCAGAGGCAAGCTGCCATGACTACCCAAATAACCGATTTTCTCATTAATACCAATAACATCCTCGATCACAACATTAAGCATCACCTCAAGATCCGCAACTGGAGTCAGCATATATTGAGTACCAAAAATCGGCACATTGACAGCTGAAATCAGTTGCAGATCCTGACGCCGGTCGGAAAAAGAGACCGTCAAGCCGGCATAACCGTGACCCCCGGGAATATTTTGCCCCTGACGATTACTGAAATCCTTCCATTTAAGCTCCAGGATCTGACCTTCAACCGCTTTTTTAACCGTCTCGAGATCCCTTGAAGGATCATGAAAAGAAAACTCCAGTCGGTTATAGAGCTGATCGTTGAGACGGCTGACCATGGCACTGATTGAATCCGGCAAGGAGTCAAGGTTATCAAGGCTCATATAGGGACCGACAAGTTCCAAGGATGAAGAGAGAAAAAGGTTGACCTTGATCTTTTCCGGCAGGCCCAGCAGGCGGCTGATTTTGTTATTCATCCTCCGAATAGCTGTCGTCAACTGATATTCAAGCCCCTCAGTTGTCGTAACCGCCGACAGGCTCTCAACCAAATCTCCATGAATTATGGCCAAGCCCATATAGGCTTTCTGAAATTTCACTTCATCTTGTTCAATGGCCCGAATCTGGACCGGCTGGATACCGTAACTATGGGCCAGTTCTTGATTCTGGACAGCAGCTTCGTCATCGCCTCCGGGATTATAAAACTGATAGTTGAAATATTTATTTCCGGCCAAGGCGTACTCCTGCAAAAGATCATGAACATAGCGCTCAACTCCGTTGTAGGGGGCCGGCAGATTAGCCGAAAAGAAAACTTTAAGGGTCAAGGGCTCAGAGAGAGTGGCAACCACCTCTTTGCTGACCGCTGAGAGTGAGTAGACGCGGTTGGCCGTCAGATCAATACGAGTAAAGAGATTAAGCCCGACGAGATTGACCAGAACAACCACGATAACATAGAGCAGGACTTTACCATAATGACCGAAAAGACCGCTTTTCACAATACGATTATCCGTTTTCACGGTAGAAACCTCCTATCTTTTTTCTTTCAGCACAAAAGTAGTGGCATAAAGGGCCAGAAACATTATACTGAAGAAATAGAGCAGATCCCGGGTATCGATGATCCCCCGGGAGATATTTTGAAAATGAGTAGTTGAACCAAGATAGGCAAAGATTGCCAGAATACTCTCCGGCATAAAGAAGAGCATCCGATCAAAAGTCGTCAACATAAAACAGATCGCCATCCCGATAATAAAGGCGGTAATCTGGTTCTTGGTCAAGGATGAAGCAAAGAGACCAATCCCAGCATAGGCCCCAGCCAACAACAAGGCCCCGCAATACCCCCCGAATACCGGCCCCCAATCGAGATCACCGAGCAGGGCTGCAGTAAAAGCATAGGCGATCGTCGGCAGAAGCATCATGGTGATAAAGGCAAGGGCCGCCAGAAATTTACCAATGACAACTCCGGAATCAGTAATCGGTAAAGTCGAGAGCAACTCAAAAGAGCCGCTGTTGAACTCTTCGGAAAAAAGCCGCATAGTTACAGCCGGCACAATAAATGCGAAAATAACCGGCAACTGACTGAAAAAATTTCTCAACTCGGCCTGATTATAGAGAAAGAAAGTCGAAAAGAAAAACCATCCTGAGAGCAACAAAAATGTCGTAATCACAATATAGGCGATCGGAGAAAAGAAGAAACCTCTAAACTCCTTTTTGAAAACTGTCAAAGCACCACTCATAATCAATTCTCCCGTGTCAGTTGGGCAAAGACTTTCTCCAAGGTTTCGGTACGCCGGTGAAAATCAAGCAAATCCCAACCCTGTTCACGAATCACCCGGTAGAGGGCTGGTCGAATATCCTCATCTTCCTTACTGAAAATTGCCATTTTCAACAGATCTTGACCCGTTTCCGAAAGCTCTTCCAGACGTTCAACCCCGACCACCCGCCTAAGATCAGCGGTAACGCTCTGCACATCAACATGCTGAAGAGTTACATCAACAACCGCTCCGCCGCCAAACTCCCGGGCTAGACGATCGGTCGCCCCGTCGGCCACAATAGCACCGCGATTGATGATCACAACCCGATCACAAGTGGCTTCGGCTTCACTTAAAATATGAGTTGAGAAAACCACCGTTTTCTCTTTACCAAGCTCTTTGATCAGTTGCCTAATCTCAACAATCTGGTTGGGATCAAGCCCTGAAGTCGGCTCATCAAGAACCAGAATTTCAGGATCTCCCATCATCGCATGAGCCAGTCCAACGCGCTGTTTATAACCCCTGGAGAGCTCATGAACCGCTTTATGAATCACTTCTTTAAGCCCACAGGTTTCAACAAGCTCGATGATTTGATCAACCAGACGCCCACCTTCAAGACCCCGCATGGCCGCAACATAGGCGAGATAGTCATAAACCAACATCTCACCGTAGAGAGGTGCGGACTCAGGCAGATAGCCGATCATATTCTTAATCGCAAGTGGATGATCAATTATATTATAGTTTTTAACCTTTATGGTACCCGATGAAGGTCGTAAGAAACAGGTCAGAATCCGCATAGTAGTTGTCTTACCGGCACCATTAGGACCGAGCAGACCCAAAATCTCGCCCTTATTGATAGTAAAATCAAGCTCTTTCAAAGCCTGAAGATCACCATAAAATTTATTTAAACCCTGCACTTCAATCACGTTGAAACTCTCCTGCCTAAAATTAGTTACGACTGATTACAGTTATCCTTCGCCAAAAAAGCAAAATAATCGAGGTCTCCGAAAAACCGCAACGGAAACCCCGTAAGCCACCCTCGATACGCTCTCCACAATCAACAACAAGCGACCAAATCTTAAACTAAAAAAGATAAAAGTCAAGCCTCTTTCGACTGATAAAAAAATTATTTCTCCCTAACCCGATCAAGCCCCAGCAATGTGGTCGATTCCGCTGTCGGCAACTCCTCCACATTCCGCAATTTCCGCTCCATTGCCCGTGTCCTAACCCCAGTCATCTCAATGGTGCTGGATACCGTTTCAAGCTGTTTTTTGACTTTTGACAAAACCTCTTCAAATTTGCCAAACTCCGTTTTCACTGCCGAAAGAACCGTCCAGACCTCACTCGACCGCTTTTCGATAGCCAAGGTTCGAAAACCCATCCGCAAACTGTTCAGGATAGCGGCCAAAGTCGTAGGACCCGCCACGACAACCCGGTACTGCTGCTGTAATTTCTCAACCATACCCGGCTGACGCAAAACTTCCGAATAGAGGCCCTCGGTCGGCAAAAACATGATTGCAAAATCAGTCGTATGGGGCGGATCAATATATTTATCAGCAATATCTTTCGCCGAATTTTGCATTGATCGAAACAAGGCGGCGGTTGATTTTGCAACAGCATCGGAATCTGCTATTTCAGCTGCGTCGATCAGTCTCTGGTAGTCTTCTTGGGGAAACTTGGAGTCTATCGGCAACCAGATTGATGATGAATCATCCACCCCCGGAAGACGTATGGCGAACTCTACGATTTCACCGGTGTCAGCTTTCGGCTGGACATTCTTGTCAAACTGATCCGGAGTCAATATCTGCCCCAGGATATCTCCGAGCTGAAATTCACCCCAAGTACCACGTGCTTTAACATTGGTCAGCATACGCTTGAGATCACCGACCCCATTGGCAAGACTCTGCATATCTCCGAGGCCGCGCTGCACCGCCTCAAGCCGTTCACTGACTAACTTAAAAGATTCTCCAAGCCGTTTTTCCAATGTGCTCTGCAGCTTTTCATCAACAATCTGCCGCATTTGATCAAGTTTCTTCTCATTGCTTTCCCGCAATACCTGCAACTGCGTATCAACGGTCTCCCTAAGTTTATCCAGACGGCCCTCATTGGAATCGACCAGCAATTTAACCCGCTTCTCAACCACCCCCAAACTATCCTGCTGCAGCTTACCGATCTCGTTAATGGTCTTAACGAGAATCTCATTAGCGGTTTTCTGGACCCTCGACACCTCTTCACGCAGCCGACGTGAATCTTCCGCACTTTCACTGCGACTAAAACGAAACTCTTCCCGAACAACTCCACCAATATCCGTCCCGCCAACGCCCGTTATTTTCTTCAAAACAACAACCAACAGGACCACACTTAATCCTGAAAAGACA
This sequence comes from uncultured Thermodesulfobacteriota bacterium, assembly GCA_964623985.1. Lineage (GTDB taxonomy): Bacteria > Desulfobacterota > Anaeroferrophillalia > Anaeroferrophillales > Tharpellaceae > Tharpella. The sequence goes on along the minus strand of CAZUXG010000035.1, from coordinate 6,758 downwards.
ACCGCCAACCAGCCTGAAAGCACTTCCATTTTTCTTTTCTATCCTTATCTATCGCAGATTACGAGGTACATTTACGAAATATTTTCCACCCCAACAACCCCTTTCACATAATTCCATCACCTTGGCTTTCAACCATAATAAACTGAACGCAAAACCAGGCCATAGGCCGGGGCGGTCATACCGGCGGCGGCACGGTTACGGGCGGTGATGATGGAGTCCATCTTTTGGGAAGGATATTTACCGCGACCAATATCAACTAGGGTGCCGACCATAATGCGGACCATGTTTTTCAGAAAACCATCACCCTTGACAAAAAAGAGCAGATAAGAGCCACGTCGCTGCCAACGAGCCTGAAATATGGTGCGCCGACTGGTGACGCTTTCACCGTCGGCTGCTTTAAAGGAAATAAAATCGTGGCACCCGACAAGCAAGGCTGCCGCCTGACGCAGGGCCTCGAGGTTCAAAGGTTGACGGATGTGCCAAGCGTAACGGCGCAACATGGGGTTAGCAACTGGGGCGTTATCGATAATATAAAGGTAGGTTTTGGCGCGGGCCGACTTGCGGGCGTGGAAAGAGGAAACTACCTCCTCAACCTGACGAATCGCGATATCGGCGGGCAGAAGACTATTAAAGGCCGCTTGTATCCGCTCTCCGGGAAGTTCTCCGGCATAGGGCCAGGAAGCAACCTGGCCCCACGCATGAACCCCGGCGTCAGTACGACCGGAGCCGGCTACTTGGTTATGCACCCCGGAAAAACGCAAGGCAGCGGTCTCCAACTGCTCTTGAATCGTCATACCATTGGGCTGAACCTGCCAGCCATGATATTCAGTACCATCATAGGCAATCGTCAGTTTAAGGGTGCGGAAGTGAGAATTCAAAGGAGACGGTCAGGGCGCGGTCGCGCTGATATCGAGAATAATATAGTTCTTCTGACCAACCGGAATTTGAAGGAAGATGTCATCATCGACCTCTTTACCGAGCAGGACGCGGGCCAGAGGAGCGGCGATCGAGAGACGACCATGTTCAATATCAGCCTCATCCTCTCCGACCAATTGGTAGGTTACCTCGTCACCGCTCTCTTCATCGGAAAGAGTAACAAACACTCCAAACATAACCTGGTCGAGACAGGCAATTTGGGTTGTATCGATAATTTCGGCCCGGGTCAACCGGTCACCAAGATAGTTAATCCGTCCTTCGATAAAGGACTGACGATTTTTAGCGGCATCATATTCAGCATTTTCGCTTAAGTCGCCATGGTCACGGGCCTCAGAGATATCACGGATAATCTGTTGACGATCAACAGTTTTCAACTGGTTCAGCTCTTCTTTAAGTTTTTTATAACCGTCCGGCGTGAACGGCACCTTGGCCATACTACACATCAAAAAACTCCGTCTTAATTTCTTTAAACTGGTTAATAACTTCGTGAAAAGTCCTCACTCCGATGAAAAACGGGGTGATAACGATTACAACTATTTTAATATATTGAATTCCGGCTTTCGCGGGAATGAAAAAATACAATTTTCAGAAGTTATCAACCGACAAGATAATCCTGAAGAGCTTGCAGGTTGACTTCCCGACAACTTAGAGCAGCGATTGCGGAAGCGGCGGCCTGAGCCCCGGACAAAGTAGTAAAATAGGGGATAGCGTTATCGAGAGCAACTCGCCTTATATAAAGAGAATCCTCACGCGAACGGGCATCGCCGGGCAGGTTGATGACCATGTCGAGCTCACCATTAAGAACCAAGTCGATGGCATTAGGACGACCCTCTTTCTGTTTTTTGATCATCCGGTTGGCAATCCCCAATTCACTTAAAGCTTGTGACGTACCGGCCGTGGCGACAAAACCAAAACCCGCAGCGGCCAGAGGTTCAACGATACATTTCAGACCGGTTTTATCGCTCATACTCAAAAATACCGCCCCGCTTTGGGGCAGCGGGTTACCGGCCGCCTCCTGGGCTTTGGCAAAAGCTAAGGGGAACTCCAGATCAATCCCCATGACCTCGCCGGTCGATTTCATCTCCGGCCCGAGCAGGGTATCAACACCGGGAAATTTCAAAAATGGAAAAACCGCCTCTTTAACCGCACTCCAGGCCGGCAAATAACTCTCTCTGACACCCAATTCATCAAGGGTTTTACCGGCCATCACTCGGGCCGCAATAGTCGCCAAAGGCAGACCCGTCGCCTTGCCGACAAAAGGAACAGTGCGTGAGGCCCGGGGATTAACTTCGATAATATAGACCTCGTCATCCTGAACCGCAAACTGAACGTTCATCAGACCTTTAACGTTGAGTTCTAAGGCCATCGCCTTGGTCTGGCGGGCGACCTCCGCAATAATCTCATCCGAAAGCGAATAAGGAGGCAAAGAACAAGCTGAATCACCGGAGTGAATACCAGCTTTTTCAATATGCTCCATTATACCACCAATCACCACCCGTTCACCATCACAAACGGCATCTACATCAACTTCAACCGCATTATTAAGAAATTTATCGATCAATACCGGATGATCAAAAGAAACCTCAACCGCTTTTTGCATATAGCCTTTGAGTCTTTCGCTGTCGAAAACAATCTCCATACCGCGCCCGCCCAGCACATAGGAGGGCCGCACCAGAATCGGATAGCCGATGCGCTCGGCAATAGTCACGGCTTCAGAGACCGAGATTGCAGTGTCATTGACGGGCTGTTTGAGCCCCAGTTTTTCGAGAAACTCTTTAAAACGACGCCGATCTTCGGCGCGATCAATACTGTCGGGAGAGGTGCCCAGAATCGGGACCCCAGCTTTTTCCAAGGTTGCCGCCAGCTTCAACGGCGTCTGACCGCCGAACTGTACGATCACACCGAAAGGTTTTTCAGCTTCAACAATCTGCAGTACATCTTCACGGGTCAAGGGTTCAAAATAGAGACGGTCCGAGGTGTCGTAATCGGTACTGACGGTCTCCGGATTGCAGTTGACCATAATCGTCTCATAGCCGTCTTTAATCAGAGCAAATGAACAATGGACACAGCAGTAGTCAAATTCGATTCCCTGACCAATACGGTTGGGACCCCCGCCTAAAATAATAATTTTTTTGCGGGACGTGGGCCGGGTCTCGTCTTCGGATTCATAGGTTGAATAGAAGTAGGGAGTGTAGGCCTCAAATTCAGCGGCACAGGTATCAACCCTTTTATAAACCGGCAGTACCTTTTTCGCAAAACGCTGCTCTCTTATATCATCTTCTGAACATTTGAACAGATTGGCCAAAAATTTATCGGAAAAACCCATCTCTTTGGCTCGTCGCAACGTACTTTCGGAAAGCTCTTCCAGAGGTAAATCCTTAAGTTCCCCCTCAAACTCGACAATCTCCCGAATATTGTTGAGAAACCAAGGATCAATGCCGGTCATCTCGTAGATTCTTTCAATATCAAATCCGAGACGCAGGGCATCACCGACATACCAGAGCCGTTCCGGCCCGGGTATCCGTAAACGTTCCTCAAGCAGGTCGATAAGATCATCAGCAACAGCACTATCAAGATAGGCTTCATCAGGTAGTTGCCGTTCAAAACCATAAACGTCAATCTCCATCGAGCGCATCGCTTTCTGCAACGACTCTTTAAAAGTCCGGCCGATCGCCATCGCCTCACCAACCGATTTCATCTGGGTTGTCAGAGTGGCATCGGCCTGCGGAAATTTCTCAAAGGTAAAACGGGGAATCTTGGTCACCACATAGTCGATGGAGGGCTCAAAACAGGCCGGGGTTTCGCGGGTAATATCGTTGGGAATCTCATCAAGGGTGAAACCAACCGCCAGTTTGGCGGCGATCTTGGCAATCGGGAAACCGGTAGCCTTGGAAGCCAGGGCCGAGCTCCGGGAAACCCGGGGATTCATCTCAATCACGACCAGGCGACCGGTTTTGGGATCAACCCCGAACTGAACATTGGAACCCCCGGTCGCAACCCCGATCTCACGCATGATGGCGAGTGCCGCATCGCGCATGAGCTGGTACTCTTTGTCGGTCAGAGTCTGGGCCGGGGCCACCGTAATACTGTCACCGGTATGGATCCCCATGGCGTCGAAATTCTCAATCGAACAAACAATAACAACATTGTCTTTATGGTCACGCATGACTTCCAGTTCATACTCTTTCCAACCAACAATCGACTCTTCAATGAGGATTTCATGCACCGGGCTGATCTCCAGGCCGCGCTTGACATACTTCTCGAAATCCTCAACATTATAGGCGATATTGCCACCGCTCCCACCCATCGTAAATGAGGGCCGCAAAATCGCCGGGAAACCAGTATTTTCAAGAATTTTCCAAGCGTCGTCAAGACTTTTAGCAACCCCGCTACAGGGCTGGTCAAGACCGATATTAGCCATCGCATCCTTAAAGAGCTGGCGGTCTTCAGCCTTTTTGATCGAGTCAAGTGTCGCTCCGATCATCTCGACCCCATACTTCTCTAAAGTCCCGTTTTCGGCCAGCGCAATACCAATGTTCAAAGCGGTCTGGCCGCCCAGGGTCGGAAGCAACGCATCAGGCCGCTCCCGGGCGATAATGCGCCCGACCGTTTCCGGGGTCAAGGGCTCGATGTAGGTCCGATCGGCAAACTCGGGATCGGTCATGATAGTTGCCGGATTACTGTTAACCAGTATGACCTCATACCCCTCTTCTTTAAGCGCTTTACAGGCCTGAGTTCCGGAATAGTCAAATTCACAGGCTTGACCGATCACAATCGGACCCGAACCTATCAGCATTATTTTTTTTATATCAACACGTTTTGGCAATTTTTAAACCTTAGAACAGTGATCAATGCTCATTCGCCAGTAGTTTACTAATAACTGATAACTGATAACTGATAACTGAAGACTGGCCACTAAAAAAAGTTGGCGGTTGACAATAAAATTGCTTTACGACTATAAACTCAACCATGAAATCAATTTTTCTGGCTGATACCCATTTAAGAAATCCCCAGGACAAAGCTTACCGGGATCTACTTATTTTTTTTCAAAAACTCCCCGAGGATCTTGATAACCTTTTTATCTTAGGAGATTTCTTCGATTTTTGGCACGATTTCCAGGGGGTCGTTTTTAGCGCCTATATACCAATTCTGACAGCCCTTGAAGAACTCTCCAGCAAAGGTATCAAAATCAGTTTTTTCGCCGGCAACCATGAAATCTCTTTGGGCTCTTATCTCGAAAACATTGGATGTTGCTATGCCAAAGAGACTATCACCAAACTCGATGGCCGAAAAATTTATCTGGCCCACGGCGACCGGCTCAATCCCAACGACCACATCTACCACATCTGGTGTGCCTTCATTCGCCATCCATTGACCTTAAGAATTATCGACAACCTGCCCAGCCCCCTGATCTGGAAAATTGCCCGCCGACTTTCGCACGGCAGTCGCAGCTACAATGGCACTAAAAAGATGATTCCGGCCCAGGTTTTGAGGAGCAGCGCGAAACTTCTTGAAGGAGATATCTCGGCCATGATTATCGGCCATTTCCATCAGGCCCACCGGGAAACCTTCAAAACCACCCAAGGCCTCAAACCCCTCTATCTCCTCGGCGACTGGATTAACGACCGCTCCTATCTTGTTTACGAGGATGGTCAATTCAGCTTTCACGAATTCAAAAGTCAGCTTTCATCCATTAACTTTCGGAAACGTTTGAACAAATAGGCAGAATCATGCGGACCGGGAGAACTCTCTGGATGATATTGAAAAGAGAAAAGCGGATAGCGTCGATGCCGCAAACCTTCTACCGTCTGATCATTGAGGTTGATGTGGGTCACTTCAACCTCATCACCTAAAGAATCGATATCGACGCAAAAACCGTGATTCTGCGACGTAATCTCAACCTCTCTGGTAGTCAGATCCATAACCGGATGATTACTCCCATGATGGCCGAATTTTAACTTATAGGTTTTCCCGCCCAGGGCCTGCCCCAAAATCTGGTGGCCAAGACAGATACCGCAGATCGGCAAGCGCCCAACCAAGTTTTTAACTTCATTTACAATCCCGCCCAAAGCCGATGGATCACCGGGACCATTTGAGAGAAAAAGACCATCCGGATTAAGATCCAGGATCTTGGCTGCCGGAGTTCCGGCCGACACTACCGTAACCTGGCATCCAACTTCTTTTAAGAGCCGCAGAATGTTGTATTTAACACCAAAATCATAAACCACCACCCGGCGCGCCACCCGACTGTCATCCCGATAGCCATGCCTGAGGTTCCACGTCTTCTGACACCATTCATAATCTTTGTCGACGGTAACCCCATCAACCAGATTAACCCCTTCAATGCCGGGCCATTTTTTAAGTTTCGCAAGCAGCGCTACGGGATCAAAATCTTCGGTACTGATAATCCCAGGCAGAGCTCCGGCCTCTCTTATATGGCGAGTCAGGGCTCTTGTGTCGATACCTTCGAGGCCAATGACCCCATCGCGAGCCATAAACTCAGCCACTTCTCCCCGACTACGCCAGTTGCTGGGATAAGAGCAATACTCTTTAACAATAAAAGCTGAGAGGAAACATCTTCGGGATTCAACATCCTCTTCATTAAAACCGTAATTACCAATATGGGGATAGGTCATGAGTACCATCTGACCAAAATAGGAAGGGTCGCTTAAAACCTCCTGATAGCCGCTCATACTTGTATTAAAGACCACCTCACCCGCAACCTCACCCGCCGCGCCAAAGGCCCGACCCGTAAAGATGGTACCATCTTCAAGCAAAAGAACAGCTTTGCTACCCCGTTTAATCATCTTTGTCATTACTTA
>CAZUXG010000034.1:0-19629 GCA_964623985.1 uncultured Thermodesulfobacteriota bacterium | reverse complement strand
AAACGACTTTATGCTGAAGATATTGCTGGGAGTATAGCTCATGCCCGGATGCTTGCAAGCCAGCAGATTATTTCTCAGTCAGATGCAGATGCTCTTATTGTGGCACTTAAGCAGGTAAAGGAGGAGATCGAGGCTGGAAAGTTTATTTTTTCTATTGCGCTTGAAGATATTCATATGAATATTGAGAGTCGTCTTGGGGAGATTGTCGGTGTCGAAATCGCCGGTCGCCTTCATACCGGCCGTAGTCGTAACGATCAGGTGGCACTTGATTTACGTCTTTTTTTAAGGCACCAGCTTCACCAGGTTAACTTGCTGATCCTTGAGTTTATTACGGTTCTGGTTGATCAGGCTGAAGTCAATCAAAAAGTTATAATGCCTGGATTTACTCACCTGCAACAGGCTCAGCCGGTTCTTTTTTCACATCATCTGCTTGCTTATGTCGAGATGTTAAAGCGTGATTACGATCGGCTTTCAGGTTGCTATGAACGACTCTCGCTTTCACCATTGGGTTCTGGTGCTCTTGCAGGCAGTAGTTTTCCTTTGGATCGCCAAATGGTTGCCGAGGAGCTTGGTTTTTCCGGTATTACGGCAAATAGTCTTGATGCAGTCAGTGACCGTGATGGTGTAGCTGAAGCTCTTTTTACCTTCTCTTTGTTGATGGTTCATCTCTCTCGTTTTTGCGAGGAGCTCGTTCTCTGGTCGACCGTGCAGTTTAATTTCATAACTTTAAGTGACTCTTTTTGTACCGGCAGTAGTATTATGCCGCAAAAAAAGAACCCCGATGTCCCTGAACTTATTCGCGGTAAATCGGGTAGGGTTATTGGTTCACTTGTCTCTTTGTTGGTGACCTTGAAATCCTTACCTTTGGCCTATAACAAAGATATGCAAGAGGATAAAGAACCATTCTTTGATGCCTTGGATACGGTGGTTGGCTCACTGCGTATAATGACTGCTATGGTCAAAGAGATGCAGGTTAATGTCGGTATTTTAGCAGAACAGGCGGGGGCCGGTTTTTCTACTGCGACTGAGATCGCTGATTATCTTGTCCGCAAAGGTCTTCCTTTTCGTTCAGCCCATGAGATTGTTGGTCGGGTGGTTTTTTATTGTGAACAGAACAATCTTATCTTTACGGGTCTTTCAATTGATCAATGGCATAAATTTTCCGATCTTTTCCAGGAAGACCTGTTTGTTTTATTAGCGCCTCAGAATGCGGTTGATGCCAAGAATCTTTTTGGTGCAACTTCTCATAATCGTGTCGTTGAGCAGATTGACCTTGTCCGACAATTTGTTGCAGATAAAAGATAGTAATCTTTGTAGAATAAAATTAAGGATTATCTTTTGTTCAAATTCCCAATCTATTCCTTATTCCCAATCCTGTTTGTTTTTATCTTATTCGGGGCTTGTGGAAAACGCGGGGATCCTTCCCCTTTTAGACTCGTTGTTCCTGAAAAAATTGACGACCTTCGGGTCGAAGTTGCCCCTGGAAAGCGCTCTCTCGTTTGGAGTTTGCCGAATGTTAACGTCGATAAAACTCGCCCGGTTGATCTTAAGTCATTTAAAGTCCTTTTAAAAAAACTGCCGGTTGACCAAGATAGTTGTCGATTTTGTGATGAAGGTTTTTTTGAATATCTTACGATAGCTTTAGCAAAGCCAGCGGAAGGTTTTGTTCTCGGGTCATCTTTTTATCTGCCACTTCCAGCGGTTCCCTATGGGTTTGTTTATATTTATTCGGTTTTATCCATCAATAGTCAGGGTTGGATTAGTGAAGTTTCTAATAAGCTTGCTGTTAATGCCTTACCAGAGGTTTCTCCTCCAGCCAGTCTTGTCTGTCAGCCATCTGCCTCTGTAGTAGATTTGGTCTGGCAACCACCTGTTACTCCGGCCCAATTCATTGAAATATTGAGTTATCGTGTCTATCGTCGTGAGGTTTCAGGCATTAATAAAACTTGGCGATTGATTACTCCTGAACCCATTGTAAACTCCGAATATGTTGATGTCGGTTTATCAGACTGGAGTGCTTACGAATATGTTGTTACAGCGTTTCTCTCCGCGGAAGGAATTTTTTACGAAAGTAATTATTCTCTTGTTGCTCAGGTTATCCCTGGTGACTATTCTCCACCTCTCCAACTCGAAAACTTTTCCGCTTTTTCTTATCAAGGAGGAGCTCAATTAGTATGGAGTCCTTCTCCCGCTGCCGACCTTGCCGGTTACCGTGTTTATAGGCGTGATAAGGTTACGGGCATAGATCAGGTTGTGGCTGTTTTGCCTCCTTCAAAACATGAATTTACTGATCTCAATATACATTTAGGCCGTATCTATTATTATCGGGTTACAGCTTTTGATCAGTCAGATCGTAATAATGAAAGCCTTCCTACTCCAGAAGTTTCGGTTACTGTAAGATAGTCTAATGTATCTTGGAATATTTTTCTAAGCTTTTTACTGCAATTTTTTTACTTAAGTTGTGGAGATTGTATTGTCTGATTCCCTATTAAGTATGACCGGATATGGCGAAGCGACGCAAATTGTTAATGATCGGGAGTTGCGGTGCGTCGTTCAGTCCGTGAACAGCCGTTATCTTGATTGTCGATGTCGTTTACCCCACAATTTTCAATCGCTTGAACCCCGGTTTAAGGGTTTAGTAAAAAAAATTGTTGAGCGTGGAAAAGTTGATATAGTTCTTAGTTTTGAGGTTGTTGGTGCTGACGGAGTTGATGCTTGCTCTTCAGCTAATTTTTTTAATGGCCCTTGGATTGCTGGTTTTTGTAACGCCGCAGAAGGTCTTATCGATACTCTGGGTTGGCCAGTGACTGATCATCTGCGGTCAGTTTTAATAAAATCAGCTCTGTCTCGGCGTGAAGCGTTTGATTCACCTGCTGAAAATATTGAAGATTATGCGGATCTATTACTTGGTCTTCTGCGTAAGGCCCTGCTTTTGCATCTTGATTCTCGTAAGATGGAGGGCTCCCATCTCGCCGCCGATTTTCACCTGAAAATCTCTTTGCTGAGTGATAAAATTTCGGAGATTGAGCTTTCGGCTATTGGAATGCCTCAAATCTTTAAAGATCGTATAGGTCAGCGTCTCGCCTCGATTCTTGAAGATGGTCGATTTAGTCTGGACGAATCAAGGTTGTGCCAAGAGGTTGCTTATCTTGTTGATAAGGCGGATATCTCTGAGGAAATTGTCAGGTTTAGAGCGCATATTTCCCAGTTTCTGGATGAGGTTGAGAACGAGAACTCCAATCGAAAAGGCAAAAAACTCGAATTTATTGTTCAGGAGATGCTTCGTGAAATTAACACGATAGGTTCTAAAGCCAATCTGCTCGAAATAACTCGAAATGTTGTAGATATTAAGAATGAATTAGAAAAGATTCGCGAACAGGTTCAGAATGTCATCTGACCGTACCCCCTTTTTGCTTGTTGTGTCCGCTCCTTCTGGTTGTGGAAAAACCACTTTATTGAAAGGTCTTTTTGAAAATGTAGACGGTCTCGGGGTTTCTGTATCCCATACTACGCGGCAGCCGAGGCCCGGTGAAAGGGATGGGGTTGATTATTATTTCGTTTCCCAACCTTATTTTATGAAAATGCAAAAAGCTGGAGAGTTTGTTGAGTTTGCTTTCGTTCATGGCAATTCCTACGGAAGCTCGCTGAGTTCCATTAGACAGCTTTTGGATGATGGATCTGATGCAGTTCTTGATATTGACGTTCAGGGTATGGAGAAGATTAAAGCAACTGGCTTGTTTGATTTAGTTTCAGTTTTCATTATGCCGCCGAGTATGGGTGAATTAGAGTCTCGACTTAGGAATCGTCAGACTGACTCGGACGCAGTAATCAGGCAACGACTTGAAAATGCCGTTTCTGAGATAAGAAAGGTTCATCTTTATGACTATATTGTTGTTAATGATGACCTTTCTGCTGCTCGAGAAAACCTTGCGGCGATAGTTTTTGCTGAGCGTTCACGTTCTGCAAGAACTATCTTGAGCGGGCAGCATTTTTTTCCTTCTGTATGAGCTCAGGGCCGTATTTTTTGCCCCATTTTATTTTTAACCACTAACTTTATAATATAGGAGTATGTATGGCTAGAATTACTGTCGAAGATTGTCTTATGAAAGTTGAAAATCGCTTTGAATTAATTTCACTTTCTGCAAAGAGAGCAAAAGAAATAATTAAGCAAAAACGCTCTTTACTTAGTAATTATAAAAATCGTCCAATAGTGATGTCTTTGCGGGAGATTTCTGCGGGTAAGGTTTGGTCTGATAATGACTGACATATCTCCCAAATGTTTCACGTGAAACATTTGGGAGGGGCTTGATGGGGGCGGGTTTTTTCTTTCCGCTTATCCCGGATATCCTTTTAGCATCGTGGTAAGCATTTATTAGGTCGTAAAAATAATTTAATTTACCGTTGGTTATTTTCATCGGGGAGATTGTTGTTGGCTGAGATGTGAAAAAAAATTGTCAACAAAAAATGGAAGAGTATACTTTTGCAGGGTGTAACCGTTTATTTCATCAACTTCTTGTGAGGCTGAGAGGGAAATCAAATATAGTAGGAAAATCCGGAAATGCCTAGTATTCAATCAGGTTTTTGATGGCTAAGTGGAACGGTGAGCGTCGACTATATTGTGTTAACCATGCCGATTTTTTTGTGAGTCGGTCATTTTGAGATAGGGATGATTAAGTTTTCTGATTTGTTGGACCTGGCCTGCCAGCTTGGGGCAACCGCTGCAACTTTGATTGAGGTCAAGGATATTGTCGTTAAAGATGAGCTTGCCGGCATGTGTCTGGAGCCGCGTTGCGATGGTTATGGTCGGTCGCTGAGTTGTCCGCCGCAGGTTGCCGGACCGCAGGGTTTCAGGGAGATGATGCATGATTACGGTAAAGCTCTGGTTTTTAAGATTGAGGTACCTAGGGAGGTTGCTTTCTCATTTGAGCGGAACGAGGTTCTGGCTCTGGTTCATGAAATTGGATCCGGGGTTGAGAGGGCTGCTCGTGAACTAGGTGCGGCCCAGGCCAGGGCCTTTGCCGGGGGCTCCTGCAAAGAGCTCTTCTGTGCAGATTATCCGGAGTGCCGGGTTCTGGATGAGGGAAAGGCTTGTCGCAATCCCCATCTCGCTAGGCCCTCAATGTCCGGTTATGGCATTGATGTTGGTAAACTGATGGGCACTGCAGGTTGGTCCCCGGATTTTGTGGTTACAAAAGAGGTGGCCACGGCTACTTTCAGCGGTTTGATCCTGCTCGCATAATAAGGTTGATGGGGTTTGCCATTCCGTGACTTTTTTACGAGTCTAGCAAGGTTGGGAGGGGCTATTTTAGAGAGAGAAAGTTTTTTAAAATAGCCATGCCAGCTTTGGTGAGAATTGATTCGGGGTGGAACTGGATGCCCCAGATCGGTAACTCTCGGTGGCGTATAGCCATGATCTCCTGATCATCACAGGCGCGGGCCGTAACTTTGAGGCAGGTTGGTAGGGTTTCTGGCGCGATTACCAGGGAGTGGTAGCGGGTTGCAGTGAAGGGGTTAGCGATCTCTTTGAAAAGTTCGCGACCATCATGTTCGACCTCGGAGGTCTTGCCGTGCATTATGTGGGCGGCGCGGACAATCTTTCCGCCAAAGGCGGCACCTATACTCTGGTGGCCGAGACAGACTCCTAAGATCGGTAGTTTTCCAGCAAATTCTTGAATTGCGGCAACTGAGATCCCGGCCTCAGTTGGTGTGCAGGGGCCGGGTGAAATGACCAACATCTCAGGTTGTAGCTTGGCGATGCCGTTGAGAGTGATCTCATCATTTCGTTTGACCACTACCTCTTCACCTAAGATTCCGAAATACTGGACGATGTTGTAGGTGAAAGAATCGTAGTTATCGATCATCAAGAGCATGTCGCCCAGCTCCTACTTTCCTATTTGCCGAAGCCGTCAACAATCAGAGTACCGCTTTTGCTGTCTTTACTGACCTGTAAATAGTTGCGTTTGGCGCAATCTTGGAGCATCTCGCTGAAGGAGCGGTAGCCGATGGTTGACTCGTTAAATGATGGCCGCTTGCGCTGCATAGTCTGTTTGATCATTGAAGACCAGAGAATCTCTTTGTTCTCTCGCCTTAAGGCCGTAATCGAGTCAAAAAGCAGTTTGAAAGCCTCGCGTTTATCTTCGGAAAGGTCGCCGGTGATCTGTGGAGGCTTCAACTCTGAGGCCTGTTCCAGATCTTCGTAAAATATAAATTCGTCGCAGTTGTCGCTTAACAGGTTTGAAGTACTATCCCGCATCCCGATGCCGATTACCTGTTTGCCATTCTCTTTGAGTTTGGAAACCAGGGGCGAAAAATCACTATCGCCCGAGACGATTACAAAGGTGTCGATATGATCCTTGGAGTAGGACATATCCATGGCATCAACACAGAGACGGATATCGGCTGAGTTTTTGCCGGTCATGCGTCGTTTCGGGATCTCGATCAGTTCGATCGCTGCAGCGTGTAATTCTTCTTTGAATTTGGCGTAGTTAGCCCAGTCTGCATAGGCTTTTTTAACAATCACCTTACCCTTTTCAACAAGCCTTGCGAGAATCGTCTCGATCTCGAACTTATCATTTTTTTTGCGGTTTTTGAATCCTAAGGCGAGATTCTCAAAATCGATGAAAACTGCCAGGGTATTTTCTTGGTCAGACATTATAAAGGTTCTCCGTAACTAAGAGAAATGGGGTTAGAGCGTGCATGGTCAGCCCTCTTTTAGAGGCTGCAACCAGCCTACTAAATGCCGGCGACAGAGTCAAGTGCAATGTAACTATCTTTATCCATTTTCTCCAAGTCATTGTTGTGGAGTTATATTTTCGAAATCAGCAAAGTGATTGTTTGACATGGATGGTTGCTTTCCGTATAAATGAAGCTGCGTCGTTTTCGCGGTACAGATGTTCTTTCAGTTAAACACATAGAGGTTGGACAGGGGATTAATTAGCATGGGTTTAAAAGAGGATATCGCAGCATCGGTCAAGGATGCCATGCGGAAGAAGGAAAAGGTGCGGCTCGGGGTCTTGCGAATGTTGATGTCGGAGATGAAAAATCGCCAGATTGAGTGTCAGCGTGAGCTCGAAGAGGCGGATATCCTCCAAGTTATCACGCGTATGGTCAAGCAGCGTCACGATTCCGCCGAACAGTTTACGAAAGGCGGGCGCGAAGAACTTGCCGCCAAAGAGAAGAGCGAGATCGAGGTTTTGCAAGCTTATCTGCCGGATACCCTCTCTGAAAAAGAGCTTGAAAATCTGATTAAAGAGGCGATTGCTGAAGCCCAAGCAACTTGTAAAAAAGATATGGGCAAGGTTATGAAAGTGGTGATGCCGAAAATAGCTGGTCGGGCTGATGGTAAAGCCGTTAATCAGATAGTCGCTCGGATCTTGGGATAATCCGGTATCAGATGGTAACTGAGAACTATTCGGTTTTAACCCCTGAGGACCAGGCGGTTCGGATTCTTGAACTCGATCGTGTTCTGGCTCTGGTGGCGGAAAAAGCCAGTACGGCGACTGGTAAAGCCGTCCTTCTGGCTTTAGAACCGGAAATTTTTGAAGATCCCTCAAACTTAAAGGAAAACCTGCGTGAGACCGCGGCCTTTATGGCCTTGAGTCGGGAATGCGGGGCCGTGCCGTTGGCTGGAGTCGAGGACCTAGCGCCTTTTTTAGAGGAGATTCGTTTTCCTGAAAGTTGGTTGCCGCCGCGCGAACTGTTGGTTATAACTGGCACTTTTGCAGCCCTTGAAGGCGTGCATAATTATCGTGACAAGGTTGCGGAACGGGCCGCCGATCTCTATCAGCCGGTAGTTTCCGTTTTTGCCGATATCAAATCGTTTGCTCCGCTTGCCCGCCTGATCGAGAGTTGTATCAATGACGAGGAGGAGATTCGCGACAACGCCAGTTTCGAGTTAAAGGATATCCGTCGACGAATTGTCTCCTCAAGGCGACAGATCAGCTTTCAACTCAAAGAAATTCTTGCCAACCCGGAGTTTCAGCCTCTTATCCAAGACAACCTCGTCACGATTCGTAATCAGCGCTACGTGTTGCCTTTGAGAACCAATTTTCGCAGCGCTATTCCCGGCATTATCCATGACCACTCCAGAACCCGGCAGACCTGTTTTGTCGAACCCTTAGAGAGCGTCTCTCTAAATAATAATCTTGCCCTTTTGCTCCATGAAGAAAAACAGGAGGAGATCAATATCCTGCGTATGATTGGTGATCGTTTACGTCAAGCAGCGCCCCTGATCATCGAGACCATGGAACGGGTTTTAGCTCTTGATAAACTTCAGGCCAAAGCCCTTTTTGGTACGCAAATTAACGCTTCGGTGCCGGTTTTACTGGAGTCGTGGGAGGCCGGTTTTTCCCTTAAAGATGTTCGTCATCCGCTGCTCGCTGCGACTCTGCCGAAAAGTCAGGTCGTGGCGATTGATGTCGAGTTTCCAGCTGGGCGTTGTGGTCTGGTGATCTCCGGAGCTAATACCGGTGGTAAAACTGTAAGCCTGAAAACCGTTGGTTTAATAGCTTTGATGGTGCGTTGCGGTTTGTTGGTGCCGGTCGCCGCTGAGAGTCGGTTGCCGCTTTTTTCCCAAGTTTTTGCGGCGATTGGCGATGAACAGAATCTGGCAGCTTCGTTGAGTACCTTTTCCGGTCATCTGCTCGCAGTCAAAACGATTTTAGAGAAGGCCGATGCTAATTCACTGGTTTTGTTGGATGAACTCGGGGTTGGTACCGACCCCAAAGAGGGGGCGGCATTGGCCCAGGCGGTGTTGATTGAGCTCAAACAACGGCGCGTGACATTCATGGTGACTACTCATTATAATGATGTTAAGTCATACGCCTATGAAGAGGAGGGTATCAGCAGTGTCGCAGTCGCTTTTGATCCAACAAGTTTCCGCCCGCTCTACCACCTGCAATATGGAGTTCCGGGACTCAGTAACGCCTTATTGATTGCCGGTAATTTAGGTTTTTCGAAAGCCCTGGTTGATCAGGCCCGCTCGTTTCTGGAAGAGGGTGAGAATCGAACCACAAATCTGGCGGTTCAGCTCGAAAAACGTCTGGCCCACACTGCTGGTCATGAAAAGGAACTTCTTAAATTAAAACAGCAGGCCCGGATCGAAAGTGAACGTCAACGGCGGCTGACGGCTGAACTTGCGGGTGAAAAAGAGAAGATTCAGGCCGCTGCCCGGGAACAGGTTGCCCTGTTGGTTAAGGAGGCGCGCCAGAAGTTCAAGGCCCGCCTGACGGAACTGGAGATCGCTAAAGCAGCGTTGGAAACGGCGATAAAAGCTGTCGATAAAGCCGCTTTAAAAGAGCTGCCGGAGGTTAAAGTCGGCAAACTACGTAATGCTTTCAATGAGGCACGTGACGAGGTTTACGAGCTTTTGCCCGAACCGGTTCGGGCTCCGGTCGTCGTTGATTATGAAAAACTTGCCGTCGGTGATCGGGTTAAGGTTGCCGGTCAGGCAAAAGCCGCAACGATTGTTGCGGTCGAGCCCTCGCGCAAGCGTTTAACTGTAGTTTTAGATGGCAATCTGCGGGTGACTCTGACTCCGGACAAGATCAGTCAGCATTTACCCGATGCCGGATTCGGAGTTGCTAAAGAGAGTGCGGTAAAGATAAGTAATTTTGCCGTCCAAGGGAGCGGCTCCGGTTTAGGGTACGGAACTCTTGGGGTAACGGGTGCGGCCCAGGTTCTTAACCTGATCGGTAAACGGGTTGAGGAGGCTGTCGATCTGCTCACTGTTTTTATTGACCAGGCGGTTATTGGTGGACAGCTGCGGGTTGAGATTGTACATGGACACGGTACCGGTCGCTTGCGCCAGGGCATTCATGAAATCCTTAAAACCTTGCCCTATGTCAGTAATTTCTTTCATCCCGCTGGCGCCGCTGGCGGTGTTGCGATTACCATTGTTGAACTGGTGAAACGTTGAAAAAAGAGCTCCAAAAAATGTTTGATCCAGTTATAAAAATTAAAAATCTGGTCAAAGAATTTAAAAGTATCAGGGCCTTAGACGGGGTTTCGCTGGAGGTTTTTCGGGGCGAAATATTTGCCTATCTGGGTCCTAACGGTTCCGGAAAGACGAGTACGATTCGGATTCTTTCCGGTCTCAGCCGGGCGACCAGCGGGCAGGCTTGGCTCAATGGTTTTTCGGTTGAAGAAGAGGCGCTTAACGCAAAGCGACAGTCTGGTCTTGTGCCCCAGGTCATAAACCTTGATCAGGAGCTGACGGTTTTCGAAAATCTTGAGATTCATCGTCGCCTTTTTGCTTTAGGAAGCGAAAAGGGTCAACGTATTGATGAGCTACTTGACTATATCGATCTTTTGGAGCGGCGTAACTCTTTGGTACGGGACCTCTCCGGCGGTATGAAACGGCGCCTGATGATGGCCCGGGCCCTGCTTCATGAGCCCGCCATTCTTTTTCTTGATGAACCGACGGTCGGGCTTGATCCCGGAATCCGACGCCAGATCTGGGCTCTGATCAAACAGATTCAGCAGGATGGCGTGACGGTTTTTCTGACGACTCACTATCTCGAAGAGGCTGAGTTTCTGGCTGACCGGGTCGCATTTCTTGACCAGGGTCAGGTTGTGGCTCTCGATAAGCCCCAAGTTTTGATCGATAGTTTGGGTGAGTGGGCTCTGGATCAGATTTATGACGGCCGGGTTGAAAGTCGCTATTTTACAACCCGGCAGGCGGCCGTCATCAGGGCCGCAGAATTGACTTACCCTTATGCCATCCGCCGGGTCAACCTTGAAGACGCTTTTCTCAAGATGACCGGCAAAAAACTTAGCCTTTCTTAAGGGTTTTTTGAAAAATTAGAATTTTTGTTCAAGGGCAAGGCAGGTGAGGATTTTAACTGTATTAATACGTAATGTATTTTGAGGATTAAAATTTGAGCCTAACGCAGTAATTGGGCAAAAAGGCAATTTTTCAAGGGAGCCTTTAATGTAACTCTTGAATTATGGGTACCTGAATAGTTACCATGTCCGCAATTTCCCCACCCCTTTATGCTCAGGTGGCGTTTAATCTGCCGCTCGATACGATCTTTACCTATCTGGTTGGTGATCATGCAATCGCGACGCGGCTGGCGGTCGGCAAAAGAGTTTTGGCCCCTTTTCGTAATCGTTTAACCTCCGGTTATCTGCTGGCCTGGAGTGAGCAATGTCCGCCTCTCAGGGAGGGTGTAACCTTGCAAAAGCTGGCTGCAGTGGTTGACGAAGAGCCTCTTTTTAACCAGGAACACCTGGCTTTTTACGAGCGTGCCGCACGTTACTATCAGACTCCTTTGGGGGAAACCCTGCACGCACTTTTGCCGGGTGGCCTGCAATATCGCCAGCGGTGCTTGCTAAGTTTAGGGGAGAAGGCGCTTGCGCCCCAAGCCAAAACGCGCTCCCCTCTGCTTGCCGAGGTGCTTCAATTGTTGACTGCTGTCGGTTCTTTGCCGCTTGAAGAGCTGGCCGTTAAACTTGCGGTTCCGGTTCCTCCGGCTCGTTTTAAAGCCCGGTTATCAGGGTGGATCAGGCAGGGTTGGTTGAAAAGTGAAAACCAGTTGCTGCCACCCTTAGTTAAGGCGCAGGTGGAGCTGATTTATGAAATTGTTGATAAAGTGGCAATTGTCGAGCTTTTGGCAGGTTCCTCCCGAATCGAAGAAAGCAAACGTTTGCGTTTACTTAAATTTATTTCATCCGGAGGTTTTTTTAGTCGTCGGCGCTTTCTGACGGCCTTTAGCGGAGGTGGGGCTTGGCTCCGGCGCTGGCAGGCGCTGGGCTGGCTTAAAGTTTCTGAAGTTCCCAAACTACGCTCTATAGCGTTGGACAACAGTGTGCCTTTGGCGATTCCCCGGCAAGAAGTGATTCTAACCCCGGCTCAAGAGGAGATCTTTGCTCGAATTAAGGGCTTTCTGGCGGGGGGAAAGTTTACCCCCTATCTTCTGCATGGGGTGACCGGTAGTGGTAAGACTGAAATTTATATCAAATTGATCGCCGAGGTTATTCGGCAGGGGCTGGGGGCCATCTATCTGGTGCCTGAAATCGCTTTGACGATTGAACTTGTCGATCGTCTGGTGCATGAGTTCGGGGCTCGAATTGCGGTTCTGCATAGTGGTTTAAATGCCGGTGAACGTTATGATCAGTGGCGGCGGATTGCTTCAGGTCAGGCGTTAATTGTTGTCGGAGCCCGGTCGGCGGTCTTTGCGCCGCTTGCTCGATTGGGAATTTTGGTGGTTGATGAGGAGCACGAGCCTTCCTATAAACAGGAGTCGGGATTTGCTTATAATGGTCGGGATCTGGCTTTGCTCAGGGGGCAGATGGCCGGTTGTTGTGTGGTTTTAGGCTCGGCGACGCCGGCCCTGATCAGCTACTATGGGGCCCAAGCGGGGCGTTACGAGCTTCTTTCTTTGCCCCAGCGTCTCGATGAGAAAGCTATGCCCCGGGTCGAAATCATTGATCTTGGTAAAGATCAGAAAAACATGTTTGCCTGGGATGGTTTCAGTCCGCGGCTCCTGGAGCGCATGAAAGCGGTCTTTGCCGATGGTCGTCAGGTGATACTTTTTCTCAATAAACGCGGTTTTTCCCGAACCCTCTACTGTCTTAAGTGCGGTTATATGCCGGAATGTCGTCTCTGTTCGGTGCATCAGACTTTTCATAAGAGTCTTGATTTGCTGGTTTGTCATTATTGTGGTGGTCAGCAACCGGTTCCGGTGCTCTGTCCGCAGTGTGGTGGCAAACGCTTCTTTCCTTTGGGGATCGGTATTCAGAAGTTGGAAGAGGGGTTGGCGCATCATTTCCCCGGGGTTCGGGTTTTGCGACTTGATCGTGATGCGACTCGGCGTAAAGGTGAGTTGGGGCGAATTTTAGAGGATTTTAGACAGGGAAAAGCCGAGATTCTGCTCGGCACCCAGATGTTGGCCAAGGGTCATAACTTTCCGATGGTCGATCTCGTCGGTGTCATCTTCGCCGACCTCTCTCTGGAGATGCCGGAATTTACGGCTCCCGAAAGAACCTTTCAACTTTTGGTTCAGGTTGCCGGCCGCACCGGGCGGGGGCGCGACAGTTCATCGGGTGAAGTGATTATTCAGACGTTGCAGCCCGAGCACTATAGCGTACTTTCTGCGGCCGCCCATGATTACGTCTCCTTTTATAATCAAGAGCTCGAAAGTCGGCGTGAACTGGCTTTTCCACCCTTTTCCTACCTTGCCAATTTAAGGGCCGCGGGTCCCGATGAGGATCGGGTACGCGAGTTTCTTAACGTTGTAAAAAAACTTGGCCTTGAACTTCTTGGTCAAAAATCGGCCGGCCTGTATGATACCCCGCCACCCATCGTCCTGCTCGGGCCCGTGCCTTCGGTGATTGTCAAGGTTCAGAGCCGTTTTCGCTGGAACCTCCTAATTAAAGCAACTCAACGTTCACTTCTGCATAATTTTTTACGCCAGTGGCGACAGCAACTCCCCACAGCACCCCCGCTAAGCTGGCGTCTCGATATCGATCCGCAATCATTTTTCTGAAAACCTGTTCATATCAATGCTTTATTATGTCGACAATGAAGTTCTAGCCCTGGTTAAACAGTGGCTGCTGAACATTATAATTGATTGATAATCAACCATTAACCAACCCGTTGCCGGCCGAGCTTGATTACTATCGCCGGCAATGCAGCGCCAATGGAGTGTGAAAATGGGCTTATTGAATGCTCTTAAAGCGATTAAGGATATAGTAAAAAAGCAAATTTCAAAGGAGTTTTTCGACGCTGCCCAAAAAGGCGAATTTCTGATCCCGCAAACCTACCTCGAAGCTGCCCTGCGCCACGCCCTCAAAAACGAGGAAGGGATTGCGGTCGAGACCGTCAATTTTGATGCGCATGGTATCATCCTAAACCTTACCATCAACAAATTTGGCAGCTCCCTGAGCTGTCCCCTTCTGGTTAAAACCGGCGATCTTAAACTCTCCGGTGACCGGCAACAGGTCTCGGTCTCCATTACCACGCAAAAAGCCCTTGGCAGCAACCTCCTCGGCAAGGTTGCCATCGGTCTCGCCGGAGGTATCATCGATCGTATTCTTATCGACAAAATAAAAGATCATGAGCTTGTCTCCCGGATTACCACTAAAGATCAACAGACCGACATAGAAATCGACCTTTCGACCCTCGCTCCCATCCAAAAACTCAACCAACCCCTGCCCCTGCTCGGCAAATCGCCCCTCGACCTGATCACCATCAAATCAGTTCATCATGTTCCCGGCGGTCTCATGCTCAAACTTGAGCAGTCATTTTTTTGAAGTTGGTAAATTCGATAAAACGAAGATGGCAATGAATTCAGATTACTCGTGGGGAAAACGGTTGACAGGGTAAGTACTGGTTGGTAACAATGCCAACTAAATTTAGGGTTTGGGTTTTTAATGATAGTAGTAGAGTGAAGATTGCCATAAACTCTGGGTTTACTGTCTGGCCTGCTGGTTAAGGTTGTCAGTGGATGCTTTGACAAGTGGGAATAATATGCTCAATCAATTTTGACCTTACCGGTCTCCTGCAAAAAGAGGAGACCGGTAAGGTTTTTCCGGAACTTAAGGTCGGTGCCTCACCCTCGTTGACACAGAGGGAAGGGGTTTGGAGCCCCATAAAATACCGACACTATTAAAGTGGTGCAGTTGTGTCGAGATTTATTGCCGGTTGAAATCAGATTGGAAAAAACTGTTTTTCAAGATTATTTCAAAGAGATCAGTTATTGGCAAAAAATTTCAAATAAAGAGGGCGGGTCGGTTATTTATGTGGGTGGGTAACGTCAGACTCGAAATATTGCAATTGTTAACCTACACAGTAACGGGCAGGAATATATGAAAAAGGTTCATCTAATTGGTATTTGTGGAACGGCGATGGCGGCTTTGGCGAGTATGTTGCAGGTGCGGGGTTGGCAGGTAAGTGGTTCCGATGCCGCCGCCTATCCACCGATGAGTGATCTGCTGGCGGCTCGAGGTATCGAAGTGGGGCTCGGTTATGAGGCTGGGCGAATTGACGGGAGTTTTGCGCTTGTGGTGGTTGGTAATGTCGCGGCCCGGAGTAATGTTGAAGCGGTACGGGCGCAAGAGCTAGGACTTTGCTGTCGTTCGCTGCCGGAAACTTTGTGGCATGATTTTTTGGCGTCTTCTGAGCGCCGTCTGGTCGTGGCCGGAACCCATGGCAAAACTTCTACGGCCTCGATGTTGGCCTGGGCCTTGGAGTGCTGCGGAGCGGAACCTTCTTTTATGATCGGAGGGGAGTTGAAGAATTTTTCGACCAACTACCGTCTCGGTCGAGGTGCTGATTTTGTGCTTGAGGGAGATGAATATAATAGTGCCTTTTTTGATCGTCATGCCAAGTTTCATCACTACCGACCGACCCATCTTATCGTTACCGGCATCGAGATGGATCACGTCGATCTCTTTTCCGGTATTGACGAGATTATCGAAGAGTTTCGGAGGTTGATTGCGGTTTTGCCGGCGGCTGGCTTGCTGGTGGCTACGGCTGACTGCCCGGTGCTTAAAGAGCTGTTGTCGGAAGCGCCTTGTCGGGTGTTGACCTATGGTTGGTCGGAGGGCGCTGATTTTCGTCTAATTGACTATCAGGCGCTGGTTGATGGTGGTCGAATCAGGTTCAGTGGTCCCGGTAATCCTCAGGAGGATATTAGAGTCGCAGCGATTGGTCGTCATAATGGTGAAAATGCTCTGGCGGTAGCTATTCTGCTTAAAGATTTGGGCTTTTCGCAAACGGCGGTGGCTGATGGTTTAGGCTCTTTTGCCGGGATCAAAAGACGCCAGGAGCTTGTGGGTCGTTGTGGGGAGTCAGTTTATATTAGTGATTTTGCTCATCATCCGACCGCGATCAAGCGGACTCTGGAGGCTCTGCGGGAGCATTATCCGGAGCACCATTTATTGGCGGTTTTTGAACCGCGGACCGCGACCAGTCGCCGCAATCTTTTTCAAAAAGAGTTTGGTGCGGCCTTTACTGCAGCCCATGAGGTTCTGCTGGCCCCGGTTCATGGGTTGGCCAATCTGGCCCCGGATGAAGCGCTTGATACCGGACGGCTGGCGGCCGCCATCGGAGCCGGGGCAAAATCGGCCCGGGCCGTGGCTCGGATTGATGAACTTTACGATATTCTCAAGCAGAGGGCAGGGCGTAAAGAGCTGGTTGCTTTGATGAGTACCGGGGATTTTGGCGGCCTCTTTCGGCAGCTGGCTGAAGGGGTCTGGTGTGAATGAAGATTAAAATCGATTGACAAGCCTGAGTGCAATGGGTATAGAGGCGCTCCTTATGTTCTCGGTTGCGGATCGTTGTTGTACTGAATGATCTCAAATTGTGGGATAAAAACAGGACGGCTAATGCTAACCTGGAGTCGATGCATAAAGTTATTGCCGAAGAAGCCGGTGAACCGGCTGTGGAAAAAACGGAACCGGAGCAGAAAAGTCTTGACAAGTAGCCATGTAACTGTTAGAAGCGCTGGCTCTTTTCGAATGTGTGGCACCCCCAAAGGGTTTCGCGAATGTAGAAAATCCAAATAAGTATGGTTTTGAACGGAGATAATAATAATGCCGACGATTAATCAGTTGGTTCGCAAAGGTAGAGAACGGATCAAGAAAAAGACCACGGCTCCGGCGCTGAAAAATTCGCCGCAAAAGCGTGGTGTGTGCGTAAGGGTCTATACGACGACGCCGAAAAAACCTAACTCAGCCTTACGTAAGGTTGCCAGGGTGCGCCTCACCAATGGTTTCGAGGTGACCTCGTATATTCCGGGCGTTGGTCATAATCTGCAGGAGCACTCGGTCGTATTGATCAGGGGCGGCAGAGTCAAGGATCTTCCCGGTGTCCGCTATCACGTTATCCGTGGTACCCTTGACAGCGTCGGGGTGCAGGATCGTCGCAAAGGGCGTTCCAAGTATGGAGTCAAGCGACCTAAATAATATTCAGCCCGGCACAACGTACATAAATTGTTGTAATTAGACTTGAATTACCGAGGATTTTATAGATGGCCAGAAAGAGAGATATAGAAAAACGCTTAATTAATCCGGATCCTAAATATCATGATCGTCAGGTTGCTAAATTTGTTAATGGCCTGATGCTTGATGGTAAGAAAAGTGTGGCTCTGGGTATCTTTTATGAGGCTCTGGATCTGATTGGTAAGCGGGTTGATGAAGAGCCACTGGCCGTTTTTAAAAGTGCTCTGGAAAATGTCAGGCCGTTGGTTGAGGTAAAATCTCGCCGCGTTGGTGGTGCAACTTATCAGGTTCCGGTTGAAGTGTTGCCTGATCGTAAAATGGCTCTGGCGATTCGCTGGCTTATTAATTATTCCCGTACTCGTGGCGAGAAAAGCATGGCTCAAAAACTGGCAGCTGAATTTCTTGATGCCGCCAATAAACGCGGTAATGCTGTCAAGAAGCGTGAAGATACGCATAAGATGGCGGAAGCCAATAAAGCCTTCGCTCACTACCGCTGGTAGGTTCGAAATGTTTGGGGCAAGTTGATGTGGGGCGTCAGGATCCGATAGGTAGGTATCGCAATATCGGCATCATGGCTCATATCGATGCTGGCAAGACTACAACAACAGAGAGAATTCTATACTACACAGGTATTTCCCATCGTCTTGGTGAAGTTCATGACGGCACTGCGACGATGGATTGGATGGAGCAGGAGCAGGAGCGGGGGATTACGATTACCTCGGCGGCAACAACCTGTTTCTGGCGCGACCACCGAATCAATATAATCGATACACCCGGACATGTTGATTTCACCATTGAAGTTGAACGGTCCTTGCGGGTGCTCGATGGGGTGGTTGCCGTTTTTTGTGCAGTTGGCGGGGTTGAACCACAGTCTGAAACCGTATGGCGGCAGGCTGTTAAATACCAAGTTCCGCGAATCGCCTTTATCAACAAGATGGATCGCATCGGCGCTGATTTTGATCGGGTCGTGACCATGATGCGCGAACGACTCGGGGCTTGTCCCCTGGTTTTGCAACTGCCTCTGGGTGAGGAAGATAAATTCACCGGAGTAGTTGATTTGATTGCCGAAGAGGCAATCTATTTCGATCAAAGTTCTTTGGGAACTGAATACGAAGTGCGCGCTGTACCTGAGGATATGATTCCGAGGGTAGCGGAGTATCGCAAAAAACTGATGGAAGATCTCGCTGATCTGGATGACGATTTTGCTTTGCGCTATCTTGAAGATGAAGAGATAGGCAAAAATGAAATCATTAATCTGGTCAGGAGAGCAACCTTGTTGTCTGAATTGACACCAGTTTTATGTGGGTCCGCGTTTAAAAATACCGGAGTACAGCCACTGCTCGATAGTATTGTTGACTTTCTTCCCTCTCCTTTGGAGGTAAAAGAGATCGTCGCGGTTGATATCGAAAGTGGAGATCCTGTAACAATAGTGGTAAGTGATGAGACGCAGCCGACGGCTTTGGTATTTAAAATCTTGACTGACCCGCATGTCGGGCAGCTGGCTTTTTTACGTTTGTACTCAGGAGTTGTGGAAACAGGTATGCAACTCTATAATAGTAGTCGCAGATCTAATGAGCGAGTTGGCCGGTTGCTGAAAATGCACGCCAATAAACGTGAAGAGGTCAAAAAGATTTATGCCGGAGATATCGTTGCTGTAGTTGGCCTCAAAGGTAGTACTACCGGAGACACCCTCTGTTTTAAAGAGAACGCAGTTCTCCTTGAGAACCTGGAGGTCCCGGAGCCTGTAATCGAGGTTGCGATCGAGCCTTTAAGTCAGAGTGACCATGAACGCTTAACCGTGGCCCTCGAAAGGCTGGCAGCTGAGGATCCCACCTTTAAAGTAAAAATCGATGAAGAGAGCGGTCAGACCATAATATCAGGGATGGGTGAACTCCATCTTGAGATTATTGTCGATCGTCTTGCCCGCGAGTTTAAAGTCAACGCTAATGTTGGCAAGCCGCAAGTTGCCTACCGGGAAACCATTACCAGCACAATAAATTGCGAAGGACGCTTTATCCGTCAGGATGGGCCTCGTCCTCAGTATGCTCATGTATGTCTCAGGCTGGAACCGTTAGAGAGTGAGCTAGGGTTTTCCTTTATCGATCAAATTCAGGCCGCCGAACTGCCCGAAGAGTTTATTGTTCCGGTGGCCCTCGGTCTGGAAGAAGCGATGCTGGCTGGTCCCTTGGCCGGATATCCGATGACCGGCATTAAGGCCTTTCTTACAGGGGGTAGCTGGCATGAGACCGATTCCAGTGAGATCTCCTTCAAATTGGCAGCCTCGATCGGTTTCAACGAGGGGGTGCGAAAAGCTTTACCAACTATTCTTGAGCCCGTTATGGAGGTCGAGGTTGTTGTTCCGAGTGAATATCTTGGTGATGTCATGGGTGACATCAATGGGCGCCACGGACGTATTCAGGGTGTCGAGAGCCGGCGCGGCGAGATGCAGGTGGTCAGCGCTTTTGTGCCATTGGCCGAGATGTTCGGTTATTCAACCCAAGTTCGATCCCGCAGTCAGGGGCGCGCAACTTTTACAATGCAGTTCAGCTGTTATGAACCTGTCTCTCAAGAGATTGTTCGCAAGCGGATAGAGTATACAGCGATATAAAAGAAAAATTTAATCGGCGGAGAAGGAAATGGCAAAGGAAAAATTTGAGCGCACCAAGCCTCATGTAAATGTTGGTA
>CAZUXG010000033.1:0-19834 GCA_964623985.1 uncultured Thermodesulfobacteriota bacterium | reverse complement strand
TTGACATCGAACTGTTGACCATCCAGATTCGGTTGGTTGTTTGCTCGGTCGATAAGGCCAAGGAGATGGGCATTGATTGGTGGGTCAACAATCCTTCGTTCTGCGGCGGTCCAAAAACGCACAATCAGGAAGTGGAAGGTTCTCTGGCTAGAATTGAGGAACGGCTGGCAAACCTGGAAAGTTCTAAGGTCAATGTTCCCGGTTGAGAGCCAGCGGTGTCCGGTTAGAAAATTGCAAGAAAAAAATTTAGTAAAAAATCGAAAATAATGTCACTTTTTGCTTGACATTCCAGTTCGCATCAGCCCCATGCCAAGCATGGGGCTGATGCGAACTGGAACAAGTGGACCCCCACTATCGACTACCTTTCCGAACATATCGAGGGCTATTCTTTCTCTCTTGTATGCCTTAATTCACGGTGTCCCCCTAAAAGTCTTGCATTGGACGAGATCACAGAGGTTCTGTGTGGCAATCTCGACAACCTAGAAGACGTACAAAAACATTTAAAATATATTGAGCATTTAGCAAAAGAAGAAGCGATAAATATTATCGTTCCTAATTGTAATGTATGCATGAAAGCAATTGAAATAGCCAGAACTGGAAATCATAAAAGTGGTTATCCAGAATTAACCGATTCCTTATATCATGCTTTGGCCATTTTAAATGGAGCTGTTTTCATTACGAATGACAAAAAATACATCAGCAAAGTTAAGCAATTTGGGCATATACAAGAACTATCAAAAACACCAGTATAAATCACCGAACCATCGGGTGCACTTGACTGGGAATAGCCGCTCGTTGTTTCTTTGAAAACTGCGGCCCGGCAAGTGATGTTGGTCGTTAGGTAAAATAAATCCGACTAAAATCAAAACACTATAATCGATAAGGGAAAAAGGGGAACGTATGGCAATACTTATATGCGGTATCGTCGATGGGATTATTGAGAAACCCCAAGATGGAACCATCACCATTTTTGAAAGAGGTATGACAGCGATTGGTTATACTATAGATATAGCCTGCTTAAAAAACGAAACGATGACAAAACAACTCACTGAAAAATATAAGCAAATCAATGCCAGTTATTTTCTGGACCACACTATAATACCATTTCATTTTGGTAACATTGTCGACAATGAGGGGGAAATGCGGCAGTTTTTAATCAATGCAACCATTCAGCTAAAAGCTCTTATTGACAAGGTGAAGGGGAAGGGCGAGATCATTATTCAGGTTTCCTTTGATGTTCAGAAGGTCATTGTAGAAATTTCGAAAAATGTGGATATCTCCAACAAAATTGCAGTCGGAAAAGCCTTTTTTGATTTATCTCAAAAATACAAAAAAGCCATCAAACAGGCCCTGAAATCTAAGCTGTTTATCCATGTGGCCGATTATAAAGAAACGAATACAGTTAATGAGCCCATCATCATCCTCAATACTTATCTAGTGGAAAAAGAAAAAAAAGAACTGTTTGATAATGCTCTCGATGAAATTGCTGAAAAATGTGACGACTTTATAGTCTTCAATTATTTAGGCCCTCTTCCTCCTTATGGCTTTGTAGCCACTGAGTTCAATAAGGGTAATTTTGATCTGATCAATGAAGCCCGGCTCGTGCTAGGCCTCAAGGAACAATGCACGTTTGATGAGGTTAAATCCAATTACCGTAAGATTTCTTTTACTGTCCATCCCGATAAAAACGAAGGTGAAGACCACAAAATGAAGGAGCTCAATGAAGCATACTGTATCGTAAAGGCTTACTGCAATAGTGGCAATGAAAGTGAATACTCTTTTACCAAAGAGGCAATCGAACGGAGTTTCGTCCATCATTAATTTTGTTGAGCATAAATACAGATAGACATCCTTAAGTAAGTAAATTGGCAGCAAACGTCATGGCCGGCCCCTTATGCAGGTCGTAAGATTTCCTCATCACAGCAGTCAAAATAATTTATGCAAAAGTCTAACACACCGCTTCCCTTTTAATGAAAAAAGTAGTAGAATAATTATAAGAAGATTAAAAGATCTTGTAGTTAAAAGCAAAATAAATGCTCCTCAAAAAAATAAATATGGCTTATATTATAAGTTGGAAGATTTGCCAGGCATTATTGAAGGATTGAAAAAAGCTCTATAAAAAGTGTGGGACTTTTGTGGGACTTTTTCTAAAAAAATTGATAAAATGAAGAATCTATGTAAAATCTGCTAAAATTGATAATCTGTTTTTGTTTAATGTTTTCAGTAAGATGAAGTGTAGAGCGAGTCTCAGAGACCCACGTTAAAAGTTACGGTAGGTGTTTCGTAATCAGTAGGTCAGCAGTTCGAGTCTGCGCATCAGCTTCAATAAAGTCAAGTACTTACAGTAAAGGTGGCGGTGAGTGTTTTTGGTTTTCTGAAAGTATCTGTCGCTTTGTCCGCCATACGAGGAAAAAATGGAGCCCAGCCAACCACATATGAAAAAAGTTCCGGTAAAGCTCAGGCTTTCGGATGGTTCAGTACTTTCTGGAGATGTAAATCTGTGGGCTGATGAGAGGGCCGAACGACTCAGCGAACTTTTTACGAAAAGCAGTAGTCCGTTTGTCGTTGTTTTTAACGCTATGCAACGAGGCAAGACCGGGCAGACATTTGTCGTCAATAAACATCATATAATATGGGCCTGATTGGATGAAAATTGTTAAAAGTTGCGGTCAGCAATAAAAAGTAACGGCTGAATAAATTTTAAATCAAGCACTTATGGCTGAGAAAGTTGTGAGTGCTTTTTTTTTGCGGTTGGGGTTTACATAGAGTCCTGAAACTCGATTTTTTTCATTCAGGAAAAGATTCTTAACCGGACAGTAATGATTATTTATATTTCTTTGTCAAGGTTTGCCGGACTGTGTCGCCTTGACAATCGCTTCCCGGTAAAATAGAGTAGGTCATCTGCCGGGTACTTGGCTATTCTCGGACAACCTCCTAATGAGGTTCATTTGGTTAACGTCTATGTTCTATCGAAAGATTTTTTTTGTCGGGTTGCAGGTTTTTATCTTATTGTTTCCCGCCTTTACCTTGATGTCTCATCCCCACGTCTTTCTTTACAGTACTGTAAAAGTCGTATTTGATGAAAAAGGCCTGGCCGGGGTACAGGTTAATTGGGTGTTTGATGAGATGTTCAGTAGCATGATCATTCTTGATTTTGACAAAAATGGTAATCAACGATTTGAATTATCGGAAATCGAAAGTGTCAAAAAGGGGGCTTTTGAAAATCTCCGGGAAGTTGATTATTTAATGCATATAAAAATTGACGGTAAACCATTCAAAGTGAAATATGTTACCGATTTTTCAGCGGAAATTACCACGGGCAAAATGGCTTATCGGTTCTTTGTTCCCTGCCATGTCCAAGCCAAAGAGAGCTTTAAAGAAGTTACGTTATCCATTTATGATGTTACTTTTTACAGCAGTGTTTTTCTGGAAAAAAATCCCGTCACCTACGAGAACCGGCAGTTTTATGAAGTTGAGCACACAATTGAAAAGAATCAGGGGGAAGCTTACTATTACGGTCAAGTCTATCCCGAGGAGATTATTCTGAAATTCAGGCAAAAAAATGGGTAGATTATTAACCGGTTGGCTGATTCTTCTCCTCCTGATTTGTGGTTCGGTGGTGGTTAAAGCTCAGAACCCCTTTCTTTTGCAGAAAAGTTCTCAGCCGGTTCTGCAAACTTCTGCTCCGCAGAGTTCATTTTTAACCAAAATTACATTATGGCAACTCCAACTCAAAGAAAAAATGACCGTCTTGGTCAGGCGGGCTAAAACAATCGATAGCATTACTTCATGGTTGACCATATTGATGATTGGGTTCGGATATGGTGTTCTTCATGCCGCCGGACCAGGGCATGGTAAAGCGGTTGCCATCTCTTTTATATCGTCTCGGGGCGCGTCTCTTGGCAGCGGGTTGTTGTTCGGAGGTCTGATTGCCTTTTGCCACGGATTTTCAGGGATGATTTGTGTACTCGGGCTCTACTACTTTCTCAAAGGGGGTATTAGTGGAACCTTGGGCACCGTTTCCCATATAACCCAAATTGTGAGTTACAGCCTGATCGCTCTTCTGGGGTTTGCTATCTTTGTAAAGAACAGTTATGGGCTGTTCTTTAAGCCCAAGCCTGAAGTCGATTCAGGCGCTCCGGACAATTATGCAAAAGAATCAAAGTGGGCGTTTGTACTTTGGGCGGTGACGGTTGGCGTGGTTCCCTGCCCGGGTGTAATAATGGTGTTGTTGTTCTGTCTTTCGCTCAACATGCTGGGGCTGGGTCTTTGGTTGGCGGTCTTTATCTCTTTAGGAATGGCAACGACAATCTCGTTGGTTGTGGTCTCTGTCATTCTCGGAAGAGGGCTTTCGCTAAGAGGTATTTCAGAGAAACGGGTCGCAATGGTCGAAAGGATTATCGGCCTTATTTCAGCTATTGCCATCATGGCTTTGGGCCTGATTTTCCTGAATATGACGGTCTCATAAAAGTCAAAAAACTGCCATCTAGCGAACTTTTCAGGCCGACCATATTGACGGTGATTAAGCCGTGTCTGTCGGTTTGGGGTTCGGTGACAATTTCCTTATTTATTTCTCGAAGTGGGGACAGAATTAAATTCTGTCCCTACTTCGAAGCAGGGCGAAGCGAAGTTCTCTAATTTAATCTGTCTCCCGGTTTTAATTTACGGCTTGTGCCTCTCCTGGGTCTTTTTTTGTTTAAAATTCTAATGCCAGCTGCACAGTAAGCGTATCGGCATTTTCGCCGGTACCGCCATCCTTCTCGTTATAATCTTCGTCGTGGGCATACTCTAAGGCCAACGAAAGTCCGTCAATCAGGCCGACGCCAAGGGTGCCCAGATAACGCTCTTCGGGCAGTTCGAGAGCCAGGGCTTCAGCGCTGCCCTGATAGGCCAGGGCGACAACCGTTTCATGGTCGGCGATCTCGAAAGTATAGCCTAGCTCGATATTCCAGGTTTCCGGTTCGGCTCCCACCCCTTTGAACTCAAGTTCAGCAATTTCGAATTCATCAGTTGCCCCCAGATATTCGCCGATCAAGGTCAGACCCTGCCAGGAAAAAATGGCGTGGGCCGTGACGCCGCCGACGTAATCTTTGATTTCTCCCGGCAGGGTATCGCCCAGGATGTCGGAATCGCCGAGACTATTGATCCAGCCCATGCCGACATCAAAGTTGAAGCTTTCGTTTTCAAAGGCGTAACCCGCATTAAGGCCGAAGCATTTGATCTCGTCATCATCACCGTTTTCATTAATGTCGCCGTTAAAGGCATAGGCAGCGGCGTAGAGACCGTTGAAATCGAAGCCTAAAATGACGGCGCTTTCCCGGGTTTCGCCCAGTTCCAGGGTCAGAGGATCGGAGATCATATGACTTTCAAAATTGCCGAACGGCACATAGAGTTTTCCGGCCTGTACGTAGAGCGGGAAATGTTCGGTGTTGCCGAGGAGGATATAGGCTTCATCAAGGTCGACCGGTTCGGTATCATCCTCCTCCCAGAGGAGCAGGATATGGGCTTTGACGTATTTGTGCAGATCGATGTCGATATCTAAGGCCATGGTGGCCAGGACAATATCACTCTCGTTGTTACCGTCATAATCTTCGGCAAAACCGACCTCGACTTCGACCAGGCCGCCGATCTTGATATGTTCGCCCAGGAGTTTCAGGCCTTCACTGAAGTTCGTGAGTTGCTCCTGGTCACTGCGGTTTTTTTCGAGACTTTTCTCCTGTTCTTGGAGATGCTCGCGATTTCGTTCGAGATCTCTTTTATGTCCACTGAGGCGCTGGACGTTTGACTGGATATCCTGGCGTTGGCCGCTTAACTGTTTCTGCAAGTCGTTGAGCTGGCGTTCTAAAATATCGATTCTCTGTTGCATGTTTTGCGGGCCACCGGCTAAGGCCGAAGTCGCAAAAAAAAGTAAGGCAAGTATGATTATTGGTAGAGTTAGTTGCTTTTTCATTGAGAAATTCCTTTTCCTTGCTGTTTGACCGATTATTTATGTTGGTGGCCGGATAAACGAACCTTGTCACTGTCAACGGCTTTAACCCAGATAACGGCATCCTGCGAGAGCTCTTTGCCTTGGTGCTCGGTGTCAGGCCCGACGCCTAAGGCGCAAAAGCCCCACCAGCCGGCTTTCGGCATCGCGAACGTGAACGTGCCATTGGCATCGGCTTTGATACCTAAGGTGACAAAAGAGTCTTGCGGGGCTTCAACCTGGGCTTCGGTTGCAAATTGGTTTTTTGTCATATCCGGTTCGTGGTTCATGTATTCGACCTCGATTTCAGCAAAAGGAACCGGTTTGCCGGCGCTTTTGACGACCCCCTGAAAAACGTTTCCAGTCCACTGGGCATAAGGCTTAGCCAGGGGCACGATTTCGGCCGGCAGGCCGATCTCGGCATCCCAATCGGTCGGCGCTCCGGCGACGTTGACGATCATCTTGGTGCACTGCTGGATGTAAATATCTTCAGAACCTTCATAGTAGGGGGCCGGAACCAGGCAGAAGACGAAATCTCCCAGGCCTTTTAAACGATAGTTGGTCAATTCATAGGCCTTTCCCTGATTGGTCAGGCTTTTCCAAGTGATCGGTTTGAGTTTATCAAGCAGGTTGGTGCGTTTCTCTTTATGGACTACAAAGAAACGTTCGGGTGCGCCCATATCCATCGTATGGCCGGCTTCAAAAGGGTGGGTGAAGACCAGTTTAAAGTCGACTTTTTTACTCTTGCTCAAGGTGCAATCCGGGGTGTAGAGCATCTGAAAATGGGCCAGGCCCGGAGTCGCAATGGCGAGAGCCAGCAGTAAAGTTGCCAGGATACTTAATTTTTTCATCATTTTTCCTTCTTCTCTTTGATGTTAATGGTTGTATTTCAATTGATTTATTCGGTGATTTCGTCACCGTCAATCTCGATTTCATGGCCGGGGCCCGCGTCGAATTGGACTTTATAGGGGCCGCTTGGTTTATCGAACGTAAACTCGCTGTCGGCGTTCATCTTGCTTTCAAGCAGGGGCTTGTCGTTCTTGTCTAAAACCCGCATCGTAACTCCGGCCGCCGAAGAGCCGTCGGAGAAACCGCCTTCACAGGTTATGGTGCCGTCCCCGTTATCAAAACAGGTACATAACGGGGTGTGGGCCAGGGCCGAAGTTGCAATCAGCAGGGCAAGCAGCGTTGCCAGGGTTAAAAAACTTGTTCTTTTTCTCATCGCATATAATCCGGGATTTCGTGATCTTTAATCAGGGCCGTGAGGAGGGTTATGATCACTGCGACAACATAGAAGACTGCCATTGCCTGCCAGCCGTTAAGGCCTAAGGCTGAGCCTCCGCTAAAGATGATGGTCGAGATCGCGACTCCCATAGTGATGGGAATGACCAGGGAAAAGAGCATCCATTTCCAGGAGCCGGTCTGCAGTTTGATCATGATCATGGTTGCCAGGCAGGGCGGGTAGAGGGCCATGAAAAGGATGATTGCCAAAGCATGCAGCGGTGTCATCCCGCTCTCTACTCCAGCCATCCTCTTTTCCAGAGTATTATCTATTGCCGTGCCGGTTTCCGGCGGTTCGTAGAGGGCTCCCAACGTGGCGACGGCACTCTCTTTGGCCGCCAGGCAGCTTAAGAGGGCGACGTTGATGCGCCAGTTAAAGCCAGCCCATTTGGTTACCGGTTCCATGGCTCGCCCGATTCGACCCAGAAAACTGTTAGAGATCTTATCCTGTTTAATCTCCCGGCGGAGGCGTTTTTGGGTCGAAAGGAGTTTGCGGACGTCGCGGTTAATCTTTTTGGCCGGCTGGTTACCTTTAGGTTTTAGAAATCCGTAATAGAGCGAGTTTTTCTCTTTAAAGTTCTGGTTGATGGCTTTTTTTCGCTCCTTATTACCTCCAGCTGCCACACTGGCGTTTTTGTAATCTTTCCAGTACTGCATCAGGGGAAGATATTGATCACTGGGCAGTTGTTCGGCAAATCCCTGTTTTTCAACCTGGGTTTGAAATTTTGTCAGGACCCGGCTAACCTCGGCTTGAAAGTGAATCTCGCGTTCAGCACTTAAGCCGGGAAATTGCAGAAGGATATAGACGACCACGGCCACTGCGACGACGATCGAGGTAATCTTTTTGACATAGAGCCAGACCCGTTCCCAAGCCCGAAGCAGTACCCCGCGCAAGGTCGGGAGATGATAGCGCGGCATCTCCATGACAAAGGGAGCGCTCTCCTTGCCTTTTAAAACCGTCAGGGTCAAGACCTTGGCGACCGGCAAGGCAATAAAGATAGTTATGGTCGATATAAAAAGAAAGGCGGTGGTCTTATGTTCGGGGAAATAGATACCGATCAGGAGCAGGTAAAAGGGGGTTTTGGCCAGACAATTCATTAAGGGACAAATCAGGATGGTGGCAAAACGGGCTTTCTCGTCGGCGATACCTTTACAGGCCATGATCCCTGGAACAGCGCAGCCGCCGACAATGGCACCGCTTAAAATAAGTGGCAGGGCCGACTGGCCGTGGAGTCCGAAACGGCGAAAAACCCGGTCTAAAATAAAGGCCACCCTGGGCATGTAGCCGACATCCTCGATAACTGCGATCAGGGCGAAAAGGATGAAAAAGATCGGAATATAGTTGAGCAGGCCGTTGACACTGTCGACAATCCAGAGAGCGAGACCGCGTAAATGTGACTCATCAATAAAACCGGAAGCCGGCAGCAGGTTATCGACGATCTGGCGAAACTTGGCCAGTAGCGGCCATGTGTAGTTGGTGATATTATAGCCCTGAACGATGGCCAACTCGTAGAGCAGATAGACGATTCCCAAAAGCAACAGGGGGCCGAAGAAACGGTGGCAGGCGATTTTGTCGATACGGCTGGTGAGGGATTCCCGATTTTTCGGGAGGCTTTTCCGGAGCACGGCGGCTTTTTCGATTTCAGTGGCTCGCTGATGGCGTTGCATAGCGATAAACCCTTCCGGGGTTTCATCCTCATCACTTTCAAAGCACCGGCGGAGCTCTTCGACTTCGACCTCCAGGGCTGACGCTAGGGGATGGAAACGTTTAAGTAGGTTAAGGGCTTCACTGTCACCTTCCATCAGCTTGACAGCCAGCCAGCGGGGCGAGCAAAAGGCTGCCAGTTTTTCCGCCGCCGCCAGGTTTATCTCAAGCTTGACTAGGTAGCTTTCCATGGGGCCGTAATTGATCCTGAAAGAGTTCACCGGGTTATCTTCAGCAGTGATTGCGTCCAGAATATCCTCTTTACCACGTCCTTTGCTGCCGACGGCTGCAACCACCGGAACCTCAAGTTGGCGGCTGATCTCTTCCAGGTCGATCTCCACCCCCTGTTTTTTGACGACATCCATCATATTGAGGATGAGCATCATGGGGAGACCCATTTCCAGGAGTTGAAAGGTGAAATAGAGGTTGCGTTTTAAGTTGGCGGCGTCGACGACGTTGATTGTTAACGCCGGTTTTTCTTCAAGCAGAAAGTCCCGGGCGACCCGCTCCTCAAGGGAGTAGGAGGTCATGCTGTAGGTGCCGGGCAGGTCGACCAGTTCAAATTTATGATCCTGATGCTGGAAATAACCGCTCTTTTTTTCAACCGTAACCCCGGGATAGTTAGCGACGAATTGCCGGGTTCCGGTCAGCAGGTTAAAGATCGTCGATTTGCCGGTGTTCGGCTGACCCGCCAGGGCAATCCGAGTTCTGTCGCTCATATGAGATCCACCTCGATACCCCGGGCTTCGAGATGACGGATCGAGAGATACTGGTCATCAATTTTCAGCTCTACCGGATCAACCAGAGGAGCGTTTCGCACTACCAAAACTAAAGTGCCGGGAAACAATCCCATGTCCAGCAGGCGTTGGCCGACCAGGCCCCGCACCCTGATCTTTTTGATTCTGCAACTTAAGCCCGGAGATAATTCGCTGAGGGTCATACCTTTTCCTTATTCTTTGAAATCCACAACGATAATGTTAGTTATTCCAAACATTATCGGCAAAAAAAATCAGCCGACCACGACCTTCTCGGCCATACCCCGGCCCAGCATAATCCGGCTCTCATCCACAGCGAGAACAAGCGGACCACGGGAGTGGTTGGTAATTACTTCGAACTCCACTCCGGGCACCAGGCCCATCGCAGCGAGCCGTGATTGTAGACCCTGCCCCGCATTAACATTTAATAATCTTAAACTCTTGCCACATTCGGCCGCACTGAGAACCATTTTCACCTCGCTTAATTTGGATAGACTGCTTTCTCGATAAGGACAATAATTATTAGGAATGCAAAACAAATTGTCATGAGGCGGCTTCTATATGTCAAGACAAAGATATTGTCAAGTTATTTTTGCCGTTGAATATCGTCTTTTTCTCCGCAAGATTTTTTGCCTGAGTCAGACTTTTTTATCTATCTTCTTGTCATTGTTAAATATTAATTACTCAACTTTCTGATTTGTTGTAACAGCCTGAATTTACAACTTTAATTGTCTTACTTTTAAACACGGCATGACAAAATCCTTATTATCTTAGTCCTTGTTATGGAGGTATGTTAATTATACCTAACTTTAAGGGCGAAAAAAATTAGTTTACGGTTATCATGCTCCGCCGAACAAGGTGCTCAGCATGAGGCCGGTTTGATAGACGAAAAAGGTGACCAGCCAGGCCAGTAGAGTCAGGCTGATAAATTGTAATATCGGCCAGCGCCATGAATTGGTCTCCTGGCGGGTTGCCGCCAGAGTCGCCAGGCAGGGCAGGCTGATCAGATTGAACAAGATGATGCACAAACCGTTTAGCGGACTGTAGTGGCGGCGCAAGGTTGATCCTAAAGTTGCACCCGATTCATCAGGGTTGGTCGAATCTGTGAAAACGATGCCCATCTGGGCGACAAACATCTCTTTGGCGGCGCAGGCCCCGATCAGGGCGGTGCCGATACGCCAGTCGAATCCCAATGGTTTGAGCAGAGGTTCCAAAGCATGTCCGAGACGGCCGGCGGCGCTATACGAGATCGCCGCGTCTCGACGTTCGGCCGGATTTGGAAGTTGGGCGAGCTCGGCGGCCGGGGCTTTGGGATAGCTGGTCAAAGCCCAAAAAATAATCGAAAGGGTAAAGATTAAAAGGCCCGCTTTTTTCAGATAGAGTCGTCCTCTTTCCCACATGTGGATAAAAAGGCCTTGTAGGGTCGGCAGGCGATAGGGAGGTAACTCCATGATTAAAGGTGATCCACCTTCAGGTAAGAGGTAGCGGCGGAGAAAACGGGCGGCAAGCATCATCAGGCTAAAGCCTGCCAGGTAAACGGCCATAAGTATCGGGGCTTGCAGGTTTTTGGCAAAGAAAGCTGGAATAATCAAGGTGTAGATCGGTAGCCGGGCGCTGCAACTCATCAGCGGCACGACCATGATGGTGGTCAGGCGATCAGCTTCATTTTCCAGGGTTCGGGTGGCCATGATGGCGGGTACCGAACAGCCCAGGCCGAGCATCATCGGGATAAAACTTTTACCGCTTAAATTAAAAGTTCGCATGATACGATCCATGAGAAAGGCGACGCGCGTCATATAGCCGGAGTCTTCGAGCAGAGCCAGGGCCAGAAAGAGCAGGAAAATATTGGGAATAAAAGTAACCACGTTGCCGATTCCGGCAAGAATGCCGTCAATCAGCAAAGAGCGCAGCGGGCCGTCGCTTAAGGTTCGGCTGACCACCAGGCCAAGTTCGGTAATTCCACGGCTGATCAAGCCTGCCGGCCAGGCCCCGCAACTAAAGGTCAGGTAGAAGATCAGGTACATCAGCAAAAAAAAGATTGGTAAGCCGAGCAGTCGATTGGTCATGACCAGATCGATCTTTTCCGAAAGTAACACCCGTTTGATTACTGAGGTTGTGACGATCTGGCGGCAAAGGCTGCTGCTGAAACCGAAGCGCTCTTCGATTATGGCCAGAACCGGATCACGGTTTAAGGTATTTGCGAGCCGTTGATGAGCCCGGCGCGCCGTATTGGCGATGCGATCCCCGGAAACGCATGACTCTTTGACCATCTTAGTAGATCGGGGGTCTTCTTCAAGCAGTTTGACCGCCAGCCAGCGTGGTGGCAAATTATAGGGTAGCGGAGCCTCCAGTAGAGAGACGAGATCTTCGATCTCCAGTTCGATATGGTGATTGTAGCCGGGACGGCAGTACTCAGCCGGGATTTGTTTGCCACCGGCGGCAATTGCGGCAAGTAGTTTCTCTTTGCCGAATCCGCTGCGGCCGATGGTTACGATAACCGGTATCGAGAGCAGTTTTTCAAGTTTTTGACAGTCAATCGTAAGACCCCGCTCCTCGGCCACATCGACCATGTTGAGGACCAGCACCAGAGGGAGGCCCATCTCGATCAGCTCGGCCGTCAGAACCAGGCCCCGTTCCAGGGTTGATGCGTCAATGATATTGACCACCAGGTCGGGTTTTTCACTTAAAAGAAAATGCCGGGCCACAAACTCATCACTGGCGGCTGCGGCTAAGCTGTAGGTACCGGGCAGGTCGACAATGTTGTAGTTTTGTTCTCGGTAACTGTAAGTCCCTTCTTTTTTTTCAACGGTGACTCCGGGATAGTTGCCGATCCGCTGGCGACTGCCGGTCAGAAAATTGAAGATCGTCGATTTGCCGCAGTTGGGATTGCCGGCCAGGGCGATCAGGTGTTGTCCTTTAGCAGCTTTTATTGGTGAGCGGAATTGATTCCGGTCGGCGGCCTCAACAACCTTCAGGCCGTAATGTACTGAATTGGATGGTTGATAATTTTTCATAGTCGAATATTTTTTTGATTCAATTTGAGCTTGTTTTTTAGTATATAGTTAGTTATAGCTAACTATTCGGGCAAAAAAATATACCTGCAATGCTCAGGTTGGCGTCTATTTATCTATCTGTTCCACTTCGATTGCGGCAGCTTCCTGTTTGCGTAGGGTAAGACTGAAACCTTTCAGTCGTATTTCACAAGGATCGCCGAGCGGAGCGATCTTCTCCATAGTTATAATGGTGCCGGGCAACAGGCCCATTTCGCCAACTCTCCGGTTTGCCGCCTTCAGGCCGGTAATCCTGGCTTTTTCTCCCGCTTTCAGATCCGCCAAGGTGGTTGTCGAGGATGCCCTTGCCGACTCAATCGCCATTTCCTTGTGTTGATAAAGGTTTTCCAGGTTTTGTTCCAGACACGATTCGCAATCTTCGATGTTTAAGGGTTCGTGGCAGCGTTTCTTGAAGTTTAAGCGCCACTCTTCTCCGGCTCTGGGACAGGTGGTGATGAAATTGATAAAATCAAGCAGACGATTATAGGTTTTTTCATTGATTGCATGTTCCAGGCGATGGGCGTTATGTTCGGCATCAGCTGGTGATAACATCAGGGTATCATGGAGGAAATCATAGAGGACAATTTTTCGTTCGGTGAGTTCTTTACCGAGGTTGAGGCCCTCTCCGGTTAACGTGATATAGCTGTGCGGCGAATAGTTGAGCAACTTTTTATCAGCCAGCGTTTTCAGGGCGGCGCTCACCGAAGAGAGGCCGACTTTCAAGACTTTGGCAATACTGCCAACGCGGGCGATCCGGTGCTCCTTTTCAAGCTCGTAAACGGTTGCCAGGTAGGCTTCTTGAGTTGCTGTCAGTTTGCTGTTCATAATATGGTTGGAACGACTTTTTCAAAGCGTTTGATTTCTGACGAGATTAGTTAGTTATGGTTAACTTTCATCGCTTATAAAACACAGCATCTTGATTGTCAAGAAAAATGATGTGTTTCGGTTGGCGGAAAACGGTTGTGCCGCCTGATTTTTCATTTTAGTAGTTTTGTTCGAGAGGAACCACAACCGGGAAACCGGCAACTTCGGCGATGACGCTTTTAAGATTGAAGACCTCTTCAATGATCTTTGGCGTGATGATCTCTTTCGGACCGGCGGCGTGGAGAGCGCCATTTTTTAAAAGGATGAAAGAGTCGGCAAAGCGCAGGGCGCTGTTGAGGTTGTGGGTGACGACCAGGGTTGTCAGGTTTAGCCTGTGGGTGATCTTTTTCAGTAGTGACATGACCTCAAGTTGATTGATGAGATCAAGATGGTTGGTAGGTTCATCGAGAAGCAGGATTTTGGGTTCTCGGACTAGGGCTCGGGCGATGACCACCTTTTGTAGTTCGCCGCCGGAAAGTTCATTGGTGAAGCGGTCGGAGAGCTGGTCAAGATGTATCAGTTTAAGGATTTCATCGACCTGTTGAAGCCCTTTTTCGGCTTTGTGACGTTCCGGGTTGAGAGCCTGGCGACCGAGGAGAACGGCCTCAAAAACCGTGCAGTGAACGGCGGCTGATTTTTGTGGCATGTAACCACAGTGCCGGGCAATTTCACGGCGGGTCATCTGGCGGTAATCATTGCCGGCAATAAAAACCGTTCCCTGTTGCGGTTCAATAAGCCGGTTGATAGTTTTAAGCAGGGTTGATTTGCCGGAACCGTTGGTGCCCATAATAACCCCCAGGGTTCCGGGTTGCAGGGCGAAAGAGATCTTCTTAAGAACCGCTGCCTTGTGGTAGGCAAAGCATATGTTTTGCGCTTTAATACTCATTGTCTGACTTTGCGGTTCCGGGCCAGCAGGTAGAGAAAGAGCGGGGCGCCGGCAAAAGAGGTGAGAATGCCGACCGGCAGGATGACCGGGGCCATGATGACTCTGGCCAAAAGGTCGGCGGCCAGCAGTAAGACGGCACCGGCTAATGCCGAATAAGGGATCAGGTAGCGATAGTCCTGTCCCACCAGAGGGCGCATCAGGTGCGGGGCAATAAGTCCGACAAAACCGATAATGCCTAAAAAAGCGATGGTTACGGCGGCCAGCAGAGCGCTAATGACCAGGGCTGCAAGACGCAGGCGTCCGACCTGAACGCCCAAACTTGTCGCGGTTTCATCACCCCAGAGCAGAGCGTTAAAACTCCATCCTTGACGCCCGAGATAGAGGAGGGCCGGCAAGAGCAGGCTAAACATCAGAAAAAGATCGCGCCAGCGGGCTTTGCCGAGATCGCCAAAAGTCCAGAAAACGGTTCCGGCGACCTCGATATCGGTTGCGAAATATTGTAAAAGCATGGTTACGGCGCCAAAAAAAGCGCTTAAGGCGACCCCTGCCAGGATCATTGATTCGGGGCTGATATCGCGAAAAAAAGCGAGCAGGGTTAAAACTGCGACCGTCAAAAGCGCCCCGCTAAAGGCGGCCAGAACAATAATATAGGGTGCCAGACAGGTTGGAATCAGGCTCTCGGCGGTCGGCAGGCCGGCACCTAAGACAATAATCGCAAAGGCCGCCCCGCAAGCGGCCCCTTGGGAAACCCCGAGCGTAAACGGTGAGGCCAGGGGGTTGCGTAAAACATTTTGCATGGTGGCCCCGCTACAGCCGAGTGCCGCTCCGGCGACCAGGGCTGCAGCGGCTCGTGGGAGGCGGATTTGACGGATGATATGAGTCAGTAGGGGCTCGCTACTGTCGCCACCTAGGATGTTGACCAGCATTGGCCAGGAGATCTTGTAGGTGCCGATCTTGAGTGAGAGAAGAAAGAGGAAAACGAGGCCTAAAAGGAGTAGCAGGCCTCCCCAGTTGCGCCAGCCGAGTCGTTTTTGGTATGCGCTAATCGTTGAGTTTACAACTGGTTTCATCAGCGGCAGGCAACTTTTTTGAGGTAAAATGGCTGGTAGGCTGGAAGCGTTGTGACATCAATTTTCAAGCCTAGAAAAAAATTGAAGATTTCAGTGATTTTTTTTTCGACGGTGAGAGTCTTGAAACTTTTTGGATATAGTCGGCTGCCGATGTAGTAGGCGTTGGCCAAGGCACTTTCAAGGTTGGTATTGTACTGGTTGTAGGGTAGTACCGTGTAGAGTTGTTTCTGCTCTACTGCTTGCAGCAGTTGATAGAAATTCTGGTTTTCCAGGTACTCCCGGCTGACCAGATGAGAGCTGCTGTAATCGAGAAAAATCATCTCGGGGTTCCACTTTAATAACCTCTCTTTATCAATAAAAAGGTGGCCTTTGGCCGGGTTGTTCCCGGCAACATTATTGGCTTTAACCAAATTGCCGGGGAAATAGCCCACTTCGGTGCTCCCCAGTCCGCGAATGCCCTTGTAGGCGAGTCCGCCGAAATAGGCAGTTGGGGAAGATGTTTGGGCTTCCGCAGTTTTCTGGTGCAGTTCGGTTTGGGATTTTTCCAGGAAACTCACAATCTCTCGGACCCGTGGTTGTCGATTAAGGACCTCTCCCATCAATTTGAGCGATTGCAGCGCTTCTTCACGCCAGACACCAAGCTTTCCGTAGCTTAAGATGATTGTTGGAATCCCGGTTTTGGCCTGTAGGTTTTCGATTTGTCTATGACCAAGGCCGATAGAGAAGATCACTTGGGCCCGGCAGGCGAGCAGGGCTTCAAGATTCGGCAACTTGCCGGGACCGCCGCTACCGATCTGTGGCAAATGGGTAATGTGATCAGCGCTGACGCTTGAATAGGGGCGAAAGAATGGTGGCAAGGGCTTGGTTTCAATCGTCTCAATACCGACCACCTTGTCGATGGCTTGCAGATAAACCACCAGGCGCAGAGTCCCGGGACCCAGGGCGACGATACGGTCGACTTTTTCAGGCACATTAAGCCTGCGCCCGGCCAGATCGGTTACCTCCCGAGCTTGAACCTGACCTGCGAAAAACAGGAAAAAAAGCAGCAGAGCAAAAATTTTTGTATATTTCATAAGTAAATAACGTGAACCGCAGGTTAGGGACAGACCTTTAGTTTGGGCCCTGAATGTTAGTGAGAAATTACTCTTGGGGTACCCATCTTTAAAGTGGGTGAAGCACAGTTTGCTGTTTATGGAATCCCATCTCAAAATTTGCCGCTGATTTTACAGACTGTAGTGAATGGCACTCCGGCGTAGTATTGGCTGGTTCTGAAACCGTCGTCATCAGCCTTTATAGTGCCGATATACTTTTTGTCAAACAGGTTGGTAAATTCGATTTCAAGGTTGGCCTCTTGCAGAAACCAGAGATTTTTTATCTGATATCCTATCATCAGGTCAACTGTCGTATAATCATCGACTTGTTCCTGGTTTTCAATGTCTCCGTAACGTTGATCGACATATTTGACGCTGGGTGAGATTGTGAAGCCTCTGTATTTGTAGATCAGCCCGGCTTTTAGAAGCCAGCGCGGCGTGTCCGGCAGATCATTGCCGTCTGTTTTGATAAGGCTGCCCCGGCTACCCAGGTCATTATCAAAGGTGGCTTTGGTGTAGCTGGGGTTGAAATAGCATATCAGGTTTTCGGTCGGGTAGATGTTGCACTCAAGTTCAGCCCCCCAGATGGTGGCATCACCAATATTTTGGTGATAGTTGACGCCGACCTGATCGTCGTAGGCGACAAAGAGCAGGTCTTGATGGCGGGCATGGAAGATGGTTGGGGAGAGGCTGAACCAGCGGTGTTGAAAGCGCCAGCCGAAGTCGAAGTTATCCGAGGTTTCAAGTTTCCATTTGTTAAAGATATCCTGCAAGGTAAGGCCGGCTGCCTGGAATTTGCTGCGGTTTCCACTGTAGATCGTAGCGATCGGTAAATAGGCGTAGGGCCGCATGTAGTTGCGGCCATAATTTAAGTAAAACTCGAGGGCCGGAGAGGCTTCATAGCCGAGGCTCAATGAAGGCAGCCATTTTTGGAAATTCATGGCTTTAAGGCTCATCTCGGAGTCGCTCCCGAGGTTGTTATCAAGGGCCTGGCTGGAGGAGTAGGGAGTGCTTTTATCACTCAGATAGGCCTGGCTGGCGGGCTCGTAGTAGGAGAAATATTTGATCCCGGCCTGACAGGAGAAGGGGCCGAAGCTGCGCCCCAGCTGCAGGTAGGGGGTGTGGATCTGGCCGCTTCCCCGATTCTCGGCAAGAGAGGCCCAGCCGGCATAGTTGCGCCCTTGGTCGTTGATTTTGTTTTTGCGGATATATTTTTCGAGATCGTGGTTTTCATACCAATAACCGGTACTGACCAAGGTCCCGGCCCAATCTCCGACATATTCGAATTTGGCGCCGAACCGTTCAGCCTCAACATATTTGTCGGCCCCGCCGTCAAGCCATTTCTTGTCTTCTCTAGAGTAGTAGGGTTTTAATGAGAAGCTATGATTTTCTTTGGGTTGATAGTTGATAATCGCCATCACGTCATGATTCCTGGTGTCGCTGTGATGGTATTTGTAAAAATCAACATCGACCGGGGTTCCGGTCAACTCTTCCAGATAGTCATCATCGTAATGTTGGGAGATATGGCGGGCCTGATCGTAATTAAGGCCCTTGTAGAGATCCTGGTCGACCTGATTGTAGTTGTAGAAGAGTTCAGCCTCAAGGTTGTCGCTGAATTTCTGGTTAATCCCCAGAGTGAGGTGATCACGGCCACCGACCTCTCCCGCACCTTTCCACTTGTCGGCTTCGGTGTAGGACCCGGCGAGAAAGAATTTGGTCTGGCTGGGCAGGATGCCGGAATCGAGTCGGAAAAAACTGCGGGTCAAAGAATTTGAGCCGAGGCTCTGTTCCAGTTGCAAGGTAAGATCATCGCTCGGTCGAGCGTAGCTTAAGGCGATGGTGCCGCCGCGATTGCCGGTGCCACTGCTTAATGCAGCCGGAGTCGCACCGCGGTAGAGTTTGATGGCGGCCA
Organism: uncultured Thermodesulfobacteriota bacterium; assembly: GCA_964623985.1. GTDB lineage: Bacteria > Desulfobacterota > Anaeroferrophillalia > Anaeroferrophillales > Tharpellaceae > Tharpella. The sequence goes on along the minus strand of CAZUXG010000033.1, from coordinate 1,255 downwards.
TATTTTCAAGATCATATAGATAATCCCTGGGGCCAACGCTCATGATGCCGTAGTTGGGGATGCCTTCAACGGTCATCCCGGTGAACATGCTTCTGATGCCGCGCAGGCGAATCTCGGCTCCGCCGATGCCGGTGGGATCAGTGAGTTCGGGATTGAGGCCGGGCAGTATGGAAAAAGCTTGATAGACGCTGCTCAGGCCGCCGATCCCGGCCAGTTTTAATCCGGCTGAGGTGATTTCACTGCCCGTGTAAAGCAGGTCGCCCTCCTGTTTCGTGGGGCTGATGGGCTGGGCTTTGACCGTGATCTGTTCCAGTTTGTTCGCTGTGACCGGTAGTATCTCGCTGTTTCCCAGGCAAAAGTTTGAACCGAGCAATAAAAAAAAGAGTCCTAAAACCAGTAGCTGATGGATTTGGTGTAATTTGTATAACATACGATTGTTTCCTGAAGTCAAATAAGGAAAACGGCCAAAAAAAAGACCACGAAAGCGGGCGGGCTCATTTCTTTAAGAGCCCGCCGACCTTCGTGGTCGTGGTTTATTCTTGTCTATCTCTATTGCGGTGTTTAGGTGCCGGAAGAGCCGCTTGCAACCTTCTTGGTTGTCGTTTCGAATCCCTCGTTGCAATTGAGCAACTGCGTATTAAAACAAAAAGGTTGAAAAAGTCAATAGTTTTTTGTTAACAGTTTGTTGGAAAATGGTTTTTTGCAGGGGCGTAAACTGCTTGAAGGTTCAGGTTTGGTTCTAAGGTGGTTAGGGTTAAGGGATCGCGTATGCAAGAGAAATCTATCATGGTTGCCGGTGAGTTTAATCTTGAGGCCGGATTGGCTCTGGGTGGCCCTGAGGGCGTTATCTTTGTCCATCCTCACCCGCTTTATGGTGGTGATATGCGAAATCCGGTAATAACTACTATGATGCGTACTTTTCAGGAGCATGGCTGGACGACCCTGCGCTTTAATTTTCGTGGGGTTGGGTCAAGCTGCGGCACCTACGATGAAGGTCGTGGTGAAGTCGATGACTTGCTGGCCGCAGTCGCTCGTTTACGTCGGGAAGGGGTTGAAAGGGTTCTATTGGCCGGTTATTCTTTTGGCGTCTGGGTGATCTTTCAGGCTGCCGTTACCGGCAAGCTTGACAAGGAGAGGTTGCTTTTTGTTGCGCCGCCGGCCGCGATGATGGAATTTAGTGAAGAGTCACTGCCGGGCCTGGAGCTTGTCGTTGTTGGTGAAAGAGATACTATCGCACCTCCGGAAGAGGTTGGGT
>CAZUXG010000032.1:0-20237 GCA_964623985.1 uncultured Thermodesulfobacteriota bacterium | reverse complement strand
TAAAGGGGCTTTTTTTTGTGGGTCAAGTACGGTCCTTGCGATTGGTTTTTGCCGGAATGACACTTTAAAAGGCCCCCGACTTTTTTCAATATCTATTATCTGTTCATGGAGTCGGGTAACTATTTAACTGATTGGTTGATGATGCGATTGTTGCCGTCAACCAGGATAGCTTTGGGGGTGAACTTTTTGGCTTTCTCTTCATTCATCATCGCGTAAGCTGCGATGATGACCATATCGCCTTTACGGGCCATTCGGGCCGCCGCGCCGTTGATGCATATTTCACCGTTGTCATATTTACCTTCAATAACGTAGGTGGTAAAGCGGGCCCCGTTGGTCAGGTTGTAGACCTGGACCTGCTCATAAGGTAGGATGCCGGAGGCCTCAAGTAAAGTTTTGTCAATCGTGATACTGCCTTCGTAAGAGAGGTTGGCATCGGTAACCGTTGCCCGGTGGATTTTTCCTTTGAACATATTAAGTAGCATACTTACAATCCTTTTAGAGCAAAGCTCAGGGTTATTGTTTTTTGCTTTTAGCGATGCAGTTTTGAGCTTTGAATTTTTTTAAAGTTGCAGGTTGTCAATTAAACGGGTTCCGCTGAGGTGAACGGCGATCAGTAGTACGGTTGGTGTGGTGATCGGGCCGTTGACTTCAGAGAGGTTCCAGGTATCACATACTTTGATATATTCTACCTGAAAGGGAGGTGCTATTTTTTTTTCAAGTTGGTCGATGACGGCTTGGCAGAGTTTTTCGCTATTTCTGATATTTTGTTTATAGAGGGTTTTAGCATGGCATAGAGCCTGGTAGATGTTCGCTGCCTCTTTTCGTTTTTGGGCCGGGAGGTAGGCGTTACGGGAACTCATGGCCAGACCATCACTTTCTCTGACAATCGGTACCCCGACAATTTCAATGGGAAAGTTGAGATCGGTGACCATCCGGCGAATAACGGCCAGTTGCTGAAAGTCCTTTTCCCCGAAAAAAGCTATGTTCGGCAGGGTCAGGTTGAAAAGTTTGCTGACCACCGTGGTGACCCCTTGAAAGTGACTTGGCCGCCCGGCGCCGCAAAGACCTTTGGTAATCTCTTTGACCTCAACCGAGGTTTGAAAAAAGTCGGGATAGAGTGTTTCTTTGGTCGGTGTGAAGACCATATCAACCCCGACATCGTGGCATTTGCTGAGATCTCCTGCAAGATCTTGCGGATAACAGTCAAGGTCCTCGTTGGGGCCGAACTGGATTGGATTGATGAAGATCGAGACGATAACCAAGTCGGCTTTTTCCCGGGCTCTTCGCATCAGTTCCAAGTGCCCGTCGTGGAGATAGCCCATGGTTGGAACCAAGGCTATGGTTTTTCCTGAACGACGGCTTTCAAGGGCAAAAGCCTGAATCTCTTTATTGTTTTCTATCTGCTGCATAACATAATCAACTGAATGAGTGTTCGGGTCCCGGGAAGCTACCCTCTTTCACCTCTCGGCTATAGTTTTCCAAGGCTTTTCTGGTTTCACTGCCTAAGTCGGCATACTGCTTGACAAAAGAGGGTCGGAAGCGGTCAAAGAGAGTGAGCATGTCGTGCAGAACTAGAACCTGGCCATCACAGCCGGGACCGGCACCGATACCGATAGTTGGAATCTTCAGAGATTGGCTGATCTCGGTGGCGATATCGGTTGGGACGCACTCAATAACCACAGCAAAAGCTCCGGCTTCGGCAACAGCTTGAGCGTCTTTGATCAAGCGTTCTTTTTCCCGTTGGACCCGGAAACCCCCAAGCTGGTTAACCGATTGCGGGGTCAGGCCGATATGGGCACAGACCGGAATGCCGATATCGACTAAAGCCTTGATGGTTTCCCGCATGGTGATCCCGCCTTCGAGCTTGACCGCTCCGGCGCCGGTTTCTTTCATGATCCGACCGGCCTGAAATTTGGCATCCTCGATACTTATCTGGTAGCTCATAAAGGGGAGGTCGATGATTACCAGAGCATGCTCCGTGCCGCGGACGACGGCTCGACCGTGGTAGATCATTTCGTCAACAGTCACCGGCAGGGTATCCTTGAGGCCGGCAACCACGACCCCTAACGAGTCACCAACCAGAATGGTGTCGATTTGGCTCTGGTCAAGGAGGCGGGCGAAAGGGTAGTCATAACCGGTAACCATGGTAATTTTTTCACCTTTTTTCTTCATTTCGACAAGGTTGGTCGTAGTCATTGCTTTAGTCATGAACTTATATTCCTTTATTAAATTAAGGGGACCTCGAAAAATTGCCTTTTTGCCCAAGAGCTGCGTTGGGCTCAAATTTTAATCCTCAAAATATTCAATTTATTAATATGGTTAAAATCATCGCCCGCCTTGCTCTTGAACAAAGATTCTAATTTTTCAAGACATTCTTAAAATAAAAAAGCCCGCCTCGTAAAGAGAGGCGGGCTTATAACTGCAGAGAGATCGGCTGAACCGGTCAGTAAATAGCTGCATTAATAAATTAAGTCCGGCCGTCTCAGTCTTCGCTTTTTGGAAGATCCAAGCGGTGTCGAGATTCAGTTGCCTGAGGTTCGACGGGATTATCTGTAGATGGTTAGATTGTTAAAAGAGCTCCGATCAGGAACAGAGACCGGTAAGCCACTCTACAGCCTTATCATCATTGACACGACTGGTGTTGATTATGACATCATAGAGTTTCGGGTCATTCCAATCCGTTTTGAAGTAGAACTTGATATATTCGCGACTCTTTTTATCCATCGCTTCAATTTGCTTTTGCGCTTTGCTATCATTTAAATTCGGGTTTTCGATTTGAAGACGGGTTATGCGATCAGCTATGGAAGCGATGACCCTGATGTTGATGACTCCGCTCTGCTCTCGTAAAACACACTGCCCGCCACGGCCGACAATCATGACATTGGGACGTTGTCCAAGTTCCGAGATAACCTTGCAGATCATATTACGGTAGATATCGCTGTCGATCCACCCTTGGGTGTCAAAAGAGTAGGGGATCTTGTCGCGCTCATCATAAGTGGTTTCCATTTCTTCATCTTCGTCATGATTGCTGGATTTTTTGAAGATGTCGAGATCGATGATGCGTGAAAGGTAGGCCCTGACATTAATATGTCCTTCTTCCTCAAAGTCCATGACTTCTTGATGTGACACCTTGGCGTGATCAGCCACTTGTTCGACGATTTCCTTGTCAAGGTAGTCGTAATTAAGTTTTTGGGCCACGCGTTTGGCTATTTCAAGGCCTCCTGAAGCGAACTCTTTGGAAATCGTGATAACCGGCATCAGCTACTCCTTAGCATAGGGCGAAAGTATCTCCCATGGTGACTCGGGGATGAACTTTTCTATCTAGAAAATCGCTGGGCTTTCATAAACAATTTTTTTGTTCATGTCAAATGAAAATCGTTGTTTTCATAAGGAAGCTTACTCTTTCCTCGGAGGGTGGCCCGGTTCTTGTTGAGTGATGCGGGTCGCTGGTCTTGATTTTGGTGGACATGATCGTGGCGAATTGTTATATCCGCCGGGATGTTTTTTTCTTCACCACCGCAAGCCGTGTAGCGATTGGGTTGGGCTGCAGTAAAAGTCGTCGGGGTTCTTCGATATTTGTTGACCCAGCGGTTAGCGACGTTCTCGGAATTAATTAAAAATGCTTTTTAGTCCCGGCTAGTCCGGGTTAGGACAGGTCTTATGATTGTCGAAACCTTGATGACGAAATTTCTCCGTTATTTGAATCAACGTTATTTGACTTTTGATGAATTTACGGTTCAGAGTTTGCCGTACGGGCATCAAGAACGCGAATATCTTCTCTATGTTCACATCCCTTTCTGTGAAGAGTTGTGTCCTTATTGCTCCTTTAATAGATACAAATTTCAGGAAAAGCCGGCTCGGCGTTACTTTGCGGCCTTGCGTCAGGAGATCAAACTTTACAGTGAGCGCAATTTTAGATGCACAGGTGTCTATGTCGGTGGCGGAACGCCTACGGTTTTGCCTGGGGAGTTGGCTGAAACTTTGCAGCTTATTCGAGAGAGCTTTCCGGTACGGGAGATTTCGGTTGAAACCAACCCTAATCACTTGACCGACGAGGTGGTCACGATCCTCCAGCAGGCGGGGGTCAATCGTCTTTCGGTCGGGGCCCAAAGTTTTGATGATACTTTACTCAAGTCCATGGAACGCTATCATAAATATGGCAGCGGGGCTGAAATAGAGGCTAATCTTAGGTGTTACCAAGGGGTTTTTGATACACTTAATGTTGATATGATATTTAATTTTCCGTTACAATCGTTGGAGTCTCTGCAACGTGATCTTGAGATTATCAAGAGTATGCCGGCCGACCAAGTGACTTTTTATCCGCTGATGGTTTCGACCGCTACTGAAAAGATCATTCGCAAGACTCTCGGCCAAGTTGATTACCGGCGTGAAAAGCTCTATTATCAAGAAATATTCAAACAGCTTGAGGCTGATTATCGGCCCGGTTCGGCCTGGTGTTTCTCCCGCCGTAAAGCGATGATCGATGAATATATTGTCGATTATGATGAATATCTGGGGGTCGGTAGCGGTTCTTTCAGTTATGTGAATGGAAAAATTATGGCTAATACCTTCTCGATTGAAGATTATTGCGAAAAACTTGAGAACCATCAACCGGCCGTCGCTTTCTGTAAGGATTTTTCCTTGATTGAGAGGATGCGCTATGATTTTATGATTAAGCTTTTTGGTACGAGTGTCGATATGGTGACGCTCCGGCGCCGTTACGGGAATCTTTTTACCGAGGCCCTCTGGAAAGAGCTGGCCCTCTTTAAGGGGCTTAGGGCTCTGAAAGAGGATGGAAGCCGGCTTTTTTTGACCAAGAAAGGTTACTATTACTGGGTTATTATGATGCGTGAGTTTTTTATAGGGGTCAATAATTTTCGCGATATCTGTCGTGACCGGGTAAAGGGTGGGGAGTAGAAGAGAAAATGCCAAAAAAATCGGAGCAGCTAAAATCAGATCTACAGCTCAGGCTGGCCGAGTTGCCGGCGGTCGATGAACTACTGCATGAAGCTTCTCGTCGGGGATTGTTGCCCCGTTTTCCCCGGGTTCTGGTTGGGGAACTGGTTCGCTCTCAGCTTAAAACTATTAAAGAGCGAGTGGTTAGCGAGAACTCGCAGGTTAAAGAGCTTTTTTCGGCTGAAACTTTCTGGTCCGCTGTCGAAACCTCCCTTGAAGAGTTTCTAGATCCCAATCTCAAGCCGGTGGTTAATGCGACGGGAGTAGTTATTCATACTAATCTGGGGCGTTCTCCGCTGCCTGTCGCCGCCGTCGACCAGATCGTTGCCGTCGCCGGGCGCTATTCCAACCTCGAGTACGACCTTGAGACCGGCTCCCGCAGTATTCGTTATACTAATGTTGAAGGTCTGCTTTGCCGTTTGAGTGGTGCCGAGGCGGCGATGGTTGTCAATAATAATGCCGGAGCCGTATTGCTGGCGCTCTCGGCTCTGGCCGCCGGCCGTGAGGTGGTGGTCTCACGGGGTGAGTTGGTGGAGATCGGCGGTGCTTTCAGGATACCGGAGATTGTCATTCAGGGTGGGGCTCTTTTGCGTGAAGTCGGGGCAACTAACCGGACTTACCTTAAAGATTATGAAATGGCAATCAATGAAGAGACCGCGATTCTGCTTAAGGTTCATACCAGTAATTATCGGTTGTTGGGGTTTACTGGGCAGCCCGAGGTTCGAGAACTGGTTGCTTTAGGCCGAAAACACGGCGTTCCTGTAGTCGAAGATCTAGGCAGTGGTAATCTGCTCGATCTTAACGCTTATGGCCTGGCTGGCGAACCGACGGTACGGGAGGTCATGGCCAGCGGGATTGATCTGGCTACCTTTAGCGGAGATAAATTATTGGGCGGACCCCAGGCCGGGATCGTGGTGGGCCGCAAGGATCTGATCGAGAAATTAAAGAAGCATCCCCTTAATCGGGCTTTACGGATCGACAAGATGACTCTGGCCGGTCTTGAGGCAGTGCTTAAATGTTATCTTGATCCGCTAACCGTAGTTGAGAAAATTCCGACTTTGAAGATGCTGACCCTGACCGAAGCCGAGTTGAAAAAAAAGGCCCAGAGCTTACGTCGGAGCATCGTTCGCCATTGTCGGGCGGATGAAAAGTTAAAACTTAAAATTGAGTCGAGTAGTTCCCGGGCCGGGGGCGGAGCCCTGCCTATGGTTGATCTGCCGACCTATTGTCTTGGCTTGCGGATTGAGGGTCAGAGTCCGGCCATACTAGAAAAATATCTGAGGAGTCGATTTCTCCCTGTGGTGGTTCGGATCGTCGATGACTGGCTGGTTTTTGATCCCCGCACCATCTCTGTCGATGAATTTCCGGAAATAGCTCGGGCTTGTCAGGAACTACTTTCTTTGTAGTCAGTTTAAAGTTTACAGTTCATCGTTGATTATTCAATGGGTAGGACGGGATTTTTCTTTTGTTGAAAAAATTTTTCAGGTTTGGCTTGCTGCTTTTTACGGTGGGGATTTTTCTTATTGGAGGGGGCGCGAATTTTGGTCAGGCGGCATCGACCGAGAACCTCAAGGCTGTGGTCCGGGTTTATAAGGCTAATGTTCGTAAGGCCCCCGATAAACACAGCCGTCGCCTCTTTTCCCTGGGGCGAAACAGCAAGGTTCAAGTGATTAAAGAGGGTGACCAATGGCTTTATATTGCTACCGATACGGGTCGTCGTGGTTGGCTCTTTAAGTCCTTGGCCCGAATTGTCAAACTGCCAAAGGTCGAACCGGAAATAGAGTTTTTCAGTAGTGATCTGGGCCCGGAACAGGAGATTTTTTTTACCTCGTTCATCAGCCGTTTGCGTAAGCGACTGGCGGCCGTTGACGTTCGCCATTTTGGTTTTATCGTCTCCCGGCTTGATCCCGATATTGTTCCCGAACCCAGTTCCGGGGCCGGCAAAGCGGCGGTCTCATGGTTGCTGATCTTGCAAGTTCCTTTTAGCCGGATTCTCTATCAGCAGGAGAAGGGGGGCGACCTTGAGGTCGGAACCATTGATCTTCTGCCCTACCGGGATTATCTTAAGGTGATGCTTGAGGGTCATGATTTGCTGATTAAGGAGATGGGTAAAAATCCTCGATTATGGTCCGTGGGTGGAGTTGGTTTCGGGGCGGTGAAGGTTCTGGTTGCCCTCAAAAGTGAAAATGGAGATCAGGTCTCTTTAGGTGGTTTCCGGGAGCGAGGGTTCCCGGTTTTCAATGATTATATCATTATCGAGGTACATGGTTTTTCTCAATTCTTTTTACATTCTGCAATACCCGCTAATGTCGCTGATTTTAATAAGTTTGTCCTGCCGCCGCCGCAACTGGCCGACGGCAGCCGAGCCCCGGCGGCCCTGGTCCATGATTTTTTCGGTTTTCCCTATTAGTGATTAGTCGACCCTGAAATAAGGCTTAAATATTTAATATAATTAAGTTTTTCTTGATAAATACGGATGCTTTCTTGTTGGAAAATGACTATTATCATCCTCAGAATCTTGCAGAAAAAACCAATTTTGAGGCTGAAAATAAAAGGTCTATCACCGGATCTAAATCAACCAAGCAGCCGGTTTCCAATCAAACTCCCTAACCGCAAGATTGAAACCGGACTCTGCTGACTTGTCTTAGGTTGCAAGTGGCTTTTGAGTTTTAATTATACTTGGCGCGTTTTTATTTAACTTGATTGTAGGCCCACTCAAGCCAGGGCATCAATGCTTCAAGATCACTCTTTTCTACGGTTGCGCCACACCAGATACGCAGACCTGAAGGGGCATCGCGGTAAGCGCCGATATCCAGAGCTACATTCTCATCGGCAAGTAGTTTGATCAGCGCTTTTACCTGGTCGGCTTCCAGAGCAAGAATCAGGCAGACACTGGTATTTGAACGTTCTTTTTCTTTTCCGGCCAGGAAGTTGAGCCACTCTTTTGTGGCAACGAACTTACTGATTACAGCCAGGTTACCTTCACTTCTTTTTATAGAAGCTTTCAATCCGCCGATCTCCTTGATCCAGTTCAGGGCATCAAGATAGTCGGCCACGGCAAGCATGGAAGGGGTGTTAATGGTTGCCCCGGTAAAAATGCCGTCAATCAGCTTGCCATTTTTGGTCATCCGGAAAATTTTGGGCATTGGCCAGCTTGGGCTATAGGATTCCAGGCGGGCGACGGCACGCGGGCTTAAGATAAGCACCCCATGGCCGCCTTCACCGCCAAGGACTTTCTGCCAGCTGAATGTGGTCACGTCCAGTTTTTCCCAGGGCATCGGCATGGCGAAAACAGCTGAGGTTGCATCGCAGAAAGTCAGACCTTCACGAGTATCACTGATCCAGTCACCATCGGGAACCTTTACGCCGGAGGTGGTGCCATTCCAAGTAAAGACGATGTCCTTTTTTTGATCGGCTTGGTTCAAATCAGGCAGCTGACCATAATCCGCAGTATGGGCGGTGACGTCAAGTTTTAACTGATTTTTTATATCGGACAGCCATCCGTTACCAAATGATTCCCAAGCGAAAACATCAACGGCACGCTCACCCAGCATGGACCACATCGCCATCTCCATGGCTCCGGTATCGGAAGCCGGTACGATACCCACTCTATAATCGGTGGGAATCTGCAGGATAGCTTTGGTTTGCTCGATGGCGTCACTCAAGGCTTTTTTGCCCAGTGCGCTACGGTGGGAGCGGCCGAGAGTCTCTATCTGTAGTTTGCTGACCTCGTAACCGGGACGTTTTGCGCAGGGGCCGGAAGAAAAGTGGGGACGTTGAGGTTTTTTTTCTGGTCGCATAACGGTTTCCTTTCTCTAAGTTGAAAAATATGCAGGTAAAATGATTGATTGTGACTGGGCGGCTCTATATCAGAAAATGATGAAAAATGCATATAAAATCACTTTAGCCGTTTGAACTTGATAAAAAACAATTTATTCTTTTGCGCCCCCGTACCCCTGAAAGACATGACCATTACTGCAAAAATTTAAAGAACTATCTCAAATAGTCAGAAAATGGGTGCTGGACACAGAATGTTACAGATAGTAAGGAGAAGAAAATTCAGCAGTAGTGACTTTATATTGCCACTGGTGCCGGTCGTCGGGATTGGCTTTTTAAATCGCAGATGCGGTTTCTGGGTTGGACCCGGGTTTTGGGAAGGAAGCTGTACCCTGGCCCATGATTTTTTTGGTTTTTCTTATTAGTTATCAGTTTAGGCTTGACAGCTGTATACTACTTTAATTATAGGAAGTGGCTTTTCTTGTTCTTTTTAGCGCTTACTGTTGCTCTTTTGTAAGTTGTCAACATTAAATATTTAAGGAGTTGCTTATTATGCAAAGACGGTATCTTCTAGCGCCGGGTGCTGATTCCGGGTGGTCCTGATGCGGGGACATTGTTTCAGGCCGGGCGTAAGCCCGAGCCGGGCAGATCCCGTGTCCCCACGCGAAGTATCCCAAAGGCACTTCCTAGTTACCTCTCAGGGTGCAAGCGAAACAAAAGTTAGCCGCTATTTATTGTAACTTAACTGTTGAATTATTGTTTGGTTCAGAGGTTGAAAATTGAGTAAATTTAAAGTTTTAATTAGTGATAAAATGTCCCCGAAAGGGATTGAGGTGTTTGCCGGTTATGATGATGTTGACGTTGATGTCAAGGTCGGTATGTCACCCGAGGAACTGCTTGCCGTGATTGGTGAGTATGATGGTCTGGCAATTCGCAGTGCGACCAAGGTGACGGCTGAGGTGATTGCTGCAGCCGGGCGCCTGAAGGTTGTCGGCCGGGCCGGAATCGGGGTTGATAATGTTGATATCCCGGCGGCTACGGCGCGTGGTGTCGTGGTTATGAATACCCCGAAAGGTAATACCATAACCACGGCTGAGCATACCATGTCGATGATGCTGGCTTTAAGCCGTAATATTCCGCAGGCGACTTCGTCGATGAAGAGTGGCAAGTGGGAAAAGAGTCGTTTTATGGGAAAAGAGCTCTTTAATAAAGTCTTAGGCGTTGTCGGTCTTGGCAATATCGGAGCTATTGTTGCGGATCGGGCTCAGGGTTTGAAAATGAAAGTTATCGCTTTTGATCCCTTCATCTCGGAAGAGCGGGCTGCCAATCTGGATATCGAGCTCGTCTCCTTGGAAGACCTTTTTCGCCGGGTCGACTATATCTCGGTTCATACGCCGATGACCAAAGATACCCGTCATATGATAAACCGGGAGAGTTTTGCTATGATGAAGGATAGCGTCCGCATTATTAACTGTGCTCGGGGCGGTATCATTAAGGAGGATGACCTCTATGAAGCCTTACGGGACGGTCAGGTAAGTGGAGCCGCTTTTGATGTTTTTGAGGAGGAACCGCCGACTGCCGATAATCCACTCTTCACGCTTGATAATTTTATCTGTACACCCCATTTGGGGGCCTCGACCGACGAGGCTCAGGTCAATGTCGCTGTGGCCATCGCTGAACAGATTGCCGATTATCTTAGTGACGGCACTATTGTCAATGCTCTTAACGTCCCCGGGGTTAGCGCTGAAGTGCTGAAAGTGACTGGTCCCTACCTCAGTCTGGCGGAGAAAATGGGTCGTTTTTACACCCAGCTCTGCAACGGTAACAATTGCGGTTTGAGTGAGGTTCGTATCGAGTATAAAGGCAAAGTGACTGAATATGATACGGAGCCGATTACCACATCTCTTCTAAAAGGTTTGTTGACTCCTATGGTTGGTGATCTGGTGAATTTTGTCAATGCCCCTTCAATTGCCAAGGAGCGTGGGATTTCGTTGGTCGAAGCCAAAACCGAGGAGGCCGGCAACTTCTCCAGCATGATTTCACTGATAGGTAAAAACGGAAGCGATCAATATTCGATTTCCGGAGCTCTTTTTGGCAAGGTCGAACCCCGGATAGTTAAGATCAACCAGTTTGAACTTGAAGCGATTCCCGATGGTCATCTTTTGGTTATTTATGCTCATGATAAACCCGGGGTGATCGGTTCGATTGGCTCCTATTTGGGAGAAAACAAGATTAATATTGGGCGTATGCAGTTTGGCCGCGAAGGGCTTGGTGGGATGTCTCTCTCTTTAGTGCAGATTGATGGCTCCATCGAGGCGGCGGTGGTCAGTGGTCTGACAACCTTGCCGAATATTGTTTCGGTCAAGGAAATTTATCTTTAATTTAAGGACAAAATTATTATGGCAAATGTAGTGCTCATCGGAACCCAGTGGGGGGATGAGGGCAAAGGTAAAGTCGTCGACCTCCTGACTGAATGGGCTGAGGTTGTGGTGCGTTTTCAGGGCGGTAATAATGCCGGTCATACCTTGGTGATTGAAGGGCAGCGTTATGCTTTGCATCTGATTCCATCCGGCATCATGCGGCCCGGGAAAACTTGCGTGATCGGCAGCGGCGTGGTGATAGATTTGAAAATCCTGCTTAATGAGATCGGGATGTTGAAAGCTCAAAGTGGACGGGAGATTCTTTCCCAGCTGGTGTTGAGTGATGAGGCACACTTGATTCTCGAAAGCCACCGCCGTCTTGATCAGGCTCGGGAACGACAGCGGGGAGAAGCTAAAATCGGTACCACTGGGCGTGGTATCGGGCCGGCTTATGAAAGTAAGATGGCCCGCTGGGGCTTAAGGATGGGTGATCTTCTGGCCCCGGAAGAGGTGTTATGCGGGCGGCTTGAGGTTTTAATCGAACAACACAATCGCCTGCTTGAAAAGGTCTACGGAGAGGAATCGGTCTCTTTGGAGCTTGTCCTTGATGAACTAAAAGAGGCGGCTGCAATTTTGCGCCCGGCGATTAAGAAGGTGCCTTATGAGATGGCCCGCTACCTTGAAAAAGGGGAACCGATCCTTTTTGAAGGAGCCCAAGGCAGTCTGCTCGATATTGATCATGGCACCTATCCCTTTGTGACCTCCTCTTCAACCATGGCTGCCAATGCTTGCGCTTCATCCGGGGTCGGGGTAACTTCGATTAATGAGGTTGTTGGAGTGGTCAAGGCCTATACCACACGGGTTGGCAGTGGTCCTTTCCCGGTCGAGCTTGATGATCAGATTGGTGAACATTTAAGTGTTCGTGGAGGGGAAGTCGGAACTACTACCGGTCGCCCACGGCGTTGTGGTTGGCTTGATATGGTGGCTTTGCGCTATGCTGTGCTACTTAATGGTTTGGACAGTTTTGCCTTGACTAAACTTGATGTTTTGTCTGGGCTTGAGACGGTCAAGGTCTGTGAAGCTTATCGTTTGCACGGTGAAGTGATCGATTATTTTCCTTCATCGATTGAAGACCTTGAGGTTTGTGAGCCCATTCTAACCGAATTTGAGGGCTGGAATGAGGATATCTCGGGGATTCTCGATTACGATCTACTGCCGGAAAATGCAAAAAAATATGTTACCTATATTGAAGAGCAGATCGGTATCAGGGCGATGCTGGTTTCCGTTGGACCTGATCGTGAGCAGACCATGATTCGCCATAATCCTTTTATTAGTTGAGTTGTTGAAATGATTGTTGTCGAAGGTGCTATTGATGTTTAAACCGGCCTTGCAGGACGGTCATAATCGCCGGGTAAGTTATGTTCGGATCTCGGTGACCGACCGTTGTAATTTGCGTTGTAGTTACTGCTCAACACCGGTTTTTTCCCCCAATCATCGGGCTCAGATCTTGAGTTATGAAGAGATTGTCCGGCTTGTTGAGGTGTTGTCAACTTTAGGCGTTGACAAGGTCAGGTTGACCGGTGGCGAGCCCTTGGTGCGGCGTCACATAGATTCACTTATTGCCCGGATCAAAGGCCTTGCCGGAATTAATGATATAAGTCTGACAACCAATGGTGTGCTGTTGGAAAAACTTGCCGACCCGCTTTGGGCTGCTGGTTTGCGGCGTATCAATATTAGTCTTGATACCCTCAATCGCAAAAGGTTTAAAGAGATTACCAGGCGTGATTATTTTGATCGAGTTCGGGCCGGAATAGAGGTGGCGTTGGCAGTCGGATTTGCTCCGGTTAAAGTCAATGTGGTGGTCATGCGCGGGGTCAACGATGATGAGTTGCTCGACTTTGCGGCTCTGACTTTGAAATATCCACTGCATGTTCGTTTTATTGAGTATATGCCGATTGGGGTTTCGTCGACTTGGACCGGAGATAAAGTTGTGACCGGGGCGCAAATAATTGAGCAGATCTCTGTAGAGATGGGCGAGCTGGAGTCGGTGGTTACTGAATCGAGCGGTCCTGCCCGCCTCTATCGTTTGCCGGGAGCTCCCGGTCGAATCGGGGTGATTACGGCAATGAGCAACCATTTTTGTGCAACCTGCAACCGGATCCGGGTGACTGCCGATGGTCGTCTTCGACCTTGCTTGCTCTCTGATAATGAGTTTGACCTGAAAAAGGTTTTGCGGGCTGGCGGTGATTTCTCTGAGATTGCTAAAATTGTTCAGCAGGCCGTGGCTAGTAAATCAGCAGAGCATGATATGGTTTGTAATGCCGAGCGCAAATGTGCTCGGCTGATGTCGACAATAGGTGGTTGAAATATTGGCTTTAAGTCATCTTGATGCTCGGGGCCAGGCGGCGATGGTTGATGTCGGTGATAAACCGGTAACCCGGCGCTACGCCCGGGCCTGGGGGCGTTTTTTGCTGGCCCCCGAAACTCTTCAAATGATAACCTCCTCGGAGGGTCTGGCTAAGGGTGATGTTTTCGGGGCGGCCCGGTTGGCCGGGATTATGGCAGCCAAACGGACGGGGGAGCTGATACCTCTTTGTCATCCTCTGCCGCTCTCATGGGCCGGGGTTGAACTTGTCCCTATATTTCCTCAGAACTTATCCCAAGCTCTTATCGTGATTGTTGGCGAAGCTTCCCTGGCGGGCCGGACAGGTATTGAAATGGAGGCCTTGACAGCGGTATCCATTGCTGGGTTGACGGTTTATGATATGTGTAAAGCGGCTGACAAGTCGATGATTTTAAGTGAGGTTGGCCTGCTCGAAAAAAAGGGCGGGCGTAGTGGCCACTATTTCGCCCGAGATCGTTGCCGATTGTTGAATGATGTTAATGAAGTCGAGCTTGAGAGTGAAGACCTGGTCTTCTGGCACCGTTTGCCAAATGGTGACCTTGAATTCAGGCGGAATCAAAGAGGTGGTGCTCTTTTAGGGAAAGTTATCAGTGGTAAGCATACTTCGTTAATTGATCAAGTCTCTTTTGCCGACGCAGTCGTAGTTCTTGGTGGGGCCTTACTTAGTTCTCTGTCGACAACTGCAGGTGAGACTTCCGCTAGCGGGCTCTTGCAGGTCGTAAAACCCGGTTGTCTGGAGGGTGATGCTCTTTTTGCCGTACTAAAGTAATTTGTTTGACGCTCTTATTTTTACTTGAGAATAACGCTCTTCTGACTTTTCCAGTCACTTCAAATACTATATTTTCTTATTTTATACTGTTAGGGGGTGCCGGTGAGTAAAAAAAAGGATGAAACCTTTGATATGCTTTTCTCTATGAAAAACAAGATGGACCGTTTTTTTACGATTTCCGATCCGGAACCGACTTCTTTTGGTTCACAACCGGGTTTGCAGTGGTCGCCGGCTGTTGATCTCTTTGATTGCGGTGATGAATACCGAGTCATTATTGAGGTCCCGGGGATTGAGAAAGAACAGATTGAGTTGTCGGTGTATGTTGACAAGGTTGTGATTAAAGGCCGGCGTGAAGAGAGTTATGATGTTTCCGGGAAAGCTGAAGTTCTCTGTTTGGAGAGGGTTTACGGGCGCTTTGAGAGAGTGATTCTGCTGCCCGATCCGGTTGATGCAGAGCTTGTTGAAGCGGCGCTTAAAAATGGCGTGCTGACAATTTTGCTGGCCAAGAAAATTGCCGAAATCGGCAAAAAGAGTATTGCAATCGAATAAATCCATGACTATACCAACCTTTACCTCTTTTTTTCTGACTCCGGCAAAAGTCAATCTTGGTCTTAAGATTGTCCGGCGGCGCGCCGACGGCTACCACGATTTGTATACTGTGATGGAGCCGGTTTCGTTGGCTGACACCCTCTATTGCGAGTTCCGGCCGGCACCAAGAGATAGTTTTTCAGTTCAGTGTCCGCAGTTGAAAACCCTTGATCCCGATAATAATCTGGTTGCCAAGGCGGCCCGGCTGATGGCCGGTATAGCTCGGAAGTATGGGCGGGAGAGAGTTGGTGGCTGGAACTTTTTTCTCGATAAAAGAATTCCTTCAGGTGCCGGCCTGGGTGGCGGCAGCAGTAATGCTGCCGGTGTCATAAAAATGCTCGACAAGTTTTACAAGCTCAATCTAAATGCTGCTGAGATGATGGAAACAGCTACTGTAATCGGTGCTGATGTGCCTTTTTTCCTCAATCCCGGACTTTCCCTAGTCGAAGGGATTGGTGATCGTATAACCCCTCTGGGGATATCCCGACCGCGCTATTATCTGCTTATAAAGCCTCCTTTTGCCATCGATACACCATGGGCCTATGCCTCTCTTGAGGCGCCCTCTGAAGAGTGTTCTTTTGATTATGAGGTTGAGCAGTTTAAGATAGCATCGGCAATCGATTATTATGCGCTTGAGAATGATTTTGAGAACTCGGTCATGGGTCGCTACCCTTTGCTTGCGGAGATTAAAAAATGGCTTATCGGTAGTGTTGGTGTGCTCGGGGCTTTGATGAGTGGCAGCGGGTCAGTGATTTACGCCATCTATCCTGATCTGGAAAGGGCAACTCAAGGAAAAATCGCGGCCGGTCGTCGATTTGAAGGTGGCGGTTGTCGTTTTTATCTGGTACGAAACTTAAATATGTTCTGTTAGAATCGCGGGCGGGAGATGAAAATAAAACACTTCCGGAGTCATATCGTGCTTGACTTGTGCCGCCTTTTTCTATATTAGGGGCGGGTCTTTTATAGAGGCTGGTTGGAGGGGCGTCGTCAAGCGGTAAGACACAGGCCTTTGGAGCCTGCATTCGTAGGTTCGAATCCTACCGCCCCTGCCATAGTTGGGATCTTTTTCTTTAGCGGTTTGCTTTATAGACAACATACAGAAACCGGGCGTTAAAACGTATGGAACGACTGAAAATTTTTGGCGGTAACTCAAATCCGCTGCTTACTAAGGCTTTGTGCAAAGACCTTTGTGAACCTTTAAGTAAAGGTTTGGTCAAACGATTCAGTGATGGTGAAATACTGGTCGAATTGCACGAGAGTATGCGTGGCATGCATGTTTTCGTGGTGCAGTCTACATCAGATCCGGTAAATGCCAATCTGATGGAGATGTTGATTATTATCGATGCCTTGAAACGGGCTTCGGCCGCCGAGATTACCGCAGTGATTCCTTACTACGGTTATGCCCGCCAGGATCGCAAGGTTGCTCCCCGAGCGCCAATTACCGCCAAACTGGTTGCCGATTTGCTGACTGTGGCTGGAGCTCAGAGAGTGTTGACCGTTGATCTGCATGCCGGCCAGATACAGGGTTTTTTTGATATTCCGGTTGACCATCTTTATGCATCACCGGTTCTCTTATCCTATGTCAAAAACCATATTAAGGGTGATCTGGTGGTCGTCTCGCCTGATGCTGGTGGGGTTGAACGGGCCCGCTCTTTTGCCAAGAAATTAAAACTTTCTCTGGCTATTATTGACAAACGGAGAAGCGGCCCCAATGTTATGGAAGTGATGAATGTTATCGGTGAGATCAAGGGTAAGACAGCGATCCTGCTTGATGATATGATCGATACCGCCGGCACCTTGACGCAGGCGGCTGACGCCTTGGTTGTCAAAGGGGCGGCCGCCGTTTATGGGTTGGCTACCCATGGGGTTCTTTCGGGACCGGCAATTGAGCGGATCGAGAAATCCCAATTAAAGAAAGTTATTATTACCGATACGATATCTCCCCATGATCGTACCAAAGCGTGTGTTAAAATCGAGGTTCTTTCGGTTTCTTCGCTGTTGGCCGATGCCATTAAGCGGATCTATTTCGGGGACTCGGTCAGTGCCTTGTTCTGTTGATTGTGGGGTTTGATTTTTTTAATTTATAGTTTGTTTGAAAAATCGGTGAGCCGATTTTTTTTCTGTTGTTTAAGGAGAGGATAGGGGTTATGGCAATTGCGGAATTAGCAGTTGAAACAAGGATCGAGACCGGTAAAGGATATGCTCGTAAGTTGCGTAGTTTGGGTAAGATACCGGCCGTACGTTATGGTAAAGGGAGTCCGGTGACCCAGTATTCGGTTAACCGTCTGGCTATGGATCGTCTTTTAAGTGAGAGTGGTTCCTCTTTAGTGGCACTCAATGTTGATGGTGCCGGACAAAATGATGAGCTGCTCTCAATTGTTAAGGATATCCAGCGGGATCCGATAAGTGACCGGATCATCCATGCGGACTTTTATGGAGTTCGCTACGGTGAGCCGATTTTGGTTGAAGTGCCGTTGTTTTTTGAAGGAAAAGCGCCCGGGGTTATTGAAGGTGGGGTGCTCCAGCCGATCCGGCGTTCTCTGGAAGTAAGATGTTTACCCCGGCAGATTCCTGAAAATATTGTTGTTGATGTGAGTACTTTGGGGATTGGCGATGCAATTCATGTCAATGATCTGGAGGCTGAGGGTGTTGAATTTATGGCATCTGTCAATTTCACTATTGTTACGGTTCAGAATGTCACAGGTGGAGAAGTTGAAACGGAAGCTGAAGAGGGAGAAGAGGGTGTTGAAGAAGAAGAAGTTGTTGTTGCGGATGAGTAGTTTTATCCTCGCATGAAACCGTTATTTTTGGATGATCGCTTTTTGATTATCGGTCTCGGAAATCCGGGGTCGGAATATGCGGAAACACGCCATAACTTTGGTTTTATGCTTCTTGACATCCTGCAGAAAAAGATTGTTCCATCAAGCTCTTTTAAATATGTTACTGACTATCAAGCCGAAATCGCCGGCGGGAAACTGGCGGGTGCATCGGTATGGCTGGTCAAACCTCAGACTTTTATGAATCTTAGTGGTCGGACAGCCCGGGCCCTAGTGGCCGGTGGTTCAGCTATAGAACCTCAAAAGGTTATTGTCGTGCATGATGATCTGGATCTTTCGCTGGGTCGTATCAAGTTGAAAAGGGGTGGTGGCAGCGGTGGTCATCATGGAATTAATTCACTGAGTGAAGGATTTTGCAGCAATGATTTCTTGCGCCTACGTCTTGGTATCAGTGGAGCCTTGCGTAGCGATGACATCGTAGATTATGTACTTACACCTTTTTTGGAGAGTGAAAAAAAAGTTGCTCTGGAGGTGCTCAAGAGAGGATTTGAAGGGGTTTTGCAGATTCTAACTTACGGGGTGACGGCGGCGATGAATCAGATCAACCGCCGGGTTGTCGAGTCGTTTTAATGTTAAGGTTGGCTATCTTATATGGTATATAGTATTTTTTTAGGATAGATTTTCAAGGATTAATTTAACCAAAACCGCATTACCAAAAAAGGAGGAAATGTATGGAAAGTTACACTATGTATGCACCTATTTTGGGGGTTCTCGGCCTCCTTTTTGCCGGGGTGCTCTACTCTTATGTTGTTAAACAGGACACCGGTAACGACAAGATGAGAGAACTTGCCGAAGCGATTCATTCGGGGGCTATGGCTTTCTTGAAGCGTGAGTACAAGATCCTGGCGATTTTTGTCATCGTCGTTTTCGCTCTTCTCTATGGTATGCTCGGTCAGCAGACCGCCTACGCTTTCCTGGGTGGTGCTCTTTGTTCGGTTCTCGCCGGTTATTTTGGCATGGTTGCCGCAACCCGGGCCAATGTTCGGACTTCGGCCGCCGCTAATGAGTTCGGTCAGGCCAAAGCCCTGAGCGTTGCTTTCAGTGGCGGTGCGGTTATGGGTATGTCGGTGGCCGCCCTGGGTCTGATCGGAGTTGGTATCCTTTTTTACCTTTATGGCGGTTCTCCGGAAACCTCCCCTTACATCAGCGGTTTCGCCATGGGCGCCAGCTCGATTGCCCTGTTTGCTCGTATCGGTGGCGGTATCTATACTAAAGCGGCTGACGTTGGTGCTGATCTGGTTGGTAAGGTTGAAGCCGGGATCCCTGAAGACGATCCCCGTAACCCGGCGACCATCGCCGATAACGTTGGTGACAATGTTGGTGATATCGCCGGCATGGGTGCCGATATCTTTGAATCCTATGTGGGATCGGTTGTTGCGACCATCGCCATTGCCGCAACCGCTACCGGTGCCATCTATGAATCGGCTCGTTACACCTTTATGGCCTATCCCCTGCTGGTTGTCATGATCGGTATTATAGCCTCCATGGTTGGTATCCTTTCGATGAAGATCCTGGAAAAATATAATCCGGCTGATGCCCTGCGTTATTGTACCTTCATCGGTGCCGGCCTTCTCTTGCTTGGAGCTTACTGGGCAGGTAAATATATGGGTCTCCCGATTGGTGCCTTCTGGGCTCTGACCTTTGGTTGCGTATGCGGAATTTTGATCGGGCTTACTACCGAGTACTATACGTCTGCCAAGCCGATCATCAAGATCGCCGAAGCCAGCCTGACCGGTTCGGGCACCAACATCATCACTGGCCTTGCCGTTGGCCTTGAGAGTACCGCGATTCCGGTTCTCTTGATTTGTGCTGCGATCTATGGCTCTTTCCATTTTATCGGCCTTTACGGTATCGGTATCGCCGCGGTTGGGATGCTGGCTACGGTCGGGGTTACCATGTCGGTTGACGCCTACGGTCCGATTGCCGATAATGCTGGTGGAATCACGGAAATGTGTGGTTTGGGTGAAGAGACCCGGAAAATCACCGATGGTCTCGACGCCCTGGGTAATACTACGGCTGCGATTGGTAAAGGTTTTGCCATCGGTTCGGCGGCCCTGACCGCTCTCGCCCTCTTCTCGGCTTACAGCTCGGCGGTCGGCCTGAAAGTTATCAACCTGACCAATCCGATGGTCGTAATCGGACTCTTTATTGGTGGTATTATTCCTTTCATGTGCGCTGCTATGACCATGTCTTCAGTTGGTAAGGCCGCTTTCGCGATGGTTGAAGAAGTCCGTCGTCAGTTTCGGGAAATTCCCGGGATCATGGAAGGTACAGGTCGTCCTGAATATGAAAAGTGTGTCGATATCAGTACGGCAGCCTCTTTGAAAGAGATGGTTGTTCCGAGCATGATGGCGGTTCTCGCACCGATAGTGGTTGGTTACGCTCTTGGTGCCGAAGCCTTGGGCGGCATGCTGGCTGGTGCAACCTTGACCGGTGTCTTCATGGCGCTCTTTATGTCAAACGCTGGTGGCGCTTGGGATAATGCCAAGAAGTATATCGAACAGGGCCATTGTGGTGGTAAAGGTTCCGACGCTCATAAAGCTGCG
>CAZUXG010000031.1:0-20419 GCA_964623985.1 uncultured Thermodesulfobacteriota bacterium | reverse complement strand
CGTCGCTAAAACCCATGCCATCCCAGGTGGCGGAACGGACAAAACGGTTTTTAAGGTTGAGTTGGCCTAAGGTTGTGGGGGAGAAAGGGTTACGGCTCATGGTTGAAACTCCTGAGGTGTCCACTGTGGACTACCGACTAGAACGTCAGGCGGCGGTCGAGGGAACGGAACTGGATCGCTTCGGCGATGTCGGTGTTGTTAATCTCGGATCTTTCTTTAAGGTCGGCGATGGTGCGGGCCACTTTTAAGATACGGCTGTAAGCCCGGGCACTTAGACCGAGTCGGTCCATGGCTGTTTGTAAGAGATTGCGGCACTCCTCATTCAGGTGGCAGAATTTTTTTAGTTCTCGATCACTCAAGGCGGCGTTGTTACGGCGGGAGTGCTTTTTCAGGCGTTGCTGTTGAATTTTTTGCGCCGTGGTAACCCGCTCACGGATCTTTTTAGAACTCTCTCCGACTTGGGTACGGTTCGGGTTGATAAGTTCTGTGGTCGGTACTGCCGGAACCTCGATATGGAGGTCGATGCGGTCGAGTAGAGGGCCTGAGATCTTATGGCGATAGCGTTGAATCTGGGTGGCGCTGCATACGCATTCGTGAAAAGGGTCGCCATAGTGGCCGCAGGGGCAGGGGTTCATGGCGGCGATGAGAATGAAGTCGGCCGGGAAAACGGCCTGGGCCTGGGCTCTGGCGATCGTGATATTGCGGCTTTCGAGGGGTTGGCGCAAAACCTCAAGAGCAGAGCGGCGAAACTCGGGAAATTCATCGAGGAAAAGGACGCCGTTATGAGCCATGGTGACCTCGCCGGGACGGGGTTGGGAACCGCCGCCGATCAGGGCGACATCGGAGATTGTGTGGTGGGGCTGGCGAAAGGGACGATCCATGATCAGACCCTGGCCGGGGGCGATGAGGCCGGCAACGCTGTGAATGATAGTTGTTTCTAACGCTTCTTCAAAGGTCAGCGCCGGCAAGATTGAGGGCAGACGTTGGGCCAGCATGGTTTTGCCGCTACCGGGTGGGCCGATAAAAAGGAGGTTATGGTTGCCGGCCGCGGCGATTTCCAGAGCCCTTTTTGCTTGATTCTGACCCCGGACATCGGCAAAATCTAGTAGTTCGTTTTCCTGGTGAGAGCTTTGTGAAACAGTTTTCGGACGGCTTGGTCGCGGGCATTTTTCGAGGGCTATATCCAGGGTTTCGAGCAAGCTTTCAACCGGGATAATTTCAATTTCGGTAATGGCGGCGGCTTCAGCGGCATTGGCGCGGGGCAGGAAAATGCCTTTACAGCCGCAATCCCGGGCTGCCATAGCGGTTGGCAAAGCGCCGCGAATCTCTTTGATGCGTCCGTTTAACGAGAGCTCGCCGCAGAAAAGGTAATCGTTAAAGATTGGGCTGGTTTGCAGTTCCTGGTGGTCGCCGGCGATAATCCCGAGGGCGGCCGGAAGATCGAGCGCAGTTCCCTCTTTGCGGAGATTGGCCGGGGCCAGGTTGACGGTAATTCGGCGAGCCGGAAACTTGAAGCCGCAATTTTTAATTGCCGAGCGGATTCGTTCCTTGCTCTCCTTGATGGCGTTGTCAGCCAGGCCGACGACGACAAAGTTGGGCAGGCCGCGCGAGACATCAACCTCAACTTCGACCGGCAGAGCCTTGATGCCCGCCAGGGAAGCACTTTTAATAGTTGTAAACATTGACGTTGTGGTTCAGCTTATCTAGGAGTTTAGATGGTTGTTTTTGGTCAGGCTTGGGTTTCTCTTGTCCATCGCTTATCTCTTGACTGTAGGTGAATGTCAAGGTGAAAAAGTTTGTTGACTTGTCGCTGGAAACTTATTAAGGCTGACGGTTCCGTAAAATCACTATCCGATTAATTTTAATCAGTGGTGTCCGGTTTAAAGTGCTGCATGTCATAAATATCCCTTGAGCAAGAGTGAAAGCGGACACTGAATTTTAATATTTAACAGGTTTTTAAAAATGGAAGCGTTAGGCCGACATCTACTGGTGGAACTTTTTTCCTGTGCTGAAGATATCCTTGATGATCTTGGAAGGATCGAGACGTTTATGAAGGAGGCGGCCCGGGTTTCCGGGGCGACGATTGTCGAATCGGTCTTTCATCGTTTTCAGCCGCATGGGATCAGTGGGGTGGTTATCATTGCCGAGTCGCATCTGGCGATTCACACATGGCCCGAACATGGCTATGCGGCGGTTGATTTCTTTACCTGCGGCGCCGATATAGACTACTGGCAGGCCCATGATTTTCTGAAAAAGTCTTTTGCGGCTGGCGATTCTGAGGTTCGGGAGCTTTTGCGTGGTGGGGAGCGCGATGCAGCGGGTCGACTGGGCCGAAAAAAAGTATCATGAATATTGAGAGCTGCAAAGATCTAGTCAAACGTGATGCCGAAGTTCTCTGGCATCCCTATTCGGCGGCTCCGGCGGCGATTCCTCCCTATGCCGTAAAATCGGCATCCGGAATTCATCTGACTTTGCATGATGGTCGCCAACTGATCGACGGGATGTCCTCGTGGTGGGCCGTGATTCATGGTTACAATCATCCCGTTATCAATGCTGCAATGAGCGCTCAACTTGAAGATATGGCGCATGTCATGTTTGGCGGATTGACCCATGAACCGGCGGTTCTTTTAGCTGAAAAACTGCTGGCCATTACTCCGTCGGGGCTGAGCCGGGTTTTTTTCTGCGATTCCGGGTCGGTGGCCGTCGAAGTCGCGATCAAGATGGCGGTTCAGTACTGGTTTTCCCTCGGCCGGCCGGCTAAAAAACGCCTCTTGACGATCCGCCAGGGTTATCATGGTGATACTTTTGCTGCTATGTCGGTCTGCGACCCGGTTAACGGCATGCATCATCTCTTTAATGATTTGTTGATGAAGCAGGTTTTTGTCAAGGCTCCGCAAATTCCTTTCGACGGGCTTTGGGACGAGCATGAAATGGATGAGATCAAGGAGGTCGTGAAGTCTCGTCATAAGGAGCTGGCGGCGATTATTTTAGAGCCGATTGTCCAGGGGGCCGGGGGGATGCGTTTTTATCATCCTCAATATTTAAGTCGGGTCAGGGCGTTGTGTGATGAGTATGAACTGCTCCTGATCGCTGATGAGATCGCTACCGGTTTTGGCCGTACCGGGGAGCTCTTTGCCTGTAATCATGCTGGTGTAACGCCCGATATCCTCTGTCTCGGTAAGGCTTTGACCGGTGGCTATATGAGTTTTGCCGCGACCCTGACCAAGGCCTTTGTCAGTGAGGTGATTTCCCAAAAGGGGCCGGGGATGTTGATGCATGGGCCGACCTTTATGGCCAACCCATTGGCCTGTAGCGTAGCTCTGGCCAGTATCGACCTGCTTGAAAACTCTTCTTGGCGGGAATCAGTTGTCGAAATTGAGGGTCTGTTGAAAACTGGTCTTGAACCTTGTCGAGAACTGCCGGCCGTCAAGGATGTCCGGGTTTTGGGAGCTATCGGAGTGGTTGAAACCAAGAACCCGGTAGATGTCGGGAAGGTTCAGGAGATGGTTGTGGAACGTGGTGTCTGGTTGCGGCCTTTTGCCAATCTCTGTTATACTATGCCCCCTTTTGTTACCGGGGCGGACGAGGTTAGACAGATTACGTCAGCTATCTGTGAAGCTTTGATGGCGTCATAAAAAGTCCGATCTTCTGTGTCGTAGTGGTTTTTTAGACACTCAACATACTGCATGTATGGTCTCGTGCCTGAAAAACCACTACTCCTTGTATATCGAAATTTTTACTTAACCATCCCGCGACTTTTTATGTCCTGAGCAATAGCGAGGAAATGCCCTTGGGGTGCGAGTGTCTCAAGCTTTGTTTTGATTCATTGAAGGGCTTTGCGAATGTTGCACGGTTTTAGTTGCTTTGCCCGGTACCTTTATAGTATAAACGGCCCCGATTTAAATTTAGAGGCTTTTTGAAGGGGTGGAGCTCTTATCGGAGGCGGTTAGTGGGCCATCTCAAAATAAGTATGTGATCTTGTTAAAAACAGGACGATTTAAAGAGTTATGGAGACCTGAAATGGATACGGCACAGCTTGAAGAATTCCGCCATGATTTACTGGAGAAGAAGAAAGAGGTTGAGGTGCGGGTAGAACAGCTCAAAAATGGGGATATCCATACCAACAAGGATGATCTTTACGATGATGTCGATGCTGCCAGTGTCGATGCCGATCACAATCTGCTTTTTAGGATCCGCGGTCGTGAGGCCCATTTGATCAAGAAGATCGATGAGGCGCTGGAACAGATTGATGCCGGTACTTACGGTATCTGTGCTGAATGTGGTGAGGAGATTAATATCGAACGGCTCAAAGCCCGGCCCGTGGCGCCCTTGTGTATCGCCTGCAAGGAAGAACAGGAAAAGATGGAAAAACGTAAGGGCCGATAATTCGATCCAGGAAAAAAGATGAACGCTGAATACAACCCCCATGCGATAGAGAAAAAATGGCAGGCCCGCTGGCTTGAAGAGAAAACCTTTGCCACCGGACAAGGTGATGAGAAGTACTATCTTCTCGAGATGTTTCCCTATCCCTCCGGCAAAATCCATATGGGTCATGTCCGTAACTATTCGATTGGTGATGTTGTGGCTCGCTATCAGCGCATGCTGGGGCGTGATGTTCTTCATCCCATGGGTTGGGATGCCTTTGGCATGCCAGCTGAAAATGCGGCGATCGCCCACGATGTTCATCCGGCTGTCTGGACGAGCCGCAACATCGATGAGATGCGTACCCAGCTCCAGCGTATGGGTTTCAGTTATGACTGGGATCGTGAGTTGGCGACCTGCGATCCCTCATACTATCGTTGGGAGCAGCTCTTTTTTACCCAGATGCTGGAAAAGGGGTTGGTTTACAAGAAGAAATCAAAGGTCAACTGGTGTGAAGCGTGTCAGACGGTACTTGCCAATGAACAGGTTGAAAACGGCTGTTGCTGGCGTTGCGGTAAAGAGACTGAAGATAAGGACCTAAGCCAGTGGTTTTTCAAGATAACTGCTTATGCCGAAGAACTTTTAGCCGGTTGTGATGATTTGCAGGGGGGTTGGCCTGAACGGGTTATCACCATGCAGAAAAATTGGATCGGCAAGAGTGTCGGTGCCGAGATCGATTTTGTCGTGGTTGATCGGGAATGCAAGATTTCTGTTTTTACGACTCGGCAGGATACTCTTTTTGGGGCTACTTTTATGAGCCTGGCACCCGATCATCCCTTGGCGGCGGAGCTTGCTCAAGGGACCGGGCAGGAGGCGGCAGTTGCCGCTTTTATCGAAAAAATGCGGCTCTTAGAGCACCGCGACCGGGATGCGGCCCAGTTGGAAAAAGAGGGCGTTTTTACGGGGAGCTACTGCTTGAACCCGTTAACTGGTCGCCGGATGCCGATCTATCTCGCTAATTTTGTCCTTTCCGGTTACGGGACCGGAGCGGTGATGGCGGTCCCGGCCCATGATCAGCGCGATTTTGAATTTGCTAAAATGTATGATCTGCCGATCGTGGTTGTTATTCAGCCCGAGGGTGAATTGTTTGATCCAGCCCTTATGAGCGAAGCTTACACGGGTGACGGTCAACTGATTAATTCAGCTGATTTTAATGGCTGCGAAAACCGCCAGGCACTTGATCTTGTCGCTGTTTATTTAACCGAGAAGGGGATCGGTAAAAAAGCGATAACCTATCGTCTGCGTGACTGGGGAGTTTCTCGGCAGCGCTATTGGGGTACGCCGATTCCGGTGATCTACTGTGATGCTTGCGGAATCGTTCCGGTGCCGGAAAAAGATCTGCCGGTTTGCCTGCCCGAAGATGTTGAACTGGGCGGCAGTGGAGGTTCTCCGCTGGCCAAGGTTGAGAGCTTTGTTAAAACTGTTTGTCCTTGTTGTGGAGCTCCGGCTCGGCGTGAAACCGACACCATGGATACCTTTGTCGAATCCTCCTGGTACTATATGCGTTATGCTTGCGCCAACTATGAAGATGGACCTTTAGAAAAGGTTGCGGTTGATCGTTGGCTGCCGGTTGACCACTATATCGGCGGCATTGAGCACGCCATTTTGCATCTTCTCTACTCGCGCTTTTTTACCAAGGTTTTAAGGGATTTTGGTTATATCGATTTTTCCGAACCCTTTACCCGGCTTCTGACTCAGGGAATGGTTATTAAGGACGGTGCCAAGATGTCAAAATCAAAAGGCAACGTTGTCGACCCCAATGCCCTGATCAAGAGATACGGGGCCGATACTGCACGTATGTTCAGCCTCTTTGCTTCACCGCCGGAGCTTGATTTGGAGTGGAATGACCAGGGGGTTGAAGGGGGTTTTCGTTTCCTCAACCGTCTCTGGCGTCTGATTTACGCTTTGCTGCCGGCTTTAAATAAGGTTGAGGCTTTTGCCGGGACCCTGGCCGAGGTGCCGTCGGCCTATAGTGCTCTGCGGCGCAAAACTCACCAGACAATTGCCCGGGTGCGGACCGATATTGAGGATCGTATGCACTTTAATACGGCGATCAGTGCGGTCATGGAACTAGTCAATGAGCTGAAAAATTATGATTCTGAGGCAGCCCGCTTGGATAAAGTTCTGGCGGCCCTGCTCCGGGAGGCGGTTGAAACTGTGGTCCTGCTGCTGGCTCCGATTGTCCCGCATATCTGTGAAGAGCTCTGGGAGGAGCTTGGTAATGATAAGGGCTTAAGCTATGTTCCGGTGCCGGTTGCCGATCCTGCCTCGCTGATTGAGGATACGGTAGTGGTGGTTGTGCAGATTAACGGCAAGGTTCGGGAACGTTTGACCGTAGCTCGTGATATGGCGCAAGATGAGGTTCAGAGACTTGCCCTTGACAGTGAAAAAATACAGAAGTATATTGGCGGTAAAAACTTGCGCAAAGTCATTGTGCTTCCTAATAAACTGGTCAATATAGTTGTTTAAAAACAGTTCAAAGTTCAACGTTCAACGTTCAGGGTTCAAAGTTATGGGTTATCGATCTAACTTTCGAACTGAGGAGTAATTGATGCCCCCAAGGCAGAAAAAATACCTTTCTTTTTTTATCCTGTTGCTCTTGTTGATTTTTTTCTCCGGGTGCGGCTACCGTTTGCGCGGCACCGGGGAACTGCGTGAAGATCTCCAAAGAGTGGCGATCCTCTCTTTTAACAATAAGACCTTTGAAAGTCGGGTCGAGAATGATCTCTATGATGCTCTGGTCGAAGAATTTGCCCGTAGCAAGAATTTAAAAGTGGTTGCAGCTTGTGATGCAGATATTCTTATCAGTGGGACGATTGGGGCGGTTGATAGTTATGCAATTTCCTATTCTTCCGATGATAAAACCTATGAATATCGAGTCAGCATGACTCTTGATGTTGAGGCAACCGAAGTCCGCAGTCGGCAGGTTTATTGGCGGCGTTCAGCGATGCAGGAGGTTGAAGAGTATAAGGCGACTGATGATCCAATCACGATTGACCGGCGTAAACAGGCAGCGTTAAAGCGTCTTTGTCAGGTGCTGGCCGAGAATATACACGATGGTCTTTTCACAAAATTCTGATGATTTTGTAAAAAAGTCCACCTCCTTCGTTCCTTTTCAACTTTCATCACTGCGGTGTACTTTATGTACGCCTCATTCCTCAAGTCTCGCACCCTAAAGGGCGCAAGAGCGCTTTTATCGTATCTGAACTTTTTTACTTCGCTATTCCAATTATGAGTTTTTACGGCTCGGTCAAACTTAGCGGCTTTTTGAACAGGTTATGTTGAAGTCCCTGGAAAAGGCTTTGCGTGGGGCCGCAGACCATAATGGTCCTTTTGGTTGTTGCTTGCTTTATGGAGAGGAGCGTTATCCACATCAATTCTTAAGCCGAGGTTTGGCCGGGTTGGTTGAACAGGGTCATACGCTTGAAGTTTATGACTGTTCCCAGGTTACCTTTCAAGATTTTTTAGTTACCGCCACAGCCCCTTCCCTCTTTTCCCAACGTAAAATAGTTCATCTGCTTAACCTTGACAGTTATCAAAAAAGCGAGCATGAAAAACTTCTGACGTGGTTGGCAAGTCAGGTTGAATCAAGTTTTATCACCTACCTTTTTTTAAGCTCTTTCAAATTGAACGGGCGCTCTATTCTGGTCTCCAGGTTAAAGAAAAAATATTTTACCGTAAAAAGTGAAAAACTACGTCCTGCCGAGGTTAGCCAGCGCTTGTCCCGGCAGGCGCTGGCGGCAAAAGTTATGGTTGATAAGCGGGTGCTTGAAGCTCTCGTGCATCTCCATGAAGCAAATGTTCCTCTGCTTGATCGGGAGTTTGAGAAGATGATACTCTATGTCGGATCTGGAGGCCGGATTGACCAGGTGGTAGTCGATCTTCTCGGGGTAGATGGCGGAGGGGGTAATATTTTTGCTTTTGGTGATGCCGTTTGTGAAGGGCGGGTTGTGGTCGCCCTGACAATTCTTGATGCACTACAGAGAGCCCGCACGGAAGCGTTGGTTGTTGTGGCGATGGTGGCTCGGCAATATCGTTTTTTGAGTCGCGCCGCATCGCCGGAGCATCGTGGAGTTCCGGCCGCCACTCTGGCATCAGCTTTGAAAGTGCCGCCCTTTGTTGCCAAAAAGCTTGTCAATCAGGCAAAGAGATTACGACCGCCGGCCTACGCCGCAGCTTTTGCGGTTTTACGGGACGCCGATCTTGCCATCAAAACTTCAAGGTTGCCGAAATCGATAATTCTGGAGCGCATGGTACTTGAGCTGGCCGGTTTACGTTAACTTTGAACCCTGAACTGTATTAAAAGAGGTTTGATGTTTAAACTGAATTTTGCCGATGTGGCAGTTATCCAGGTTCTTTTTGGTGAGGGCGGCGAACATTTGCAGCAGCTTTCCGACAGTGCCGGGGTGACGATCAATACCCGGGGCACTACGGTTATGGTTGAAGGTGATCCCTTAAAAGCGGAACTGGTTCTTTCCGTACTGCAAGAGCTCTACGACATGGTGGCTGCCGGTTACCCTCTTTTTGCGGCTGATATCGATTATGCCTGGCGTATAAAATCGGCCGACGCCGGCGCCGTTTTAAAAGAGATTTTTCTCGATAAGGTCTATATTCATGGTAAGGGGGGGCAGCGCCGTTTCATCTCTCCCAAAAGTCGGGGGCAGAAGTTCTATGTCGACGCCATCAGGCGGCATGATATTGTCTTTGCCGTTGGTCCCGCGGGTACCGGGAAGACCTATCTGGCGATGGCGATGGCGATCGCCGCTCTTAATGAACACAAAGTTGAGCGGATCGTCCTGACCCGACCTGCGGTTGAAGCCGGTGAACGTTTAGGTTTTCTGCCCGGAGACCTTCAGGAGAAGGTTGACCCTTATCTACGGCCTCTCTATGATGCCCTGCATGATATCATCTCGTTTGACAAGACTCGGGAAATGTTGGATAAAGGGATTATTGAGGTGGCACCGTTGGCTTTCATGCGGGGTCGTACCTTAAATGATTCTTTTGTGATTCTCGATGAAGCTCAGAATACGACCAACGAGCAGATGAAGATGTTTTTGACCCGGCTCGGCTTTTCTTCCAAAGCGGTGGTTACTGGAGATGTAACCCAAACCGACCTGCCGGAGGGTCGCGAATCGGGCCTGATTACAGTGCAAAAGATTCTTAAAGATGTGAAGGGGATCAATTTTTGTCATTTTGGCGCGGTCGATGTCGTTCGCCATCCCTTGGTTCAGAAAATAATCACCGCATATGAACGACATGAAGGGCCAGTTTAACTGATGTCTCTTTATTTAACTGACCGGCAAAAGAGCCGGAAACTTGATCTTGAACGTATTCGGCAGGCGTTGGTGCCGGTTCTTGCCGAACTTGCCATTGTTGATCTCGATCTTGAAATAGAATTACTTGATGACCGGCAGATTACTGAGCTTAATGAAAAATTTTTTAGTCGTCCCTGGCCAACCAATGTGATATCTTTTCCCCAGGAGAGAGCCCATGGTCATTTGGGTGATGTTGTGGTTTCGGTGGAAACCGCCTTACGGGAGACCGAAGCTCTCGGTTATAATCTTGAGGAGGGGGTCGTCTACTACGTGATTCACGGGATTCTTCACCTTCTCGATTATGAGCATATCGGGGTTGAAGCGGAAGTGGCCGTCTCTATGGAGCGCCGCCAGGATGAGCTTTTTAATTTGGCGCTGTTAGTTTAGGAGTTTTTAGAAAATGGCTTATAAAGTACAAAAATCCATTCAAGAGATCAACGAGCGGATCAAAAGTGGTAAGGTGGTTGTTGTTAATGCCGAGGAGATGATTGATATCGTCGAGAAGCAGGGTGTCGTAGAGGCAGCCCGTAAAGTTGACGTTGTGACTACGGGAACCTTTGCGCCGATGTGCTCTTCCGGGGTGTTTCTCAATGTTGGTCATACTTCACCGAAGATCAAAGCAAGCCGTGCCTGGATCAATAATGTGCCGGCCTATGGTGGTGTGGCGGCGGTCGATTTCTTTCTTGGCGCTACCGAGCCCAGTGATGATGATCCCTTGAACAAGGTTCATCCCGGTCAGTTTCGTTATGGCGGCGGTCATGTGATCCAAGATCTGGTGGACGGTAAAAAGGTTCATCTCTATATGGAGGGTTATGGCACAGACTGCTATCCCAGCAAGGTGGTGGAGAAAGATATAGATCTTGAATCGAAGCCCAACGCCATTATCTGCAACCCCCGCAATGCTTATCAAAACTACAACTGTGCCATTAACCTGGCGGAAAAAACGATTTATACCTACATGGGGGTTCTGCGGCCCAAATGTGGCAATGCTACCTATTGTAGTGCCGGTCAGCTCAGTCCTCTCTTTAATGACCCTTACTATATGACTACCGGATTAGGGACCAAAATTTTCTTAGGTGGCGGGGTTGGTTTTGTGACCTGGAGCGGGACCCAGCATAACCCGCATGTGCCCCGCGGGGAAAATGGTGTAGTCAAAGAGGGGGCCGGGACCCTGATGTTGACCGGTAATCTCAAAGATATGTCGCCGCGTTGGCTGGTCGGAGTCAGTATGTTGGGTTATGGTTGTAGCCTGTCAGTCGGAGTTGGTATCCCAATTCCCATTATTAATGAGCAGATGGCCCAATTTACGGCGGTTCGCGACGCCGATCTCTATACCCAGGTCATAGATTATGGCTACGACTATCCGATGGCCGTCTCCCGCAGCTATGGTGAGGTCAGCTATGCCGATCTTAAAAGCGGGATGATCGAGGTCAACGGTAAGAAAACTTCGGCCACCCCGCTTTCCAGCTACAGCCGGGCTTTAGAAATCGCCGACCACCTGAAAGAATGGATCGTCTCAGGGCGTTTCACTTTAGGTGAAGCCCAGATGCTTTTTCCCGGTCATGAACTTATGGGTGCCGATAACAATGTCTGATTCCATGTGAAGCATACGACTGCCTTGCACTCAAACAAAAGTTCTATTTTTTCAAGACTGCCTTTAACTTTGAACCTTGAACCCTGAACTGTTTTTTTATGTTGCGAATTAAAAATTTTGTCGCCTGGTCTCTGGTCACTATGTTGATCTTTTCCTGGCAGCCCCTCTTCTCGAATCAGTCGGGGGAGGGCTTGCACTTGCCTGAAGTTGTGATTATTGGTGAAGATAGTGCCCGGCTTGAGGGTTTTCGTGATTTCGGTTTGTTACCGGCGTTGGCTCCCGGAATCAAACTGGAACCGGTTGCTGAAAAATTGACTTTTGAGGTTAGTGAGAGTCGACCGGGTCCCAATTGGGAGACCGCGGTTGCCCAAACTCCTGGTTGTGCCTACCGGAATCCGGTTACCGCTTCTTTAGCCCGGGGCTTAGGTGGGGCCGAAAGCTATTATCGCAGCGGTCGGCAAAAGTATCTTGATGGTCTTCTGGATGAAGCCGGGAAGTATTTTCGGGCCGGACTTAAAAAATTCAGGGACTCTGAACTAGTTCCTGATTTTCATTACTGGTTGGCCGAGATCGCTTTTCGACATGAGAACTATAGTGCAGCCCGGCTCCATTTTGCTTTCGTGACGGAATCCCCAACGAACCGCTTTTACCACTTTTCAGGTTATTCGCTAGCGTGGCTTGATTATCGTGAAAAAGATTACCAGGAAGCTGTTAGGTGGTTTACGGTGGCGGCCCAAAGTCATGATCGGCGCTTATCGGCGGCGGCCCTTTTCTGGGGGGGGGAGGCCCTTTTTCATGGTGGTTTGCCGGAGGAGGGTCGTTTAACTTTTTTGCGATTGACGGACGGCTATCCCGAAGCTGTAGAATATCGGGCGGCTCTCTATCGTCTGGCGACGATCTCCTTTAACCTGCGCGACTATCAAACGGCACTCAGCTATCTTGAAACCCTGCCCGAGCCGGTTTCCGGTAGTGATATGTTGCAGCGTCAGGCTGATCTCGCGCGCGGTTGGTGTCTCTATTTTATTAAGACCTTTGGTGATGCCCAAGCTCTTTTTGGAGGGTTACAAAGTGATATCACAAGTGTTGATGATGTCGTGCCGCTTGCTTTTTTAGGTGAAATACTTTCACTGATTAAACAGGGAAAGCTGATTGAAGCCCGACACATTTTTGATTCCCGCCCGGCTGAGTTGCGAGAAGCCGCAGTTGCGGCTGCCGCTTTACGGGAGTTGACGGCCGCTTACCTTGATTCCGAAGAGTATGAACCGGCGGGGGTTTTGGGGCAGCGATTAATTACCTCTTTTCCCGTTTCGTTGGTACAGGCCGATGATTATCGGCGCTTGGCCCGGCTTCAGATTAAATTGGGCGACAATGATAAGGCTTTGGAAACTCTGGGCTTCGGCATTGAGGCATTCAATGAACTTGGGGCGGCCGGGGAGGCTGGAAAAGTGGCCCTCGATTTACGGATTGAACAGGCTCAGGTTCTGCTTTTAATCGGGGAGCCGGATAAAGCGCTGGTTATTTTGGAGAGTTTGTTTGCCGAAAAAGAGAAGCTTTCGCCGAGCGCCGATCTCTCTCTCCTGTATCTCCTGTTGGCTCGTGCCTTAAATAGTCTCGAAAAATTTCCTCAAACCTTGAGTGTTTTTTTGTCATTGCCGATAGCTTGTGACCCTTCATCGCGCGCCGACCTTCTCTACGAACGGGCTTGGGCGGCTTTGAAAAACAATGAATTTGATCGGGCAGTCAATGATTTTTCCGTCTATTTGGGTTTTGCCAAAGAGATCGGAAAACCCCAACTCAGTATCCAAAATGCTGAAATTAATCGGGCTGAAGCGCTCTTTAACCAGCATCGTGACCGGGAGTCGGAAGAGGCTCTGGAGTGTTTTGTCGAGCGTTATCCTCAGAGTCCTTTTCTTCCCAGAGCGCAAAACTATAGAGGTTTGATCGCTCTTCGACAGGGAGATTTTGAAGACGCTGCAGCTATTTTCACTGACCTTTTATCTCTTGAAAGCGGTATCGATGCCGCCCTGAATGCCGAGATACTTTACAATCTCGGGGAGAGTTTCTTCAGCCTTGAGAAATTCCCGGAGGCCATAAAAACCTATCAGCGGTTGATAGATAAGTATTCCGGTGACGAAGTGAGCGGTCGGGCGTTAATCAGGATGGGAGAGAGTCACTTTAATTTGGGGGACTATCTGAAAGCTCAGCTTGTCTATCTTGATGCCAAGAATTCTTATCCCGGCGGGAAGATTGATGAAAAGGCGAGTTACGGGATGTTACTTCTGGCCTACAATCAGGATAAATTTTCCTATCTTGAGATTGAGGTGAAAAATTTTATAGCCCGCTTTCCCGAATCTTCCTATACTGTGCCGTTGATGTTGCTGCTCACCGATCTCTACCAGCGTCAGGGGCGTCAGACCGATCTTTTGATTCTTCTTAAACAGTTGGAAGAGGGTGATTACGCTCAGGATCTTGCCCTTGAGGGTCTTTATCGTCACTTTAAACTTGATCTTGATAAAGGCCGTCAAAAAGCGGCTCGAGATGATTGCCGGCGCTTGTTGGAGCGCTTTCCTTTTAGTAAATATGAGTGTGACTGTCGTTTATTTCTGGCCCGTTATGCTTTTGCCGAAAAAGACTTCGGGGTGGCCCTGGCGATCTTATCCGGGTTGCCGGAGGTTTGTCCCGATCCCGGTCTCAAAAGACAGGTAACGTTGTTGATGGCCAGGATATATCACCGGCAGGGAGATTTTGCCAGGGCCCGAAGCCACTATTTGGCGGTGATTGATGAAAAACATCGCGACAATTCGGTTTTTGTGGCTTTCGCTGGTCTCGGGGCCCTCTTTGCTGAACATAAAGAGTTTGATGAGGCACTCTTTTTTTACAACAAGGCGGTTAAGAATCCACTTCTCAGAGAGGCCGCTACTGCGGCTCTGGCCCGGGCTACAGTGCTTGAAAAAGCCGGTCGTATCAGTGAAGCCCTGCAATCTTACCTGCGTTTGAGTTATCTCTTTCCACAACAGGAGAAACTGGTTGGTGATGCTCTGCTGGCGGCGGTTCGCTTGGCCCAGAAAGAGAAGGTTGAACAGACGGTAAAAAAAATGACTGAAAAATTGAACTCTATGATCCTCACCGAGGTTCAGAAAAAAGAGTTGAAAAAAATTGTTGCTGAAAATGTAAGAGAACGATAGAATTACCGGTTTAGGCTTGTGATTCTGGATTTGATGGTGAATAATATACGTTTTTCCCTGTTAACTGGAGGCTTTTGATGTATCAGTTTGTTATGAAGGGCGGGTATCTGATGTACCCGATTATGATCTGCTCGGTTCTTACTCTGGCAATCCTTTTCGAGCGTCTTTTTGCTCTGCGTCGGAGCCGGATCATCCCGGAAAAGTTTATTGTTGAGGTCAGTGATCTGGTTCGCCAGCAGCGGATGGAGGATGCCCTGACCCAGTGTCGTCTCAATAACTCCTCAATTGCCCGGATTCTGATGGCTGGCATCTCACGGCACAATAAATCGCGCCAGCAGGTTAAAGAAGCGATTGAAGATATAGGGCGTCTCGAAGCGGCCAATCTTGAACGTTTTTTGACCATCCTCGGAACCATTGCCGGGATCGCTCCGCTGCTTGGTTTGTTAGGTACGGTAACCGGTATGATCAAGGCTTTCAGTGTTATTTCTCACGCCGGTATTGGCAATCCCCAGATGCTGGCTGGCGGTATTTCCGAGGCGTTGATCACGACGGCTACCGGTTTGACGGTGGCGATTCCCGCTTTTGTTTTCTATAAATTTTTGCGCTCCCGGGTTGATAAGCGAATCCTGCGTATGGAGCGGGTTTCGATTGAGATTCTTGATCTTATTGATCAAGAAGGGGAGTGAGGGTGGCAGTTTATGCGTTTTCAAACTCGCAATCGAGATGATGTACAGCTCGATATGACACCGCTTGTTGATGTTGTTTTTCTGTTGTTGATCTTTTTCATGCTTTCCACCAGTCTTTCAGTTAATCCCGGGATAAAGATTGATTTACCGAAGTCTTCCGCCGAACAGATAAAAAAGAAGAAGACCACTTTGCGGGTTGCGGTTGAAGCCAGCGGCAGGATCTATCTTGAAGGTAAGAAACTTTCTTTGCCTCAGTTAAGGGAAAAATTTCAGGTTGTGGGAAAAGCGCAGGGTGATGATGTCCTGGTCGTGATTGAAGCTGATAAAAAAGTCTATCACGGTCTTGTGGTTAAGGTTATGGATGCTGCCAAGAGCGCCGGTTTGAACAAGTTGGCGATCGCTACCGAACCCAACGAGGAGTAGCTTCCGGTTTTGCCGGATTAGTGGCCCGTGGTCAGTAGTCAGTAAAATCCTGGCGACTGACCACCGACCACCACTAAAGAGGTGATTGTTGCTGTCAATACCACGCTATAAGTCGGTTCGCCTGATCCCTTTTCTGGTGCTCTCCGGCTTCTTGCATGCCGTCCTGATTGCGGCTTTGCCGGATATGACCAGATATTTCAATATCCATCTCAATCGTTTGGCCCTGTTGACTGGAACTGTAATTGAGGTTACCCTGGTTGAGCCGGAAATTATACCAGAGCCTGAGCCTCCTTCGGTGGAGAAGTCCGCTTCTTTATTGGCGGATGACTATGTTTCAACTCTAATTGATCAGCGCCTCAAAGAGCTATTCGCCCTTGGTGAGGCACCGCTCTCACCTCCGGCCCCGATCGAATTACCGGTCGTGATGCCTCTGGATAAATCAACTCTTCAAGCATTTTCTTTGCCTGAAACGGTGGTTTTGGCCCGGCCGCAAGAACTTTTAGGGCGCTTCGGCAAAAAGCCGGCTGGGAGATTGAGTGGCCAACGTCTTGGCGGAACCCCTAAGATACCGATTGCTGAATCTGGGTCTTTGGTCGAAGCGCTGCTGGCTTTCTCCGGCAAGAAATCTCTACTCTTGGTCAATGCACCTCAAAAAGCCGCCGCTGAAGAGGTTTATGGCTTAAGTGGACCGGTGGCTCGAAGTCGGCAAGTTCTCTTTCGTCCGGAGTTGCCGAAGATTTCTCTAGTCAAAGATGCCACGGTCGATTTCCGTTTCTGGGTGCGGCCCGATGGCAGTGTCAGCCGGGTTGAGACCTTGAAAATTGGAGATCTGAAACTTGTCAATGTGGCCGAGAGATTTTTGCAGCAGTGGCGTTTTTCCATCCTTGAGTCTGATCTTCCGCAGCAGGAGCAGTGGGGGACGATCAGCATCGTTTTTCGGGTGCCCCGATGAAACAGTTGATTTCCGGCCTATTGCTGGTCATTATTTTCTATTTCGTCTGGCTTACCTGGTTCGGTAGCCGCGGGGATCGGGTTTTAAGGATGGTCGAGAGCGAAATTGATCGTATCGGGGAGCACAACCAGGAACTTAAGGTTGAAAATCAGCGTTTAAGCTACAAAATCCGCCTTTTGCAGAGTGATATCCGTTATCAGGAACTTGTTGTTCGCCGCGAACTCCATATGATTCGCGATAACGAAATCCTTTTTGTCTTTGAATCTCATTAGTTTCCAATAATGGGATATTGAATTGTTGAGTGATTATGTTTTCCGGCAGTGTTGGTCTATTTTAACCTGATAACTTTGGAGATTAGCATGAGTGCAAGCGAACAGGGACCGAAATCCGATTTTTCGGTTGATACCAACCACCTCTATCGTGAAGCGACGATCACCGATCTCAAGGTTGCGTCGATCCGGGTCCTGACGCCCATCAATCTTGACGGCAGTGAAGATCAGAGCCGCACGTCGGTTTATGTCGGCCACACCCAACTGATGTCTCCGGAAGGTCCGGTACCGTTACAAGCTCCTTTAGAGGCCAACAACCTTGAAGAGGCGCTGGTTGCCTTTCCTGATGCCATGCGCCAAGCCCTGGCGGAGATGGTTGAAAAGATCAAGGAGCTGCAGCAAGAGCAGCAGCTTAAGGAGAGGGATAGCTCTCGGATTATCATTCCCGGCCGCTGAATTGAATAAACCGGTTTCCCGGATTTGGAGCGGAGTTTAATCGTACCTGGTAATCAAAAGGTTTGCCGAAAGTCCGGATTTAATTAGCTAAGCTTTGCCAATATCACCCCGTTGCCGCTTTTGGGGGATAGTTTGTAACTTAGTATTACAAAAACCCTGGAGGTTTTCCACCCCAGATGGGGGAGAGAGCTTTCGAGGCTTTTTTATGCGTTTAACGAAGGAATGAGGTGATCTAGCAGAAAATACCAACAGTTCAGTCAGTGCCTGACCGAAAACCTGAAAATTTTTTCGAGTACAAGGCGGGCGCAAATTTTAACCGGAAGAATAGGTAAGTAAGATTTCTATATTATTATGATTTACTGATTTTATAGACTGGATTTTGTGGTTGGGGTTTTTTGTTTTGTACTATTTTTCGCCCGACTTTTCAGCCTCCGGCGCGATCACTTGTCCCTTTTTACTCTTGCGGATGATGTC
The DNA here is from genome assembly GCA_964623985.1 of uncultured Thermodesulfobacteriota bacterium. Lineage (GTDB taxonomy): Bacteria > Desulfobacterota > Anaeroferrophillalia > Anaeroferrophillales > Tharpellaceae > Tharpella. The sequence goes on along the minus strand of CAZUXG010000031.1, from coordinate 2,643 downwards.
TGTGACTATCTGCTGGACCTCGTTTTTAGTGAGAGTTTTTTTGAAACCCGGCATCGCCAACCCGAAAAATTTCCCCTTCAGAATGGCCTTTACCATCTTATCATCTCGCGTGTTGCGCTGCCAGTCTGGATCGTTCAAGTTCTGGCCACTAAGCTTCTTGCCCTGCGCGCTAAAGGCTGAGCCGTCCGCCCCGTGACAACGGACGCAGTTCTGCTGATAAAACACTTTCAGGTCCTTTTCCAAAGATTCCTGGGCTAAGACCGGTGCAATGCAAAAGGCCAGAACCAGTGCAGATAGTGATGCAACACTCTTTGCACGGGTGCGCGTTCTCGGGGATTCAATACCAGTTTCGTTAGTTTGTTTAATGCTGCGTTGAACAATTGGGCGTTTCATCTTTCTACCTTCCTTAGCGCTTTTCCTTCGGTTGTTCGAGGCCAGCCCAAAATCTCCTTAACATCTCGAAGTCATGGTGCAGTGGGTGTTGAAGTTATGATACTGACAATGCCATAGCGTTTGTGATAACTTCATGAATTGACTCATTGTTACTCCTTTGTTTGGTAGTTGTGGGGATAACACCACCAAAGGGTAACATTGAGTCGATCATATGGCAAAGTCTATGATCTCTGACATTGCCCAGAGGACAAGGTTTTCATTGTTAGAATAAATATAACTCAATAATAATAGTATCTTACAATCCTCATTTCGGAGTTATACTTATTTCATACATTGCAGACCAATACATTAGAAGAAAATAATAAGTCAAGAATTATTTTCTGTAATCTTCATTTTCGCACCGTAATTATTTTTTTACAAGCGTTGTTATCTCCTAACTCGGCGGAGCCGGAGCCCAAGAGGTAGACAGTCGGCAGATACTTTTTTAGACAGGATTAAGCGGATCAACCGGAGTTTATTTTTTATCCGGTTAATCCGCTTTGCACTAACCTATCATAGCCGGAACTATCTATCGGTCAGTCTCTGTGTCCTGCAAGTCACTAAAATCCTGCGGCAATCTGAACGGTGATTATGGTTCGATCTTTGAGCAGGCGGTCCGCGATCTTATCATCCTGATCGACAAAAGTGGTTTCCAGGGTCAGCTTGTGAGCAGCACCTTTAATATAATAGTTGAGGCCCAAAGTGTAGATCGTGGTGTCGTCGTCACCACTTTCGTCGGAACTGATCATCTGGTAATGGGCAAACGGCTGCAGGTTGCCGATGCCAAGCTTATTACCGAAAAAATAGCCAGTTTTTATAGAGATCAGGTCACCGTCATCGCCGGAGTCAAAATGGGTCCAGACAATCCCGTTGGGACAATGAGAAATGTCGATATAAGAGGCGGCAAAAGTCAGATTGTCACCGTTAGCCAGCGGTTGATCGTAATGAAGATCGACAGTCCAGGCAGAGTAGTTGTCTTTCACTCCCCCAAGCACCAGATCTTTCTGGTAATCAGCACCGATACCCAAGGCGAGAACCTGCTTCTTGCCGAGATAGGTGCCAGCATTGAACCATTTGGTTTCCGGATCAAAGAAGTTATAGCTCAGGCGACCGGCAAAGCGCATCGTATCATCGGGATTTTTGGCACGGCTCTCTTCACCGTCACCAACCATGAAACGATACTGCAGCTTATCGTCAAGAATATTGCCCCACAGGGTAATTGCGTCATCACGGCCGATATTGCTGGGGTAGAAAATGTTGCTGCGCAGGCCACCCTGACTCCAGTCTAGCTCCGTGGTCAGCAATGATTTTGTTGAGGTGGTACCGTAATTGCGGGTGAAGGGGATGTACATGCGTCCGGCCTGGACCATAAGGTCATCGCCTAATAGTTTATAGGTGATCCAGCCGTCCCGCAGGGCGATTCCTGAGCCCAGTCCTTTGCCGGAATCATTGTTGATCTCATCCATCCCAAGTTTGTCGCTGGCAAAGTGGAGGAAAAAGCTGAGTTCAGGAGTTACTGTACCTTTGAGGTATAAATAGCTGCGGCGGACCAGGAAATCATTGAGGTCATCATCGAATTCACCGTCGCCATTGGTATCCATGTCGGAAACCTGCTGATACCAGACCTGCCCCCACCAGCCGGCATTTAAGGATAGGTCGCCTTTTTTGTAAATCTCCAGGGACCATGCCATTCCGGGAAGTAACAGCAAAACTGCCAAGCAGACAAGAATTTTTTTCATTGTTGGTCTTCCTTATTATATTATAGTGGGTGTCTTAATCTCTTTTTTCGAGGACTTTCAATAACGCTTTCGGTATGTGGTGAATGATTTCTGCGACCTGGGTGGCCGGTGTCGGTTTTGCGTAATGCCCCGCCAGCCGGTTTGTCTGCATGGCCACCACGGCCGCCTCTTTGATTGTCATGCCCGAATCAATCAGGGCCGAGACTAGCCCCGTTAGAGTATCACCGGTACCTCCTATGGCTTCAAGGGCTTCTTCGCTTGGCTTGTCAACGGTTTCCACTATGCCTTCCCGATTGGCCAGGTAATCCTGTCGGCCTTTGACCAGGAGAAAGTCTGCAGCATTGTTGTGGGTGTAGGCACGAGAGATGAGATCGGCCACCCGATTTTCATCATGAAGAATAAAACCCCGGGTATAGAAGGGGTGAGGCGCTTTTTCATCGGCCAGAAAGGCCAGTTCGCCAATGTCAGGGGT
>CAZUXG010000030.1:0-20624 GCA_964623985.1 uncultured Thermodesulfobacteriota bacterium | reverse complement strand
CGTTATAGCGTTTCAAGCGCATGGCGTGTTACTATTTTACGAATCCATCAAAGTTAGATGAATGAAAAAGCCAAATATGTTTACTGGAACTAACGCAAACCTATTAACCTTACTAGATATAGGCTAGATAAAAAGAAAAACACTTACAACAAAAATGTCATAAGTGCTTAATATTATTGGTGTGCCAGGGAGGACTTGAACCCCAGGCCTACGGATTAGAAGTTAGTTGTCAGGGGTAACAGCTTTGCAACAACATAAATTAGGCGTAATTTGCTCCAAAATAAATATTGTTATTCAAAAATACCACAAAAAGGGGTTGAAAACACCCTCAGAGGTTGGAAATAGGGTTGGAAAACGAAAAAGGGGTTACAGGCAAAAACCTGTAACCCCTTGATTTTATTGGTAGCGGGGGCTGGATTTGAACCAACGACCTCCGGGTTATGAGCCCGACGAGCTACCTGACTGCTCTACCCCGCAACATTCAGACGAATGTTTTCGCCAGAAGGAAGCGGCTTATAACAGGCGTTGCCATTGCTGTCAAGAAAAGATTTGCTGATTGTCGGCTGAAAAGGTGTAAGGCTGTAGTTGCATTTCCCTTTTTAACAGGTTATTATAACTGATCTTTGGTTGTCAATATAGGGGGTATTTGTTCTCTCAATGCGTATCTATTCTCGTTATCTCTTAAAAGAGATGCTCGCTATTTTTTTCTTAAGCCTGCTGGCTTTGCTCTCTATCTATTTGCTGATAGATTTTTTTGCCAAGGTTGATAACGCCATGGAAAACCAGGCGGGCTTTTTACCGTTGCTGTTTTTCCTGGCTAATCAGATACCCTTCGTTCTTGGTAAATTTATTCCTTTGGCCCTGTTGCTGGCGACCATGCTGGCTTTGGGAGGAATGGCGCAGCATAATGAGATTATGGCTTTTCAGGCGAGCGGTCTGAGTCTGGTCAAGTTGGCCCGGCCATTGGTTGGGGCGGGCCTGGTTTTGGCCCTGGTGACTTTTTTTGTAAACAACCATCTCGTACCGATTACCAGCCTTAAAGCAGATCATCTGAAAACCGTTGCCATTAAGGGGCATAAAGAGAAGAATCTTTACAATCTCAAGAGCTTATGGTATGCCGGTCAAGGCGGCATCTACTATTTTAAAGACCTTGATCCGGTAAAAAAAACTATTGAAAAAGCCTTGATTTATCGCTTTGCAGATGATCGTCGTCTTAGTCGGCGGCTTGATATTGAAAAGCTTACCTATTTTGCTGAGGATAAAAAATGGGTTGCTGGGAAGGCTAGAGTCAGGGATTTCAGGTTTCGTGACGGTTTTACCGATGTCGCCGGATTTAGCCAGGAAGAAAATCTGGAATTGGTGATTACCGAGACTTTTCAGGATTTTATGGTTCCCCGTAAAGAGCCGGATCGAATGTCGCTCAAGGAGCTTAAAAGTTATATCGGTAAGGCCAAGAGTGCCGGGCTCTCACATATGGAGTATACGGTTGAAGTTTTTAACCGTATGTTGTACCCGTTGTCATGTCCCCTGATGGTCCTCCTGGCGATCCCTTTTTCTCTGACTTCCCGTCGGCATGGGGGCGCGGCCCGGGGGGTTGCGATTAGTTTGGGGCTCGGGTTTTCCTTTTGGATTACCCTCTCTTTGTCGTTAGCTTTGGGGCAGGGGCGTTTGTTGAGCCCGTTAACGGCAGCCTCCCTTCCCTATCTGCTCTATGGCTTATTAGCTGTTTTCATGTTTCGTCAGTATGAAGGATGAAGGCGGAAGGATGCAATAGTTAAGTTACAGCGGATCGCGGCGAACTTTGCTTCGCCCACTTCGAAGAAGTGCCCTTGGGGTATCCAGCGAATCGAGACAGTTTGAGGACGGTACCTTAATAGTTACTTTTTATGATTTACAGGAGAAATAGATGACCATTCCGCAAGATACCGTTGATCTTTTGAAAGAGATTGAAGAAACCGTTGATACCTACAGGGGGTATCTTTGATCTTGCTCAAATGCAGGAGCGAATCAGTGAAATTGAAGATATAAGTTCAGGTGAGAATTTTTGGAATGATTCTGATAAAGCCCGTGATATTCTGAAAGAGGGAACCCAGTTAAGTCGTGAAGTAAGTCGTTGGCAGGGGCTTGAAGATGGCCTTGAAGAGGTCGGGTTACTGGCCGAGATGTTGCAGGTTGAGGATGATGCTGAGAGTCTGAAAGAGTTGCAGGCCTTTCTCGCCCGGCTTAAAAAGCAACTGACCTTGATGCGCCTCGAAAAGATGATGTCGGGTGAGCATGACGGTGGTAATGCGATTGTCAGCATCAATGCCGGTGCCGGCGGAACCGAAGCTCAGGACTGGGTTGAGATGTTGATGCGGATGTATCTGCGTTGGGCCGAGAAACGGGGCTGGAAGAGCCGGATTGTCGATATCCTGCCGATGGATGAAGGCGGCATAAAAAGTGTAACTTTTACGGTGAGTGGAGATCATGCTTTTGGGAATTTTCGTTCCGAAAGCGGGATTCATCGACTGGTGCGGATATCTCCCTTTGATGCCGGTAATCGGCGTCATACCTCTTTTGCTTCGGTCTATGTTTGCCCTGAAATAGATGATGATATCGAGGTTGAAATTAATGAAGGTGATCTTCGCATCGATACTTATCGGGCCAGTGGTGCCGGTGGTCAGCATGTTAACAAAACGGATTCGGCGGTGCGTATAACCCACCTGCCCAGCGGTATTGTTGTGCAGTGTCAGAATGAGCGTTCGCAACACAAAAATCGTGCTTATGCGATGAAAATTTTAAAAGCCCGTTTATATGAAAAAGAGATGGAAGAACGTCGCCGGGCCCAGGATAAGGTTGAGAGCTCAAAGATGGAGATTGCCTGGGGCAGCCAGATCCGTTCTTATGTATTGCACCCCTATCAACTCATCAAGGACCATCGTACCGAATGTGAAACCGGTAATGTCAATCAGGTTTTGGACGGTGGTCTTGATACGTTTGTCGAGGCCTTTTTGCTACAGCAAATGCAACAGGGTTAGTTCAAAGTTCAGTGTTTAAGGTTCAGAGTTAACTTTAAGGCCAAAAGCAGTTTTTAAAAAGGAATTTTAGTTCATGTTGACAGAGCAGATTTCATCAGAGTTTACGGCAGACGGTAATCCGGAAGGTTTGCGCCTGTTGCCCTTGGGGGGGCTTGGTGAGATCGGTATGAACCTGATGGTTCTGGAGTATGACGACGAGATCTTCATTGTTGATTGTGGCTTGATGTTTCCTGAGCCTTATATGCTCGGGGTTGATATTGTTATTCCTGATATCAGCGCTTTGCTGGGGGAAAAAGAGCGCATTAAAGGTATTATTCTGACCCACGGTCATGAAGACCATATTGGGGCTCTGCCCTTTATCCTGCCCCAGCTTAAGGTGCCGGTTTATGGTACCGAGTTGACGATCGCCATGGTCAGTCGGCGGCTTGAGGAACATCAGCTTCTTGATGAGTGTGAACTTTGGGTGGTCAGGCCGGGTGAGACGGTTACCAGCAAAAATTTCTCTATTGAATTTATCTCGGTGGTTCACTCGATTCCCCAGGGGGTTGCCTTAGCGATCACGACTCCGGCTGGGGTCGTCGTTCATTCAGGTGATTTCAAGATAGACTATACCCCGCTTAATGGTGAACAGACCGACCTCAATCGCCTGGCCCAGCTCGGTTACGAAGGTGTCGATCTTCTCCTGGCGGATAGTACCAATGTTGAAAGTGTCGGTTATTCGGCCAGTGAAGCCCAAGTAAAAAAAGCTTTTGCGGGACTCTTTTCCGAATCTTCGGGCCGGATTATTATCACTCTTTTCTCCTCCAACCTCAATCGTATTCAAGAGATAATCCGGCTTGCCCATGAGCGGGGCCGGAAAGTGGCAATTTTAGGGCGCAGCTTGCATAATAATACGCAGATTGCCCAGGAAATCGATCTTTTGCAGATTCCGGCCGACACTTTGATCGATATTGAAGAGATCAATTCCCGGCCGCCGGATGAGGTGTTGGTGATTACGACCGGGAGTCAGGGTGAACCCTTTTCCGGCCTTTCGTTGATGGCCTCCAATAACAGTAAATGGATGAGTTTGGGGCCCGGCGATACGGTGATTTTTTCTTCCCGTTTTATTCCCGGTAATGAGAAGGCGATCAGCAACCTGCTCAATCGTCTTACTCGTTTGGGGGCTCGGGTTCTTTATCAACCGGTTGCCTTTACTCATGCCTCGGGGCATGCTTACCGGGGTGAACTTTCTCTTTTGTTGAACCTTATTAAACCACGACATTTTATTCCGATTCATGGTGAGTATCGTCATCTTGATTTGCATGCCCGCTTGGCGGTCGAGCAGGGGGTTGCCGGTGAAAAAGCTCTGGTGGTGACTGACGGGGAACTGGTGGAACTCGATGATGCTGGATTACGGCGGTTGGGCCGGGTCGAGCATGGCAAGGTGCTGATTGACGGTAAAGGGGTCGGCGAGATCGATTTTGCGACCCTGCATGATCGTCGTCATCTCTCTAATAATGGAATGGTTATCATTGTTGTCGGTATCAATGAGACCACCGGAGAGATTGTTTACGGCCCTGAGATAACCACTAAAGGGTTGATTGCCGATGAAAACGAGATCATTTTTGAAGAGGCCTATAGCGTTGTCAATGAGGCCCTTTTACAGATACCGGCGGTTGAACGTAAGGATTGGATTGAGGTCAAGGCGGTACTGCGTCGGGCCACGAAAAAATATTTTCGCACTACTTTGAATAAGAAACCGATTATCTTGCCAGTAATTATTGAGTTGTAAGGGCTTTGTAAAAAGTCCACTGCGCGCCTTACATCTAAACATTTTACTTTGCTATTCGTCAGGGAACCGATGGTTTTACCGAAATTGACAGTCAAACGCCAGGAATGGAAAACCGAGATGGTCGGTATTTTTTTCTTGGGTCTTGCCATCTTTTTTTTGATGGCCTTGTTCTCCTATTCACCGCGTGATCCCTCCTTGAACCATAGTGTGGGAGGCGAGATAGATATTGCCAACTTAGGTGGCCGAATTGGGGCTCTGGTGGCAGATCTTCTGTTGCAGGGGGTCGGGCTCGGAGCTCTGATCCTGCCGCTCTATCTGGTTGCTACCTTTATCGGCTTGGTCAGCGGTAAGCGATATCCCCCTTTAAGTAGTGTTGGCGGGGCTCTGCTCTTGATTTTGTGCACTGCCATCTGGAGCTCTTTGTTGCTGCCGGTCTGGGTCGTTCATGGAAGCGAAGTTCTGACTGGCGGGGTTGTCGGTGAGCTGATCAGTGAATTTTTAGTAACTCTTTTTAATCCCATTGGCACCTATCTTTTGATGAGTGTTTTCTTCGCTCTCGCCTTGATTGTCACAACCCATATATCACCCTTGCGCATTGCGGCGTTACTGGTTGCCGGTTTGTTGGCGGGCGGCCGTCTTTTGTTGCAGGCCCTGCGGCGTTTAACTACTTTTTTTGCGGGGTTGGTGCGCCGCCAGCAGAACACTGCTGAAGATAGCCAGCCGGATTCTCCGGAAAAAGCTAAAAAACGTCTCAAAAAAGTAAAAATCGGCCGGTCCCATTCTGAAAAACCGAAAACCCCACCGACAAATCAAGCTAGTCTACCTTTTTTACGTGATCACGGCCGGATTACCCTACCCAGTTTGAATCTTTTGGAAGATCCGCCGTTGCGCCGTAAAAAAGGTTCCGATAATGACAGTTTACGGCTTAAATCGCAGCAGTTGGAGAATAAGCTGCGCGATTACGGGGTTGTGGGGCAGGTTATGGAGGTCCATCCCGGTCCCGTGGTGACGATGTATGAGTTTCAGCCGGCGGCCGGGATTAAATTGAGTAAAATCAGTTCGCTGGCCGATGATCTGGCCCTGGCGATGAGTGCCATGTCGGTGCGCATTGTTGCTCCGATTCCGGGCAAAGCGGTGGTCGGTATCGAGATTCCCAATCTCGAACGCGAAGATGTCAATTTCAAAGAGCTGCTTTTAAGCTCGACCTTTCAGCGCAGTCAGAGCGCCCTGCCGCTGGCTCTCGGCAAAGAGATCGACGGAGTACCGATGGTTGCCGACTTGACCAAAATGCCTCATCTTCTGATCGCCGGTTCAACCGGATCGGGTAAAAGCGTCGGGATCAACTGTCTGATCTGTAGTATCCTTTTTAAGCTGACCCCGGAGCATGTCAAGTTTATCATGGTCGATCCCAAGCGTCTGGAGCTTTCGGTTTATGACCATATTCCGCATCTTTTGCTGCCCGTGGTAACCAATCCGAAACGGGCCGCGGCAGCCTTGAGCTGGGCGGTTGAAGAGATGGAGCGGCGCTATAGTATGATGTCACATTCCGGAACTCGGAATGTTGCTTCCTATAACCGTTATGTGGAAAAACAGTTATCTATGCGTAACCAGGCAACCACGCCGGAGCCGGATATTTCCGATGCTGACGAACTCGGTGGGGAGCCGATACCGCCGCTCGAAAAATTTCCCTATATTGTTATTATAATTGATGAATTAGCCGATTTAATGATGGTCGCCTCCAAGGAGGTTGAGGAGTCAATTACGCGTCTTGCACAGATGGCGCGGGCCGCCGGTATTCACCTGATTCTGGCGACCCAGCGGCCTTCGGTTGATGTTATAACCGGTCTTATCAAGGCTAATTTCCCGGCCCGGATCTCTTTTCGGGTCTCTTCGAAGATTGATTCCCGGACGATTCTTGATGCCTCCGGCGGCGAGCACCTCCTCGGTAACGGTGATATGCTGCTTTTAAGCCCCGGGAGTTCCAATTTTACTCGCCTGCATGGCGCTTTTATCAGCGACGATGAAATCAAAGACCTGGCCGATTATCTGCGCAGTCAGGGAGCTCCGGAATATCAGGAGGGGATGCTTAAAAAACATGAAGCCGCGCTGGCTAAGGCAAAAAATAAGGGCAATGGCGCTCGTACGGCCCAGGATCTTGAAAATGGTGATGACGAAGGTTACGATGAACTCTATGACCAGGCCGTCGCCTTTGTCACTCGTCTCAAGGGGGCCTCGTCTTCAATGATTCAACGCAAATTCAGGATTGGTTATAACCGGGCCGCCCGGATTGTCGAGACCATGGAGCGGGAAGGGGTAGTCGGCCCGGCTGAAGGCAGCAAACCGAGAAAGGTCCTGGTTCAACCGGTGGAATAATCAGTTGTCAGTTTTCAGTGGGCAGCAAAGTTCAGCAGAGTTATAAAAAGAGTGTAAAAAACATTGTTGACATCCTAAAAATTACATTGGGTGGGTTACCGCCGCGCATGTAGATGTCATCCTCAATGCGGGTTAGAATCTTGGTTATCAGTACTTCATAGCCCATATTTAGGTGGCCCTTCGGTGCTATCCCATTGGTCAGGAAATAAAGTTTCTGATTGGGGTCGCGGTAGACCTTTAAGCGCCAGTTAACTTGGCAGATATTACTGTAGAGTTTTTTTAAACGTTCCAGAGGAATTTGCAGGCTGGTGAGCATCGTCTCGTCGGGCCTGTGTTGTCCATAACCCTCATCAATGCTTTTGCGCAGTCCCAAGGCCAGCAGGGCGACCCGGTCGCCATAACCGGGGTCTGTCGAAAATGCGATTGTCAAAACCTCGTGCGACGCCTGATTGTCATAGGGTGTGCCGAGGTTTTTTTGCTTTTTGAAGATGGCGTCAAGTTTGTCGACCCGGTTTTTCACTTCGGGTTCATATTTGGGATTCTTGAGATAGAGCCGCCGGCAAAACTCCTCCAGACATTGGTAGTGCTCACGTAAATGGTGCTGAACGATGAGTACATCAGAAGGGGTCAATATCCCCCCCATACCGCCCTGACTACCGCAGCCGCTTAAGGCAATTATAATTAAGAGCATGATGAGGATTTTTCGACGGTTCACTGAATCAATCCCGGATGAAAAATGCCAGTAAAGCCGGCACCATGAAGATGGTGAAAACTGTTGACAGGGCGAGGCCGCCTAAGACCACACTGCCGAGACCACGGTAGAGTTCAGAGCCGGCTCCGGGGAAAAGAACCAGCGGCAGCATGCCGAGGACACTGGTCAAGGAACTCATAAAAATGGGACGGATGCGGCTTTCGACCGAGGCTTTTAACGCCTCTTTTGCGGCCATGCCGTTGCGTTTGAAATTTAAGGTTTGGTGGACGATGAGAATCGCGTTATTGACGACTACGCCAATGAGAATAATAAAGCCGAGCATGGTCAGGATATCAAGGGCTTGGGGAGCGATGAAACGGTTAACCAGGGCAAGTCCGATAAAACCTCCGGCGGCGGCTGGCGGGACGCTGACCATGATGATCAGGGGGTAGAAAAAACTCTCAAAAAGGGCTGCCATAAGCAGGTAGGTGATGATCAGGGCAAGGATAAAATTACGTTGCAGGGCCCGGCGGGTTTGAGTCAGCTTGTCGGCCGTGCCGGACAGTGAAATTTCTACTCCGTTACCGGAAAGCCCCATTTTTTTGAGTTGCGGCAGGAGTTTTTGCGAGAGAATCTCCATGGCCTCTTCCAGTGGTAAGGTTTCCGGCGGGGTTACCTGCAGGGTGATATTGCGTCGTCTTTCGAGGTGGTTGATCTGGGTTGGTCCTGAGGTTTCGACAAAGGTGGCCAGCGACGAAAGCGGTACCTGCCGGCCATTGCTGGTAACCATGGGCAGGTCGATAATCTGGTCCGGAGAGGTTATTGAACCATCCCGTCCCATTAAAGTGAGATCTATCTGGTTGCGGCCTGGGGCTTTAAAGTCATCAATTTTGCGGCCATCGAGAAAAACATCAACCATCAGGCCGAGTTCGCGTGCATTGACACCTAAGGCGGCACTACGGTCACGGCGTGGTAAAATGGTTACTTCGGGGCTTGTTAATTCAAGTGAGGGAACCGGTCTTATCTGGGTGTTGGGCATGGTTCTTCGGATCATACCGAAAAGCGCGCCGCCGGCCGTGGTCAGGCGACTTAATTCAGGGCCGCTGATATCGACCTCGATGGTGCGTCCTTTACCGAGGCCTTTTTCAAAGATGCCGCGCTGCATGGTAATGCCGTACATGCCGGGAATGGAAGCGATAATCTTCTGTAGTGGCGGAATAATCGAGCGGACTCGTTCGGGATTGACTGATTTGGCGCCGACCAGGAGCATTTGTCCGCGGCCGACGTAAAAGTAGGTTTTTACCCGGTCTATACCATCAATTTCTTTTTCCATGTAGGGTTTAAGCTGCCGGCCAATTTCGGTGCCGACCGCCGCTCTTTCGGCATCGGAATAGCCTGGTGGGGGGATTAGAATACTTAAGATCAGGTTGCGGTTGCCCATCGGCAGATATTCCATCTTGGGCCACAGCATCCAGGCGACCAGGAGGGCTCCACCGCCGAGCAGGGTCACCACTGAAAGTCGGCGATACCAGCGTTCTGTAAACCAGCTGATCAAGCTTGAAATCGAGCTTTTAAAAACGCCTCCGAAAGTGTTTAGTGGGTCGTGGTTCTGGATGGACTTTATTTTTTGTGGTCGCTTGGTTCTTTCCCGGAGGTCAAAAAGAAGCTTACTCAGGGTCGGAATAAAAGTAACTGAAACCACCAGACTTAAGGCAATTGACCCGCAGATGGCGATCGCCAGATCCTTAAAGAGCTGGCCGGCCTCCTCCTTGATAAAGATAACCGGCAGAAAAACTGCCAGTGTGGTGATGGTTGAAGCCAAAACCGCGCCCCAGACCTCAGCGCAACCGTCGCGGGCCGCGAGAAAAGGATCTTTCCCCATTTTTCGATGGCGATCGATATTCTCCATGACGACAATTGCATTGTCGACGACCATGCCAACCGCAAATGACATCCCGGCGAGACTGATAACATTGAGATTGCGATGCCCCAACAGGAGAAAGAGGAAGGTGCCGATGACGCTGACCGGAATTGCTGCTGCCACCACCAGGGTTGCCGAGAGGCTGCGCAGAAAAATTAAAAGAACAATGATTGCTAAAGCCCCGCCGATCCAGATGTTCTGTTTGACCAGACCTATGGCGCTGTCGATGTAAGGTGTCTGGTCGTAGACCCAGTCGAGAATAAGGCCATTCTTTTTGAGAATGCCGTCGTTAAGCTGGTCTACTTGCTGGCGTACCCGGCGTGTCATCTCAAGGACGTTAGCACCGGCCTCTTTTTTGATGCCTACGGCAATCGCTTTCTGGCCGTTGTGGAAGATGGCAGCTTCAAGTTTTTTGTAGCCGAGTCTGACCTCGGCGACATCACCGACGGTTACCACTCGATCATTTTCACTTCTTAAAATGACCTTGGTTACATCGCTGGGATTGCGGTATTCACCCAAGGTGCGAACCAGGTATTTGCGTTTTTCGGTACTCACATCGCCGCCCGAAATATTGACATTTTCACCGCGCAGTCGCTCGATGACGCGACTTAAGGTCAGGCCTTGGGCAGCCAGGGTGTAGGGGTCGGTCATAACTTGCAGCTCATCTTCGGTGCCGCCGACGATATAGAGTTCCGCCACCCCTGGTACCCGTTCCAAGAGCTGACTTACATGGTCGTCAAAATAGGTGCGATATGTGTTGATGTCGCGTTGGTTTTCAGGGAGGGTTTTGAAGATTGTCCAGATTACCGGTGAGGTATTGGCTCCGGAGGCGGTGATGATCGGTTTTTCGACATTTTCGGGATATTTGTTGACCTCGTTAAGTTTATTGGAGGTGCGCAGCATAATATTTTCAAGCTTAGCATCAAGTGAGAAGGTGAGGATGATGCGACCCTGGTTGTTGACATTTTCACTCTCCATTTTGGTCAGATAGCGCAAGCCCTTCAAGACATCTTCCTGGGGCTCGATAATTTCACGTTCAATTTCGTAGGCCGTGGCGCCGGGCCAGGTTGTTTTGATGGTCAATTCCGGTAGCGAAACGTCTGGTGTCAACTGAATCGGTAGGGAGGTCAGCCCTAAAATTCCGAACATTAAAACCATGATGATGCCGACCATGACACTGACTGGTCGTTTCAGGCATATCTCTACCGGAATCATTATTTTTGCCCCCCGGTAGCCGGGATTATGGTGACCGGCTGGCCCGGTCGCAAGCGTTCATTGCCGCGCACAACAACAGTTATGCCTGATTTTAATTGAGTTCCGGAAATAATCGCATCATTGCCGTCGTAGCCCGTGATAGTGACCGGGACAATTTTAGCCCGGTTTTCAATGATGGTAACCACGGTGGTTTTATTACCCTTGCGAACGATGGCGGCACGCGGTGCCAGGAGGGCGCATTTCGGTTTGCCGGTGGGTAATAAAACTTCAAGATCAAAACCGGGTAGGAGCTGGGTTTTGGCCGGCAGGTCGAGTCGTAGAGGAAAAGTACGGGCTTTGAAATCTCCGGCCGGGATAATGCGGTTGAAACGGCCTTTGATGGCGGTTGCATCAGGGCCGATGCGAACCGTAAAGGTCGAACCGGCTTTAAGGAAGGGCAGGTAGCGGGCCGGAACCGGGATTTCGGCCGAGAGTTTGGTCAAATCAACCAATTGGCAGACGGTGGCCCCGGTTGAAATCCATTCCCCGATTTCACACAAGCGTTCAGCAATGACTCCGGCGAAAGGTGCTCTGATAGTTTTGTGGTTGATTTCAACCTGTAAGCGATCGCGCTTGACGTGGGTGATAGCAAGTTTGGCTTCAAGTTCTTTGAGTCGGTAAAGGCGGTCATCATAGGCCTGTCGCGATGTTGCATGCGATTCAAAAACCGGTTTGACTCGCTCAAAATCGAGATTTCCTTTCTCCAATAAAATGGTTGCTGCTTCAATTTCCCGGTTAGCTACTTCGAGGCTGCGTTGGAGAATCTCGCTGTCGAGACGGCAGAGAACGGTTCCTTTATCAACAAAAATCCCCTCTTTGGGCGGGGCGCTGATGACCTGGCCGGAGACTTTTGCGGCGACCCGGCTTTCGAGCTCAGCTACGACACTTCCGGTTAAAGAGATTGTGGGTGAAACCTGGCGTGTGACCAGGGTTGCGGTTACGACGCGGGCCGGTGGCGGGCCAGGAGGGTCGGCACTAGATACAGCATCGGGAAAAGCTGTAATTAGCAGGCAAAATATTAATACTGAGGTCTTGATTTTGTGGGAGGTAAAGTACATGTAATTGCCTCAAAAAAAGGATTTTCATCTAAATCTAATTCGGGTAGTTGCTTATACCTTGGCCGATATCGTTGGGCAAGTAGTTTTTGAAAAATCAGGTAAGATCAGTTGTGGGAGGATTACGTCGACGAAGAGTGATCAGTCGTTAGCAGTCAGAAAAATTATTACCTGGCTGGAGGAGAGGAAGGTCATTGTCCAAACTGGATTAAATAGCTGAAATATAGGTACCAATCATTATATGGATTGACAAATAAGATTATGTTCTTTATTGTGCAAGGCGGTAAAATCAGGTGATCATGAAGAGGACGAATGATTTTTTCACTAAAGATCGTGACCTTCATGTTTCTCTTAATACTAATATTTTCAATGTTATATTAACCGAGTTGTTTCCGACTACGCCAAGTTAGGAGAGTGTGATGGTAAATGAAAGCAAGGGACAGAACTTAAACGACCTGAAAGTATCGACCAGTCCCAACGGAGAGGCGTTTGTCCTGCCCGTTGAAGCAGACTATCAGGTTGAAAATGATCGTCTTGCGGCCTTGGTTAAGGGACATAAAGAACTCGGGCATGAAATTGTTGTCGTTATGGGAGTCGGTTTTGTCGGTGCTGTTATGGCTGGCGTTGTCGCCGATTCCTGTGATCGGGAAACCGGAAAGCCCGGCAAGTTTGTCATTGGTATGCAGCGGCCTTCGGTCCGCTCTTTCTGGAAAATTCACTATCTCAATCGCGGTGTTGCTCCGGTTGAAGCCGAAGATCCCGAAGTTGCTCTGATGATCGAGCGTTGCGTCTGTGAAAAGAAAACCCTGACTGCAACCTACTCATATGACGCATTAAAGTTGGCTGATGTCGTTGTCGTCGATGTGCAATGTGACTATCTCAAGGAGTGCTTGGGTGATGTGCGTAAGGGGCGGGCTGATATCGTTGCCCTGGAAGATAGCTTAGGGGTGATTGGGGCTCATATTCAGCCCGACTGTTTGGTGTTGATCGAGACTACGGTGCCGCCGGGAACCACCGAGTATGTGGCCTACCCGATTATCAAAAGAGCTTTCGCCGAACGCGACTTGCAGGATCATGAACCACTCCTTTCGCATTCCTACGAGAGAGTTATGCCGGGGCGTGAATATGTTGCATCAATCCGTGACTTTTGGCGGGTCTGCAGCGGTATTAACGATGTTTCTCGTGAACGGGTGGTCAGCTTTCTTTCAGATGTGCTTAACGTAGAAAAATTTCCCTTGACGGTTATGGATCGCCCGATTGAGAGTGAAACCTGTAAAATCGTTGAAAATTCCTATCGCGCTACGACCTTGGCTTTTCTTCATGAGTGGAGTCTCTTCGCCGAACGCAACGGTGTTGATCTGCCGAAGGTGGTGGAAGCGATCAAGGTGCGTCCGACCCACTCCAATATGATTTTTCCCGGTCCCGGTATCGGCGGCTATTGTTTGCCCAAGGATGGCGGTCTTGGGGTTTGGTCCTATAATACCCTGATGGGTTTTGAAGATGATATCTTTCAGATAACCCCGATGGCGATTGATATCAATGATACCAGGGCTCTGCACGTTGCTGGGCTGGTACGTGACGGCCTGCGCAACCAGAGCAAAATCGTGGCCGCTTCACGGATTTTAATCCTGGGCGCTTCCTATCGTGAGGATGTTGGTGATACCCGCTACAGCGGTTCCGAACTGATTGTGCGAAAGTTGACCGAAATGGGGGCTGAAGTGTTGGTCCACGATCCTTACGTCAAGCACTGGTGGGAGCTCGAAAAGCAGGAAAGTTATCCGGCCCCGGGCCATTCCTGGTCCCGTTTTTTCCGTAACCAGGAGAGCCTCACCGAGATTCGAGTCAGCAAGGATCTGGAAACCTCACTGCAAGGGGTTGATGCAGTCATTCTGGCTGTTCGTCACGAAGCTTACCGGGAGCTGGAACCCGATCAAATAGTAGCTATGATCGGTACTCCGGCGGTAATCATCGACTGTTTTGCCATGCTCAGTGATGATCAGATCAAAGCCTATTTTGCTTTGGGCTGTGAAGTCAAAGGCTTAGGCCGCGGTCATATGAAACGTTTGAAAGAGGAGTGTCTGAAAAAATAAATGGTTTTTGAATCCTGGATGGGGGTACTGTCTGGTCTGTTTCTTAGGGGCTTGCAATGAGGTTCTAAAAGAGCGAACTTGATGATTTTAGCGTCGTTATTTTATAGATGTTGTGCCGCCCAGAGTGAGGCTTGTTGACGATTGGAGACCTCAATTTTCTTAAATATACGGTAGACATGAGAGCGAACCGTATGGATACTTACGCAGAGCTTGACGGCGATATCATCATTGCTGGCGCCATTGGCAAGCAGCTGTAAAACCTCACGTTCACGAGGACTCAAAACATACTTTTTCTGCTGGTGACCGCCACCTTCACGGCGCCGCATATTTACAAGACAGGCACTCATCGCCTGCCGAGAGAGCCAAATCTCACCCTTTCTGATCGCCTCAATCCCCCGCGGCAGACTCACCGGAGGATCTTCTTCATAAAAAACCCCCCAGATACCCAGGGTCAAGAGATCTTCTTCAATATTCAACCCACTGTTGACATTGAATAATACTACATAGGATTCAACGTTTACGTGGTGATCATGTTCTTTTAGTTTACGAAGAATAACCTGAGCCGAGTAGCCTTGACAGTCGTAAAAAATAATGCTGCGTCGAGTGGAGACCATATTTTTTGGAAACAAACCATCCCCATCTCCGATACGACAAGGCAAGCCTGTTTCCTTTTCGAGAAAGGCTGCCAGTAACTCACCTTGCAGATTCCCCGAACCAACTATATAGATCAACCACTCACTAGCATCATTAGACATTTTGCGGCGCTCTATTAGTTATATTTAAGCCCGATCATAATCTAACCAAGCCTATTGAAATGCATAACTATCACGGAGTCCACTGTCAGTTCACCTAACATTATTAACAAAAAGATTAATATTTTACAAGTATATTTATCAACAACCTTTGGTACCCTGCTTTCCGATATCCAGTCGCTGATTGCCGGATGGGAAGAGGTGGAAAAGGAATGCGGAGTTAAAAAAGATGAAAAGCCGTCTATTCGCGGATTGATTTAGGTTTTCTAAACTGATATAAGGCAGTTTATGATGGTTATTTTACAATAAGAAGGCGGGTTCAGGTTGGGGCCGTCTTTTTGTGTTTTATTGAAAATAAATGGAGGTTGAGAGGTAGATGTCCGCAAATCTGGAAGAAAAATGTATTAATACGGTTCGTTTTCTGGCAGTCGATATGGTTGAAAAGGCTAATTCCGGGCATCCGGGGATGCCGATGGGAGCCGCAGCTATGGCTCATACCCTTTGGGGTAGTTTTCTCCGGCATAATCCTGCTAACCCGGAATGGCCCAATCGTGATCGATTTATCCTTTCTGCCGGTCATGGTTCGGCCCTGCTCTATGCTCTGCTTCATCTTAGTGGCTATCCTTTAAGTCTTGAGGATCTGAAAAGTTTTCGGCAATGGGGCAGCCTGACCCCGGGCCATCCCGAATATCGTCAGACACCGGGAATCGAAACTACCACCGGTCCTCTCGGTCAGGGACTGGCCATCGGAGTTGGTATGGCGATGGCCGAAAAAAGTCTGGCCGCGGTCTTTAACCGGCCCGGATTTTCGGTGGTCGATCACTTTACCTACGGGATTGTCGGTGACGGTGATCTCATGGAGGGGATCTCGCATGAAGCCGCATCGCTGGCCGGCAATCTCAAGTTGGGAAAACTTATCTACCTGTACGACGACAATCACATCTCGATCGAAGGCGACACCAAGATCACTTTTACTGAAGATTGTGCCGCCCGTTTTCGGGCCTATGGTTGGCAGGTGATTGAGATTGACGACGGTAATGATTGCGCTGCTATCGCCGCTGCTCTGAGTACGGCTCGCGAAAATCTGGAACATCCCAGTCTTATTGCAGTTCGTACTCATATTGGTTTCGGCAGTCCGGCTAAACAGGATACCGCCTCGGCTCATGGTGAGCCTTTGGGAGCTGAAGAGATTATCAAGACTAAAAAGAATCTCGGTTGGCCGACTGAGACGAGTTTTCTGGTTGAGGATGAGGTCTATGAGAACTATCGTCGAGTAAAAGAGGTCGGCGCTAAAGAGGAAAAGAAGTGGCAGGGCATGATGACTGCCTACAAAGATAATTTCCCCGGCCTGGCAGCCGAATGGGAGCGTCGTCAGGCTGGCGCTTTGCCGGTTGATTGGGAAAAATCTCTGCCGGCTTTTCCGGTTGACAAGAAAGGCTTTGCAACTCGGGCGGTTTCCGGCAAGGTGATCAACGCACTGGCTGGAGTTTTGCCGGAGCTGATGGGCGGTTCTGCCGATCTCAGTCCTTCCAATAAAACCCATATTAACGAGGCTGTGGATTTCGGCGCTCCCGATTTTACGGGACGCAATATTCATTTCGGGGTTCGAGAACATGCCATGGGAGCCGTGCTCAACGGTTTAGCCCTGCATCGGGGCGTACGTGTTTTTGGTGGTACTTTTCTGGTTTTTTGCGACTACATGAAACCGGCAATTCGCTTGGCTGCGATGATGGGTCTGCCGGTAGTTTATGTTTTTACTCATGACAGTATCGGGCTCGGTGAGGATGGCCCGACCCACCAACCGATAGAGCATCTCGCCAGTTTAAGGGTGATTCCCAACTTGGTTGTGATCCGGCCTGCTGATGCCAATGAAACTGTAGCTGCCTGGAGAGAGGCCTTACGTCGTAAGGATGGCCCCACAGCCTTGATTTTGACGCGGCAGAACGTGCCGACCCTGGCTCCGATGGTTGATAAGGCTGAGACCGGATTGCATCGAGGAGCCTATGTAGTGACTGAGGATGAGGCTGGAGAAGCAGATATTACCTTGATCTCCACTGGTTCAGAGCTGTCGCTCGCGCTTGCGGCAGTTGCCGAACTTAAACAAAAAGGGATTTTGACCCGAGTTGTCAGTATGCCGAGCTGGGAATTCTTTGCCGAACAGTCCAAATCCTACAAACATAAAGTTTTGCCGCCGGGCGGCCGCCGTCTGGCGATTGAAGCGGGATCATCGATGGGCTGGCATCGCTATCTGGGAGATCGTGGTGATGTGATTGCGATCGACCATTTCGGTGCCTCAGCCCCGGCTTCAGAACTCTTTCAACAATTCAGAATTACCCGGGAAGAGGTTGTTAGGCGGGCCGTAGCCTTGTGTTCGGGTTAGAGATCAGTAGTCATAAGTAGTCAGGGGTTGGTTTTGGGGGATGGTTTTTACTGAAAACTGACGACTGACCACTGACTACTAAAAAAGGAGATGGTCATGTCCGATATTGTTCTGAATAATTTGGAAATTCAGGCAGGTGTAGGGGCTTCAGCGCTGGCCGAGCGTTTAAGTCAGTGGACTAAGGATAGTCTTGGTGACCGGATCTGGCAGCGTGACGGCAGTGTCTGGGTAAAAGACCCGCACTTGGCAGAAAGCACCCCTGAATTAAGTAATCGTCTGGGATGGCTTGAACTGCCCGAAAAAATGGCCGGTGCCGTTGCGGAGCTCGACGAATTTGTTCAAGAAGTAGTGGCCGCCGGTTTTACGCGGGTTATTGTCTTAGGAATGGGTGGCAGCAGCCTGATTGCCGAGGTCTGGGAGAAAGTCTTTGGCGAGACTGCAGGCTTTTTGCCGGTTTCCATCCTCGACAGCACTCATCCTGAGGCCGTAGCCCGTATAGCCGAAACCGGAGCCCTGGAGACCACCCTCTTCCTGGTTTCGAGCAAATCTGGTGGGACCCTTGAAACGCTCTCCTTTTTTAACTATTTCTTCCATCAACTAAGCCTCCTGAAAAAAAATCCCGGTGAAAATTTTGTGGCGATCACTGATCCTGCTTCCAAACTCGAAGAGTTGGCCCGGGAGAGAGGTTTTCGTAAGATTTTTTCTTCGCCGCCGGAGGTTGGCGGTCGTTACTCGGCCTTGACTTGGTTTGGCCTTTTACCGGCGGCTCTGCTGGGTCTGCCGGTCAGGGATCTTATCGCCCGGGGCCGGGCGATGATGGCGGCCTGTGCCTCCGAGGTTAATGCAGCGGACAATCCGGCTCTGCAACTGGGGGCCTTTCTCGGCGAGATGGCGCTGGTTGGACGCGATAAATTGACTCTTGTATTATCACCGCGTTTGCAGCCTTTTGCCGTTTGGCTCGAACAACTGCTTGCTGAAAGTACCGGGAAAAAAGGTCACGGTCTGGTGCCGGTTATTATTGATGATTATGGGATGCTGTCTTTTTTAGATAATCATCAAGAATCCGCAGTGGACCGTTTTTATCTCTTTCTAAGGCTTGCGGATGATGAAAATTCAGCGCTTGATTCGGCCCTCTTCAAGGTTCGGAAGGCTCTCGATCCGGTGGTTTTGATTACCGTTAATGAGGTCGTTGATTTAGGGCAGGAGATCTGGCGTTTTGAACTGGCAACGGCAGCCATCGGGGCTGTCCTAGGTATCAATCCCTTTGATCAACCTGACGTTGAGGCGGCTAAAGTCGGAGCTCGTCAAGCAATGCTCACCTGGCAGGATAAAGGGGCCTTGCCGGTTTTAGAGAGACTGGTTGATGATGCGGATCTTAAAATTAGTGGCAGTCATCATTTCAAAGGCATTATCGATCTTGAAAGCGCGCTCAAAAGTTTTGTTGAAGAGGTCAGGCCCGGTGATTATATCGCCCTGTTGGTCTACCTGCCGCAAACCCGAATGCTTGATTTGGCTTTACGGAGGTTGCAGAAAAATTTGCAACAGTGTTGCCGGGTGCCGGTGACCATCGGTTACGGTCCTCGTTTTCTGCATTCTACCGGCCAGCTTCATAAGGGTGATGGCAATCATGGTCTATTTTTGCAGATTAGTGGCGATCTTAAAAAAGATCTACCGTTTTCGGGAAGCGGTTATAGCTTTGCCACCCTGATTGCAGCTCAAGCCCAGGGTGATTATCAGGCTCTGCTTAATGCCGGGCGCCGGATTATTGCCCTGGAATGGTCAACCGTAAATATTGATACTATCTTGGAGGCTCTGGCCGACTATGAATAAACTGGTTCTGGCTGGCGATATCGGGGCGACGAAAACCAATATCGGCCTTTTTAGGCAAGGTGCAAAGGGCCCCAAGCGAATCTCCTTCTGTAGTTTTTCCAGTTGTCGTGGAACGCCGGAGTTTGGGCTGCGTGTTAAAGCTTTCCTGTCTGAAGGGGAGGTGTTGCAAAATCTTGCCGCAATTTGCTTTGGAGTGGCCGGTCCGGTTCGAGACGGTTATGTCGAAGCTACTAATCTCGGTTTGAAGCTCGATGAAAAGGAGTTGCGAAAAGAGTTGAGCTGTTCTTGTCTGGTGTTGGTCAATGATCTTTTTGCTACGGCGGCTGCCATCCCGTTACTTAAGAAAGATGAGTTGGCGGTTTTACAGCCGGGAAATTTTCCGAGAGATGTTTGTGCAACCAGCGCAGTTCTGGCCCCGGGTACCGGTCTGGGGATGGCTTTTCTGGTCGATCCGGTAAAACCTCACATTCTCGCCTCTGAGGGTGGTCATGCTGATTTTGCCCCACGAAATGAAGATGAGGTTGAGTTGTGGCGTTATCTTAAACTCCGTTTTGGCCGGGTCAGCCGGGAACGTCTGCTCTCTGGCCCCGGGCTGCTCAATATTTACGACTGGCTCAGACAAAAGGAGATTCCCAGTGCCCCGAGTGGTCAAACACCAATTTTAAGCGAACCGTATTTATCATCATCGGACATTGTGGCTGCCGCTGATGAAGGTGAAACTCTGGCGGTTAAGGCGTTGGTAGTTTTTGTTTCTTTACTCGGAAGTGTGGCGGGTGATCTTGCCTTGACCGGTATGGCCGCAGGGGGGGTCTATCTGGCGGGTGGTATCCCGGCCAAGATTATCAGCTATTTACGCGATGATCAATTTCTTTTGGCTTTTCGTGATAAGGGTCGCATGGCTTCCTGGCTGGAACAGATTCCGGTAAGGGTCGTGCTTAATTCTGAGGCAGCTCTTTTAGGGGCGGCCCGGATTGCTTTAAGTTTAGCGGTCAGTGGATAGTTATCAGTAAAATCCTAGCCACTGACAACCGATAACTATCTACTGACTTATACTCAATTTGTCGGGGTACCCAGATCTTTGGCAATAACATCTTTAATGAATTCGAGCATGGTTTTGCTGTCTTTGTAGGGGGTTTTAATATTGCCGTGGATCTTGTCTGAAGCGATGAGTTCCTCACCGTTACCGATCAGGGCCCAACCTTTCCCTTTGTAAGTTAGAACCAGACCCTCTTCCAGGGTGTAGCGTTTTGCTTGATCTGACATTTGGGTTGTACCTCATTGGAAATTTATTTAATAAAGGAATCGTTCCAGTCTATAATAGTATCAGGTTTGAAAAAGTGCAAGGCGTTGCTATACTTTTTTTCTTTGTACCGCCAATTTTAGTTTGCAATCCTAATAAGTTTGAAGGGGTCAATATCCGGGGTAAGATTTCTATACTGAAGTTTCCTGAGAATTTATTCAGCATTTTGCTACGCTATCATGCGTAGCAA
>CAZUXG010000029.1:0-21442 GCA_964623985.1 uncultured Thermodesulfobacteriota bacterium | reverse complement strand
CCATCTCACCCATGGCGGCAAATGATAAGCCGGCCGTGGTGATGATAAAGATAACCCCCACCAGTAATGCTAGATAACTCTTTTTCATCGGTGTTACTCCTTTTCTTGAATTTAACTACCTTAAAACTTCCACCTTTTCTACTGCAAATTGACTCGAAGTTGACCTTGTTAGTGAATTTCCTTGTTTGGCGCTTTGTTTACCAAATCTAATCTGCTACTTTAAGCCCGCAGGCCGTCGCCAAGCGCTCGGGGTCTTGACCGTTGTACTCTAAACCTCTATCGCGTTTCACCTCCTTTTATTATTTATTGCTGAGCTCAGCAAAGCGGACAACCGGCAAAACCAAATTAAATTGTGACTCAAAATTAAAGCTTTTTAATGAAAATCCTATAACTGTTTTATAACATGTTCGAGGCGAAATATCATTTCAACCACTGTTTGTCAACTGATTTTTAGATTTTTTTAATCTTATCTTTTAATGAGCTTAATTTTATCCGGGGAGAGGGTCAGGGGTTGGGTTGTTTTTTCGCTTATCAGATAGGTGGTTTCTGTAGTGATGGCGGAGGCTGGAACCTGGTTGTAGGGGGAGGGTGCCTGATGGCCGGGGGGGAAGGTCAGTTTTGGTTCGAGGGCGACCACCATGCCGGCTTTAAGAAGCATGCAGTTACCGCGGGCGATAAAGGGGAACTCATCGACTTCGAGGCCGACACCGTGGCCGACGAAACCGACCTGGTCGGGGCCGTGGCCTAAGAAGTAGTCGGCAAAACCAAAATCCTGGGCCAGTTTTTGGGCCCGGTCGAAGACCTCCTGGCAGGTGTTTCCGGGCCTTAGAATAGCGACCAGTTCGCGGTTCAGGGTGAGCAGATCCTGGTGGGCCCGGCAAAGGGCTTGCGGGGCGTCACCAAGGCACAACATTCTCGTCATATCGGCCAGGTAGCCTTCGTAGTTGACCATGAAATCGATGCTTATCGGAACCCCTTCCTGAAGCAAATTAGCGCTGGCCCCCTGGGAGAAAGCCGGGCTTAAGCCCAGGCCGTTGGTTGGCGCGTCAAGATAGCCCCGGCGGGCGGCTTCCGCGCCGCTGATCGCGTGGCCGAAAAAAAGCTCACTGTTGAAACTCCGCATACGGACGATGCCCAGGTGTCCGAGGCGCCGGGCCTGGTGCTCAAGTTCGGCCATGAGCTCGACTTCGCTGATCCCCCTGGTCAAAATTGTGGCGCCATGTTCCATAACCTGGTCCATGATCGAGGCGGCCTTTTTAATACAGGAAATTTCATACGGACTTTTAGAGGCCCGCAGGTTGCGGATCAGGGGTGAGCCGTCGCTGATTTGGCAGGAGTCCGGCAAAAGGCGTTGAAAACGGGTTGCGAGCCGGGCTGGAACGACATCCATTTCGAGGCCGATATGACTTTGTGGGGCAATTACGGAGCGTAATTCAGCTTCCAGTTTAGAGGTCTCGGTCGGTTGCCGGCGGAGATTCGTAAGCGGAGATTCCTGGCGGGCTCGTTTCAGGCTACGGCGCACCCAGAAAACTGGCGCGCCCTGGTTAGGCAGCCAGAGAATGCCATTCTGCAGGGTGCCGGTGAAGTAGTAGCGGTCGATATTCTGGAGGATTAAAAGCCCGTCGAGGTCGGCCTCGCAGAGCGCCTTTTGGGCGAGTGTGAGGCGTTGCTCGATTTCGCTGGAGGGCACCAGCTTATATGAAGAGGGCAGATCGGGAGGGTCAAGATTCATGGGTTTCAGCTACTCAATTGGGTCCCGGCGATACCGGGGTCAGGGGTTTGTGATTTTGCCCTTGATGTGGGCCAGGTAGTCGTTGATCTCTTTTTTGAGTTTGCCGAGTTCCTTGATCCGTGATTCAATCTCGGAGCTATGGCGATTTAAGAGTTCGGCAACCTTGGGCAGGACTTTTTTGTTGGTTCGGTGCTGGTTGTAATGATTTTCAAGTTCCGCCATCTCCCCGAGAGAGAGCCCCAAGAGTTTGAGTTTTTTTATGAAGCGCAGGCGGCGTAGGTCATCATCGGTGTAGATCCGCCGGCCCCCCTCTATTCGTTTGACGGTGTTGAGGAGGCCGATCTCTTCATAGTAACGGATCGTTCTGGTGCTCAGCTCAAGCAGTTTGCCGATCTCTCCGATGCGATAATGTTTCAGAGGTTGATCGACCGGGCTGTCAAGGGTTGGGTTCATGATATCCTGAAGCTGGGTTGTGGTTTGGGTAAGCTTTACCGGTTTTCGCTAGTTTGGTGATTTTAATCTAAAAGTTGGAGCACTCTTATAATTATGCTGATCTTGTTGTCAAGATTTTTTTATTATTTCCCAAAAGTGCTGGAAAATCGTTAAAAAATCTTTAAGCAAGTTGCCTCGCTTAATTTATTGGCGACCGGTTAAATCGGCGTTTTGCCGGTTTGCTGGGGCTTGTGTGCAGCGCTCTATTCTGTTATTATCGATTTCGAAACCGGGACTGGGTTTTTTGATTGAAGGGTTTTGGGGTTGACAAATAGGTTTTTTCCAGCATAATTGTCTATATAATATATAGGGTGTTTTATGGAATCGTCGGTTAAATTATTGGCGATCGGGTTGAAGGAGAGATATGAATAGGGTTGGTATCTGGTGGGTAGTTGTTTCCCTGGTTTTATTCTGTGCGGCCCCGACACGGGCCGCGAAAACCATCAAAATCGGCGGGCTTTTCGACATTACCGGGAGCACCGCTTTGGTGGGCGCCCCGTATGCTGAAGGGGTCCGTGATTATGTTCGTTATCTTAATGAAGAGAAGGGCGGCATAAACTGTACGAAGATTGAATTACTGGACGTTGATTATGTCTATAAAATTCCTCAAGCTATGGCGGCTTATAAAAGGTTCAAGATTAAGAAGGTCGTGGCTATTCAGGGGTGGGGTACCGGTGACACAATAGCGATGTCGCCATTAATTACAAAGGATAAGATTCCCTATTTTTCAGCCTCTTATTCAGAGCATTTGAGCGACCCCAAGGTGACTCCTTATAATTTTATGGTCGGTACCACCTACGTCGACCAAGCTCGGGTGGCCCTGAAATTTATCAAGGATAACTGGACTGACCAGAGCCGCAAGCCGCGGGTCGCTTTCATTTACAATGATACCGATTTTGGTCGATCACCCTTCTTTACGGTTAAATTCCAGGGCCATCACTTTCCCGGTGCTGAGGATTATGCCAGGGAGATCGGCGTTGACGTGGTTGCCAAAACAATTATTGGCCTGCGCGCTCTTGATGCCACGCCGCAGCTTCGTAAAATGAAAAAAAGCGCTCCTGATTTCGCGATTTGTCAGGAGACTTCGGGTATGGTGAAGATCTTGAAAGATGCCCAAAAACTGAATCTGCAGACCAAATTTTTTGCGTTGAACTGGGCCATGAATAGTGAAATCGCAGCTCGCGCCGGCTCCGCCGCCGAAGGTTGCTACTGGACCAATCCTTTTTGTATCTGGGAAGATAATGATTCAGGTGTCAAGCAGGCTAAAATGATCAGTAAAAAATACCATCCCGGTAAAGTTCAGGTGGTCAGCTATTTCCAGGGTTTTACCGCCATGAAGGTGCTCGGCGAAGCGCTCCGCCGGGTTACAGGCGAGATTAATGGTCCGGCCATCAAAGCTGCTCTTGAAGGCCTGACTGATTTTGATACCGGGGGGTTGACCGTGCCGCTCAGTTTCTCCGCCAAGAGCCACAAAGGTTCGATGGGTCTCCGTATTTACGAGATTCAAAAAGGCCATTTTGTTCAGGTTAAGGAGGTTCTGTTAAGCCGTTAATTGATTGGTTTGCGTTTTGTCCGGGGGGCGTTATTTAAAGCTTAAACTGGAGCCCTTTTTTTTGCGGTTGCGGAAGACCTGCAAGAGAATGCCGATGAAAAAACCGATTAACAAGACGCCGCCACCGGCAAGAAACCATTTGATCCGGTAGGCTGTTTTCAGAAGTTTGCACTCCGCCAGGATGATGGCTTCTTGTTTTTGTCGGGTATGGTTTTCGGTAAGCAGATTTTTATGTTTGGTCTGCAGCTCAAGGAAGGAGGCGGACTCTTCGGACAAGGTTTTGTACTTTTTCTCAACCTTCTGCAATTTGCCGCGTAACTTTTTTACTTCGCGGAGCAAGCCGGTGTTGCCTTTCCGGTACTCCTTATTGGTCTCTGTGAGTGAGACGATCTTTGTTTTGCTGTTCTGTTCGAGTTGCTTAATTTTGGCCAGGCGTTTGGCGGCTGGTTCGATAGTGGTCAGAAAACGTTCTTGGATCCAGCCCTGGCGATTTTTCCCGTAGTCTATATGAACCCAGTCCGCTTTTTTTTCATCAAGCAGAGTGACCGGGTCACCAGTGATCAAGGGGGCGATCAGCTTGAATTCGGTACCTGCCCCGGCCCGGGCGTAGATCCTGATTTTATCTGAGATATAGCGGGTTTCACCGGCGGCTTCGGCAAGGCCCGGGCGGCTGAGGAGCAGGAGGGTGAGCAGGAGGGCGATTAGGTGAACCGGGAGAATTTTTGTGTGTGTCATAGCAATTCCTGAATTTATGATTGGCAAACTTGTTAGTGGCGGGTCGGGTTCTTTAACTGGCAAGATGGAAGGTTTGCAAGGTTGACTTTGCAAAAAGGTCGTGTTCTCTGCCCAGCTCTAAAAACTGCCCCATGATTTTTGCCGTAGCACCCCAGATTATATGTCCATCAATATTGAAGGCCAGCTGGGGCTCTAGGCGGCGGCCGTTAAAATAATAAAAGTCAACTTTATTACAAGGTTCAAAGAAATCACCAACCGCTAAGCTTATCAGGCTCTCGACCTCATCGGGAGAGAGGTTGAACGGGTAGGGGTGGGGGATGGTTCCGATAAAAGGGGAGACCAGGAAGCCGGTCGTTGTATTGACTTCGTCAAGGCCTCCGAAAATCGTGATATCCCTCTCCTTGACGCCAATTTCCTCTTCAGTTTCTCGGGTGCTGGTTGCCTCCAGGGAAAAATCCTGAACTTCTCTGACGCCGCCGGGGAAAGAGATTTCACCCTTGTGGGCCTTGACCATTTGCGAACGTTTTATAAAGAGCATTTTCAGAACGCCCTTTTCCATGTACAAAGGGCAAAGGACTGCGGCGCGCACCGTATCTGTTGAGATTTTGGTTTCCGGTTGGTAGGTCGAGAAAAAATTAGCCAGTCGTTTTAAGGGCATAGGGCCTTGGTTTGTGCAGCGTTTGGGCGTTTCTAATGGGTCGGCGGCAAGCTTAGCTGCTCATTGAGCACGATAAACTACTTTGTTAAAACTAGCAGAAGGTGGTTGACAAAGCAATCTCTTTTTCCTGAAAAATTTTTAACCAACAAGCCAGCCGAAAACCAAGAAGTGGAAAACCGGGCTCCCGGCCAAAGCTCTGAAGGTCTCTGAATAGTTACCTTGATTTTAACTTATCGGGCCGTTAAAATGTTTTCCAGCCTGCCGGTAGAACTCCTCCATCTCTTCCGTATGGCGCGGGGAAAAGTGGAAAAGTCGGAGACCTTTGACTTGGCCCTGGCGGGCGAGTTTGCCCGCTTGAGCAGCAGTCAAATGCTTGCTTATTTCGGCCTTGTCGGCGGCGGATTCTAAAAAAGCGGCTTCGCAGAGTAAGATGTCGGCACCCTCTATCAGGGGCAAGAGTTTTTGACGGTTTTGCGGAGTGAAGCCGGTATCGGTTACGTAGGCTATTTTTAAGCCCGGTTGGATCAGGGCAAGGCGCTCGGCAATTTCTTGGAGATGGTAGTTGCGTCCGCCAATCTCAATGACGGTGTCTGTCGGGCTATTTGATTGCAGGGCGAGTCGCATTTTGCTGAGCCAGGGGCCCGGCGACCAGCTGCGGCGGCGGAGTTCTTCGGGGCGGATTTTGACCTGTAAAGGTTCTTTGAGAGCAAAGGCGAGGCAGTCAATGCCATGGTCGACCGTGGTGGCGCTCATTGTAAAAGTTGGAGCCTTAAAGATGGTCGCATCCTGGCGGGCCCGGGTGGTTCCGGGTTCGGGATTAAACTTATGGCGGCAGGCAAAGGTGCTTTGCTCGATACGCTTTTCGAAAACTTCATGAACTGTAATCAGGAGTTCGTAATGGGCCGTCAAGTTCCAGTGGTAACCTTTGAGCTTGTGCCCGATCATCGTGATAATTCCTGGTGGGCCATAGATATGCAGGTCTTTGGGGCGGTTTAAGGTGAGCCGTAAAAGGTGGTCAAAGCCGATTAGATGATCGATGTGGCCGTGGCTGATAAAGATGTATGAAACCTTTAAAATCTGTTTCGTCGAAAGTTTATGCAGGTCCCCGAGATCAAAGAGCAGGGTTGCGCCGTTGGACCTGTGCTGCAGGAAAAATCCCGGATCGCCAAAGGGCGGGTTAAGGGCTTCTATGTGCCAGGGAAAAGTCATTTGTTCACGGGATTAGAATATTTGCTGAAAGCCTTAAAAACAAGTCATAGTTGGTTAGCGAAAATCGGGATATTTGTCAATAAATAGCTGAAAGAAGAGGTAAAATAGTTGCTAAAATGATGGGATTTATGGTAAGCTGTAATGTTTTTTAGGAAAATCGTGTTGTTTTATGAAAACCGGCTGATTTTTTACTTTTTATCCGCTGTTTACTATATGATGGAGTTTTAGGTGCCCAGTTCCTCTTTACGGAATACTTTTTTGCCACGTTGCATGGCTGTTGGGATCGGCAGTCTGCCCCAGCTGGAGGTTGAACCAACCCTTGACCTGATTGCTGCCTGTTTGCCGGAAGCGCCTTTCTGGCCGCAACTGCCCAACCGTTCATTTCTTGAAGGTATGTATGTTCAGTATGGGGAGGGGCTGCCCGGGGTTGTTCTTGATGAGCTGGGTGAACGTTTCTATCTTGATTCGGGGCAGCCCGATTTCGTCGACCAGCTAACCGCTTTTTATGAAGCGGTGTTGGCTGTTGACCTCGACTATTTCGCAATTAGTCGGGAGCGGGCCAGCGGGTTATGGCAGGGTCTTCCGGCTCTGGCGGAACGTTTTCGGGAGAGAGCCCCGATCCTGGTCAAGGGGCATGTGACCGGGCCGGTTAGTTTTGGTCTCGGGGTTACCGATGCCCAAAAAAGATCGATCATCTATGATTCGACCCTGGCCGATGTTGTGGTCAAGCATCTGAACATGAAGGCCCGTTGGCAGGAAGCTTTTCTCAAGCGTTGTTTTCCCGGCCTGCCGACCCTGACCTTTTTCGATGAGCCCTATATGGTTTCTTTCGGTACCGCCTTTTGCACGCTCTCCCGGGAGCAGGTGCGTGACTTTCTGAATGAGGTCAGCACCGGACTTGAAGGTTTGACCGGAGTCCACTGCTGCGGTAATACGGATTGGTCCCTGCTGCTTGATACCCGGGTTGACTTGTTGAACTTTGATGCCTATGAATATGGAGAGAACCTACGTCTCTATCAGGAGGAGCTCGAGAAGTTTCTCGGGGTCGGGGGATATCTGGCTTGGGGTGTGGTGCCGACCAGCGGGGCGGTTGATGATGAGGATGTAGACTCTCTGTTTACTTTACTTAAAACCCAAATGGAACGTTTGAGCAGTGCCAGAATACCGCTCAAGAGTATTTTAGAGCGCAGTTTCGTATCGCCCAGTTGCGGGGCCGGATCGCTATCACCGGCCCGCGCCGTTCGGGTTTTCGAGCTGACGATAAAACTTTCAGAGCGTCTACGGGAATACTATAAATTGTAGATTGTGATATCCGGTAGAGCCGCTGGGCTTTTTCGAGATGCTTAACTTTTTTACACTTAAAAGCTTTATATAATCTGGAGGTTGACTGGTGAGTGACGATAAGAAAAAGCGGGATAAGGCTTTTCCTGGATCTGCAGATGAAGCGGGATCTGAAGACGAAAAAGGGGAAAACTCCCGAGAAGATGACAACGATGATCAGGATATCGAGCTTGATGACTTAAATGAAGAGCTTGAGGAGGCTCTGGCTGTTATCGAAGAGGGTTCTGAAGCAGTTCAGGAAGAGAGTAAAGAGGAGGGCGAAGAACTTGTCCTGCCGGATGAACTGCCTTTGTTGCCGGTTCGTGATGTGGTCGTTTTTCCCTTTATGATTATGCCTCTTTTTGTCGGTCGGGAGGCTTCGATCAAGGCGGTTGATGAAGCTCTGGCCGGGGACCGGCTTATCTTTCTGGTTACGCAAAAAGATCTGCGGGAAGAGAATCCGGGCCGTAGCGGGGTTTACCGGGTCGGCACGATCTCAATGATCATGCGGATGCTGAAGCTGCCCGATGGCCGCGTCAAGATTCTGGTTCAGGGTCTGGCCAAGGCGGCGATTACGGAAGTCGTACAGCGTGAGCCCCTCTTCAAGGTCCGGGTTGAAAAGGTCGAGGATGTCGAAGAGGATAAAATTGATCTTAAAACCGAAGCTATGATTCGCAGCGTCAAAGATCGTCTTGAAAAGGCGATTGCGCTGGGTAAGCCGATTGCTCCGGAAGTTGCGATGATTCTTGATAATGTCAATCTCCCCGGGCGTCTCGCCGATCTGATTGTCTCCAATCTCGGGGTCAAGATCAAAGTTGCTCAGTCTTTTATGGAAGAACGCAATGGTTTCAAACGCTTAAGTCAGATCAATAAAATTCTGGCCAAAGAGATTCAGGTCTTAAGTATGCAGGCCAAGATCCAGAATTCGGCTAAAGAGGAGATGACCAAAACCCAGCGGGAGTACTTCTTAAAGGAGCAGATGAAAGCGATCCGCAACGAGCTCGGTGATCACGATGATCGTTCGGCCGAGATGGAGGAGCTCCGCGACAAGATTAAAAAATGCAAGATGCCGAAAGCGGCCCTTGAGGAGTCGACCAAGCAGCTTGAACGTCTTGAGAGGATGCATCCCGACGCGGCCGAAGCCAATATTATCCGAACCTATATCGACTGGATGATCGAGGTTCCCTGGCATAAGAAAACTCGGGATAATCTCAATCTTAGCAAAGCCCGCAAGATATTGGAAAATGATCATTATGGTCTGGGTAAGATCAAAGAGCGGATTATCGAATATCTGGCGGTCTGCAAACTCAAAAGCAAGATGAAAGGGCCGATCTTATGTTTTGTCGGGCCTCCCGGGGTCGGAAAAACCTCGCTTGGGAAATCGGTGGCTCGCGCTTTGGGGCGTAAGTTCCAACGAATTTCACTCGGTGGCATGCGCGATGAGGCCGAGATTCGCGGCCATCGGCGCACCTATATCGGAGCTTTACCGGGCCGGATTATCCAGGGTCTTAAACAGGCGGGGACCAAGAACCCGGTCTTCATGATGGACGAGATCGACAAGCTCGGCAATGATTTCCGTGGAGATCCGGCTTCGGCCCTGCTCGAGGTGCTCGATCCTGAACAGAACTCCGAGTTCAGTGATCACTATCTCAATGTTCCCTACGATCTCTCGCATACGATGTTTATTACCACGGCCAACTCGCTGGAACCGATTCCGGCGGCCTTGCGCGATCGCATGGAGATCATTGAACTCTCCGGCTATACCGATGAAGAGAAGCTGAATATCGCCAAGCGCTACCTGATCCCCCGACAGATGGAGGAAAATGGTATCAGTGCCAAATATATCAGTTTTTCCCGGACCGCCCTGCTGGCCTTGATCAATCGTTACACCCGGGAGTCCGGGGTTAGGAACCTGGAGCGCGAGATTGGTTCTTTGTGCCGCAAGGTGGCGACTAAAGTGGCTGAAAAAGAGAAAGTCGGCAAGACCATGGTGACTCCGGCTTCCCTGCACCGCTTCTTAGGGCCGGTCAAATTTCTGCCCGAGGGTGGTCAGGGTGCGGATCAGGCCGGCGTCGCTACCGGCCTGGCCTGGACCCCCTATGGTGGGGTTGTGCTTTTGGTTGAGACCATGCTGATGCCGGGTAAGGGTACTCTCTCGCTGACCGGACACTTGGGTGATGTGATGAAAGAGTCAGCCCAGGCGGCGATGACTTTTATCCGCTCCCGTTCCCGGGAGTTCGGCTTGTCAGCCGAGATCTTCAAGAAGAATGATATCCATATTCATGTTCCGGCCGGGGCTACTCCTAAAGATGGGCCGTCGGCCGGGGTAACCATGTTGACCTCGGTGCTTTCCGCTCTGACCGGGATTCCCGCTTATCGTAAGGTGGCGATGACCGGAGAGTTGACTCTGACCGGTCGGGTGATGCCGATTGGTGGATTGAAAGAGAAGTTTCTGGCGGCCTTGCGTTTTGGCGCGACGAAGATTTTGATTCCCGATGATAATCTTAAGGATCTGGAAGAGATCCCGGCCAATATCCGCCGGCAGTTGACGATTATCCCGGTTAAAATGGCCGACGAAATCGTTACTCACGCACTGACCAGGGCCCCTGAGGCGTTGCCGGATGAGGTTGCAAAGTCGGTCAAAAAGGCGAGGCGCAGGAAAAAAGCAACGCCTTCGACCGCTAGCGATTGAGAGTTGCTCTGATGAGCCATAAAAAAGCTTCCGCAACCATTGCCAATTGGGGTGAATTTGGTTTCATTGAGGCTTTAAGGCGGCGCCTGCCGGAAGCCTCTGGTGACCTTAAGCTGGGTCTCGGCGATGATGCGGCCTGGTGGGTTCCGGCGACGAGTAATGGGGTACTGACGACTACGGATATGTTGGTTGAAGGGGTTCATTTTGAGCTTTCCTATACCTCGGCGGCAGATCTCGGATATAAATCTCTGGCTGTGAATTTGAGCGATCTGGCGGCGATGGGGGGGAGCCCGTCCTGTGTTTATCTCTCGCTGGCTCTGCCGGCCCACATCGAAAAAACCTGGCTCGAAAAATTTGTTGATGCTTTTTTGCTTCTCGCAAAAGAGCACGGTGTGCAACTCGCCGGTGGCGATACCGTACATTCGAGCCAGCTGGTAATCTCGGTTACGCTTTGCGGGCTTGTCCCGACCGGCAAGCCGATTCTGCGGAGCGGGGCTGCGGCTGGTGATGATCTCTATCTTTCCGGCACTTTGGGCGACAGTTGTTTGGGACTCAAAATCCTGCAGGGTTATTTAAGCGTTCCGCCAACTTTTCAGGAGAGTTCGGCTTTTCTTAAAGGTCGACATCTGCGTCCCTCTCCGCGGATTGTTCTGGGCGAGATGTTGGCCGCTTCCGAAGTCGTTACGGCGATGCTCGATGTCAGTGACGGAGTGGTGGCCGACCTTGGTCATCTGTTGAGCGCTTCCGGCGGTCTCGGGGCTGAACTAGATTGTGCCGAGCTGCCTTTTTCGGTAGCTGCCCGGCATTTTCTCGCAGCCCAACTGGTTGATTATGACACCCTCCTGGTCGGCGGAGAAGATTACGAACTACTTTTTACGGTTCCTCCAGAGCGCCGCTTGAAAGTTGAATCAATAGCCGCCAATGCGGCCCTCAATCTAACTCGAATCGGTCGGATTACGGCGGAAACCGGTATTTATATGCTTGCCGATGGATCTCGTAAAGTGCTTGGCAAAAGGGGAGGTTATGACCATTTCCAACATCAAGGTTGCTGATCTTCAGGCTAACCAGACCGTTGAGCTTCTGCTTTTAGTCCGCCGTAAAAACCTGGCTCGCAGTCGCAATGGTAAAGATTATCTAAACCTGAAACTTGGCGATCGCAGTGGTGAACTTGGCGCTTTTCTCTGGGATGATGCCGAACGTGCCGGGGCTGCTCTTAAGGAGGGTGACTGTGTTCATATTAAAGGGCGCAGTCAGCTTTTTAACGGTAGTCTGCAGTTGACTCTGGACTTTATTGAAGTCTGGCAGGGGGAGCTCGACCCGCGAAATTTTTTGCCGCATACGGATAAGCATATTCCAACCTTAGAACGGGAACTTTGCCAGATTATTGTTGATATCCAGGATCCTTGGTTAAAGCGCTTGACGGAAGCTTTTTTTGTCAAAGACCAGGAGTTTGCCAAGGCTTTCGCCATGGCTCCGGCAGCCAAAGCGATGCATCATGCCTGGCTCGGTGGCTTGCTTGAACATACCCTCGGGGTCGCCCACCTGGCCTTGAAGGTGACCCCTCTCTATCCCCAGATAAACCTTGATCTGGTCTTGACCGGTGCCCTGTTGCACGATATTGGCAAGGTTCATGAACTGACCTATGAAAGAAACCTTGACTATTCGACTCCCGGTCGTCTCCTGGGCCATGTTATGATCGGGGTTCGTATGATTCAGGAAAAAGCCGCAACCTTAAAAGGTTTTCCGGCCCCGACTTTGATGCTCCTTGAACATCTCATCTTAAGCCATCATGGAGAATATGAGTACGGCTCCCCGAAAAGGCCCAAAACCCAGGAGGCTATGCTCCTCAATTTTATTGACGATCTTGATGCTAAACTGACCGCTGTCAACACTCTAATGGGGGCCGCTAAAAACGCCGATATTGAGTGGAGTGATTACCACCGGCTCTTCGGACGGGCCTTTTACCTGGGGCCCCAAGTACCATTATTGGAACCTGCTCCGGACGCCTTGCCCGCTCTTTCTTCGGAGCCTTCCCGACTTTTTTAGAGATTGTAGGGGGTTTTCAAAAATGACAGATGAAAGTATTTTGTTCATGTCATAAGCGCTTTCTTGAGCAACCCCCCAACTGATTTCCGGGCTTTGTCGCGGCTTGTTTTCCGTCTCCCTTGACAATAGGTAGGGCCATTGCTATTTTAGCCCCGTTGGCGCTCTTTGTAGTTGAGTGCCAACGGGGCTTTGTTTTTCAGGCCCTTTTTCTCAGGCGAGCAGGTTGAGGCTTTATGGAAACTTTGTCGGCAAGGCATACTAAGGTGTTGAAGGTTGTGGTTGAGGACTATATCCACAGTGGTGAGCCGGTCGGTTCGCGAACCTTGTCGCGGAGCCCGCATTTCCAACTCAGTCCGGCAACCCTGCGTAATGTGATGGCTGATCTGGAAGATAGCGGATTTCTCTGTCAGCCGCACACCTCGGCGGGAAGGACTCCTACGGATCTCGGTTTTCGTTTTTACGTGAACCATCTACCGGCCTTTACCGCAGTTTCATCCGAGGCACGCCAGCAGGTCAGGGCTCGGTTGGAAGTGGCGGGCGGCCGTTTTGAGGAGATCCTGCACGACGGGGTTTTCACTTTGGCCCAGTTGACGCCTTATGTCGGGGTTGTCAGCCTGCCTGATTTCCGGCAGATGTTGGTTCGCCATATCCGTTTTGTGAAGCTTCATAAATGTCGTATCCTGGCCGTTATTGTCTCGGTTTCGGGAGCTGTGCAGAATGTTCTTTTTGAATCCGAGACCATTTTGTCGCAGGATCAGCTTAATAACTTTTCCAACTACCTTAATGCCCTGCTCGGAAAGCTGACCTTGAGTGGTATCAAGCGTAAGGTGTTACAGGAGATGGCGAATGATAAGCGGGGCTATGATGAACTTTTTGCCCAGGTGCTGGCTTTAAGCCGCAGCTTTTTTGCCCAGAATCCGGATCAACAGAATGATGTCATGCTCGATGGCAAGCTTAATCTGCTTGAACATCCAGAATTTGCCGATGTCGAGCGCATGAAAGAGATTTTTAAAGCTTTTGAAGAGAAGGGCTCTATCCTGAAAATTCTTGACGGGGCTCTGGGTGGCGAGCAGTTGCGGGTAATTATCGGTGCCGAGAGTTGTTGTGAGGAGATGCGGCACTGTTCTTTGGTGACCGCTGAGTACGGTCGTGAGGGCCGGTCGTTGGGTCAGGTCGGGGTTATCGGCCCGACGCGGATGGACTACTCACGGATTATTCCATTAGTCAATTATATCGCTGATGCTATGAGCCAGCGGTTACAGAAATAAGGAAAAGTAATGGTGAAGATTGCGGTGCGGAAAACCAGTAAAAAGAAGATTGATGAGAAGGAGGTCGAATTGGAATCGTCGAAAGCGGCAGGGGATTCTCTCGAATCCGCTGCCGAAGGGCAAGAGTCCGAAGTTGCCGCCCCGGAGCAGTCGGATGACAGTTTCAGTAATCTTGACGGGGGCAACGATGAGAGCCAAGCAATGAAAAGTGAAGCTGAAGAACTCAAAGCAGAAGTTGATGGTCTGAAAAAAATTAACGCCTCCCTGCAGGAGCAGATGCTCAGGGTGCGGGCCGAAGCGGAAAATTTTCGTAAGCGCATGCAGCGCGAAAAGGATGATTTTGTGCGTTTTGCCCGGGAGGGTTTTGTCCGTGATCTGTTGCCGGTCAAAGATAATCTAGAGCGGGCTCTGAGTCATGCCGGAGATGATCCGACAGCGATTGTTGACGGCATTAAGTTGACCTTAGAGCAGTTCGATTCAGTTTTCAAGGCGATGGGGGTTGAGTGTGTCGAGTGTCTGGGATCGCCTTTCGATCCGGCCTTTCATGAAGCAATGACCCAGGTTGAGAGTGCTGAGCATGAGCCCAATACTGTGGTTGACGAGCTCCAGCGCGGCTATCAGCTGCATGGTCGTCTCCTGCGTCCGGCGCTGGTCACGGTTGCCAAGGCAAAAACCACGGAAAAAGGGGAACAGGGTTGATTTCCGGTGCCAGCATACTTAGATTGGAATTCAGTTGTTAACCGGGATACGGATCAATTTAGAATAAAACCAACTTATTTATTTTGCAATGAAGGAGAAGATCATGGGAATGATAATCGGCATCGATTTGGGGACCACCAATTCATGCGTCAGTGTAATGGAAGGCGGTGAAGCCAAGGTTATCGCCAATGCGGAAGGGGTGCGGACGACCCCCTCAGTTATCGCTCTAACCGATAGTGGGGAACGTCTGGTCGGCCAACTTGCCAAGCGCCAGGCGGTGACCAATCCAACCAATACCATATTCGCGACTAAACGGCTGATTGGCCGCAAGTTCGCCGCGCCTCAGGTACAGCAGATGATGGGGAAAGTGCCGTTCACGATTATGGAAGCGAAAAACGGTGATGCCTGGGTCAAAATCAAGGATAAGGAGTATAGCCCGGCAGAGGCTTCAGCCATGATTCTGCAGAAGATGAAGCAGACGGCTGAAGACTATCTTGGAGAGCCGGTGACCGAGGCTGTAATTACGGTACCGGCCTACTTTAATGACAGTCAGCGGCAGGCGACTAAGGATGCCGGCAAAATTGCCGGTTTCGATGTTAAAAGAATTATCAATGAGCCGACCGCTGCGGCTCTGGCCTATGGTGCGGATAAGAAAAAAGAGGGTAAGGTTGCAGTTTTCGATCTTGGTGGGGGGACCTTTGATATCTCGATCCTTGAACTTGGTGACGGGGTTTTTGAGGTTAATGCGACCAACGGTGATACCTTTCTGGGCGGCGAAGATTTCGACGAACGAATAATTGACTATGTTGCCGATGAGTTTCGCAAGAGTGATGCGATCGACCTGCGTAATGACAAGATGGCTCTACAGCGTCTTAAAGAGGCGGGTGAGAAAGCCAAATGCGAGCTCTCTACATCAATGGAGACCGATGTTAATCTGCCCTTTATTACGGCGGATGCTTCCGGACCCAAACATCTCAACGTTAAGTTGACTCGGGCAACCCTTGAGAGCCTGGTTGCCGACCTGGTGGATCGGGTGGTCGGTCCCTGTCGTACGGCATTAAAGGATGCCGGGGTTTCGACTTCTGATATTAGTGAAGTAATTCTGGTCGGCGGGATGACTCGGATGCCGATGGTTCAGGCAAAGGTCAAGGAGATTTTTAGCCAGGAGCCCAACAAAGGGGTTAATCCGGACGAAGTCGTTGCAATCGGGGCCGCCATTCAGGGTGGCGTTCTGCGTGGCGATGTCAAGGATGTGTTACTGCTCGATGTCACCCCGCTCTCTTTGGGGATTGAAACCCTGGGTGGGGTTTGCACTAAGCTGATCGAAAAAAATTCGACGATTCCGACGAAAAAGAGCCAGGTTTTTACAACTGCAGCTGACAACCAACCGGCGGTCAGCATCGTTGTTCTGCAAGGCGAACGCGAAATGTCGGCCGACAACAAACGCCTGGCCCAGTTTGAATTGGTCGGGCTTCCGGCGGCCCCGCGCGGGGTTCCGCAGATTGAGGTGAGCTTTGATATTGATGCCAATGGTATTGTTCATGTTTCGGCCAAGGATAAGGCAACCGGCAAAGAGCAGTCGGTAGAGATCCAGGCCTCCAGTGGTTTAAGTGATGCCGAGATTGAGCAGATGATCAAGGATGCGGAATCCCATGTCGAAGATGATAAGAAAAAACGTGAGCTCATCGACATTCGCAATCAGGCCGACGGAACTGTCTATCAGACTGAAAAAAGTCTTAAGGAGATGGGCGAGAAAGTTTCGGCCGAGGATCGCTCCAATATTGAAGCCGCTCTTAATCAGGTGAAAACCGTCAAGGATGGTGACGATGTTGAGGCCCTCAAGAAGGCTCTTGAAGGTCTCCAGCAGGTCTCCCATAAGCTGGCCGAAGCTATGTATGCTGAGAATCCGGGCGGTGCGGATGGGGCGCCCGGCGAGGCCGCCCCGGAAGCGGGAGCGGCTGATGATGATGTCGTTGACGCCGATTTTGAAGAGGTCAAGGACGATAAATAGAGGTTCAGGCGGCTGCTTATTAAAGTTCCAGGTGCGCTTCAAAGTGAGAGCTTTGTCCGCACCTGGTTTTTTCGTTTAAAACAAAATAGATTTTTCGAGTTTCAATATTCATCAGGAGTTTGCAGGCGTGGCTGAAAAAAGAGACTATTATGATGTGTTGCAGCTTCATCGTAACGCTTCCGAAACAGAGATAAAAAAAGCTTATCGTAAGATGGCTTTTAAATATCATCCAGACCAGAACTCCGATGATCCGCAGGCCGAAGCCAAGTTCAAGGAGCTTAGTGAGGCCTACGGGGTTTTGTCCGACGGGCAAAAACGGGCGTTATACGATCAATATGGTCATGAAGGTCTCCAGCAGCAGGGCGGGGGCGGCGCTGATTTTGGTGGATTTGGTGGTTTTGGGGATGTTTTTGGTGATCTTTTCGGCGAAGTTTTCGGGGCTTCCGGCGCGCGGCGCCGTTCTCCCGGAAGGGCCGGCGAGAGCCTGCGTTATAATTTGGATATAGAGTTTGATGAGGCGGCCTTTGGCACCCAGGCCAAGATCAAGATTCCGCGCCATGTTGCCTGTGATCTTTGTCAAGGGACAGGTCTGGAAGCCGGGGCTCAACCGGAGATTTGTCCGACCTGTAAAGGGCATGGTCAGGTGCGCTACCAGCAGGGTTTTTTCAGTGTTAGTCAAGCCTGCTCGACCTGTCGGGGAGAGGGCACTATTATCAAAAACCCCTGTAAAAAATGTAAGGGTTCCGGGCGTCTGCGTGAGGAGAAGAGCCTCTCTGTGAAAATCCCGGCCGGGGTGGAAACCGGGACTCGCCTCAAGTTGGTCGGTGAAGGTGGAGCCGGTAGCAAGGGCGGTCCTCCGGGCGATCTTTATGTGGTTATTCAGGTAAAAGAGCATCCTTTTTTTCATCGTCGAGGCAATGATATCTATTGTCAGGTGCCGATTAGCTTTGCCCAGGC
The DNA here is from genome assembly GCA_964623985.1 of uncultured Thermodesulfobacteriota bacterium. Taxonomy (GTDB): domain Bacteria; phylum Desulfobacterota; class Anaeroferrophillalia; order Anaeroferrophillales; family Tharpellaceae; genus Tharpella. The sequence continues at coordinate 4,071 of CAZUXG010000029.1, read as the reverse complement.
CGCATTGGGGGCCGATTTGGAGGTCGATACCTTAGAGGATAGAGAGCCGGTTTCAGTCTCCGAAGGTACGCAATCAGGAGACCTTCTCTATCTGCGCAGTAAGGGGATTCCGCATCTCAATGGTTATGGCCGCGGTGATCAGATTCTCGAGTTTGTGGTCATGACCCCCAAAAAGATTACGGCTCGTCAGCGTGAACTTTTCGAAGAGCTGGCTAGTGAAGACGGGGATGAATCCACGCATGAGAATAAGGGTTTTTTTTCCAAGGTCAGAGAGCTGCTTGATTGATGACAAAGTAAAACGTTTATGTGTACAGTTTTATTGGCCTTTAAGAAAGTCGAGGGTTGGCCGCTGGTGGTGGCCAATAATCGGGACGAATTTTTTCAGCGCCGGGCGCTTCCTCCCCGAGTCTACAGCTCAGCCCGGGGTGACAGCCGGCGCTGGATTGCCTCTTGTGATCTAAGCGCCGGCGGTAGTTGGTGGGGTTATAATAATCGGGGCCTGATGGTCTGGTTGACAAACCGCTGGACCGGGAGTGATTATGAGGAAGGCTGTCGTTCACGCGGACAGCTGGTCCTTGATATTCTCGCCTGTGATGATCCCGACAGGGCTCGGGCGGTTCTCGTTAAACTCGACATCGAGGCATCCTTTAATCCCTATAATTTAATTGTGGCTTCTCGGGAGAAGGGTTTTTTCTCCTCCAATTTCCCCCGGCTCCTTTTTTCCCCCTTGCTGCCGGGATATCATTATTTGGGTAACGGTTTGCTGGATGCCTGTACGTCAGTGAAAGCGCGTAGCGCCCGGCGGCTCTTTACCGAGCTTTCCAGAAATGCGTCGCTGACCCAGACCTTGGCCTGTTTTAATAAGGCCTTAAAAACCCCTTTTCCTCAGGATAATATTCCTCCTCAGGGTTTTAATGTGAATTTTGATGGTTATGGTACAACCTCATCACTGTCACTGGCTGTTGCGGAGAGCGGCCCGGCGAAGTTGATTCTCCAATATTGTGACGCCAACCCGCTCCACGAAGATTCCCAGGATTATTCTTTACTGGCCGATCTTTTGTGAACGGGTGGCTTTTTTCTTGCTTTTTCCCGGCTTCTTAACATATAAGCCATTTTTTTGTTAGTCAGTAGGGTCTTTCTATCCACTGTTTTAATTCCGGCTGGGCCGGTTTAGGTAGAGGTTTTAATCGATGTTACGATTGATGCGGAAAAACGCCAAGTCTTTTATCGTTAAGTTTGTTTTTGGGGTAATTATTGTGGTCTTTTCATTTTGGGGAGTCGGCAGTATGAAGGCCAAGAAGATGACGGTGGCGGCCACCGTCAATGGTATAAGTATTGAGCGTAAAACACTGGACAACTCATTTCGGGATCTCTGGCGGCGTTATCAGGAGCAAGCTAAGGGGCAGTTTGACCCCGATGAGGCGCGCAGTCGGCAGATCAAGCAGGAAGCCCTCAATGGTTTGGTTGACCGTCAGCTCTTGCTCGGGCAGGCTGCCCTTCTGGGATTGGCGGTTGGTGAGGATGAGTTGCGTCAGCGAATTGCTTCGTTGCCGGCATTCCAAAAGGACGGTCGTTTTGATCAGGAGTCGTATCGCCGGTCACTGAGTTTTAATCGTCTGACTCCGGTTCAGTTCGAGACCGGTTTTCAGGAGGACATACTTCTCGAAAAGGTGCGGGTCGTGGTCGGTGATGGCGCCAAAGTTCTGTCGGATGAGGTCGATATTCTCCTGCACCAACAGCGCGAAGAGATTGCGGTTGAGCTGTTGAAATTAGCTCCAGTCGACTATCTGGTCTCGATGGTCGTTGATGAGGCCGGTCTGGAGAAGTTTTTTGCTGAAAAAAGAGAGGGTTTCCGGGTTCCTGAGCAGCGTAAGATTGCAGCGCTTGTCGTTGATCGTAACAAAGTACTCGACACGGTTGCGGTTAGCGATACGCAGCTCTCTGAATCATACCGGGAAAATCTGGAAAAATACAAAGTCAAAGAGCAGGTTAAGGCGCGCCATATCCTGATTAAGGTAGCGGCTGATGCCGCCCCCGAAGATGTCGAAAAAGCGCAGGTCGAGATTCGTGCGGTTCTCGCTCAAGTAAAGGCGGGTGGTGATTTTGCAGAACTGGCTAAAAAGTATTCCCAGGGACCGTCGAGTTCGATGGGTGGCGATCTCGGCTGGTTTGCTCGGGGTTCCATGGTCAAATCTTTTGAAGATGTAGCTTTTGTGCTGACGCCCGGCACGGTCAGCGAACCGGTGCGGACCCGGTTCGGTTTTCATCTTATAAAAAATGAAGAGTATCAGGCGGCTTATACCAAGGAGTTGGCCGAAGTCAAGGCCGCTATCGTCAAGGTCTTGCGTTCTGAAGCTTTTCCGGTGTTCCTCGAGAAGCGTCTTGAAGAGATAACGGCGGCGCTGGTCTCAGCCGACCGGGAAACTTTTGCGGCCCAGGCCCGGAAGCTGGATTTTCGGGTAGTGGAGACCGGTTTTTTTAAGCAGAATGAAAGTCTTATTCCCGGTATTGGTAAAGATCAGGACCTGGTTGCGGAAACCTTTAAGGCGGTTGTCGGCCAGCCAGTAAAAGTTGTAAATCCTTCTCGTAACAGTTATTATCTCATGGTAACTGAGCAAAAAGAGGCTTATTTGCCCGACCTGGCTGAGGTCCGTGAGGCGGTGGAAAATGCTTATCGTTTTGAATTGGCTAAAGCCGAGGTTAAAACGATAAGTGAAAAAGTGACCGTCTTTCTTCAAGCTGGTCAATCTCTTGATGAAGTGGCGGCCGGCAGCGATATCAAGTTGATCGATAGCGGTTTTTTTGTTCGTGGCCGAGGGGTCATTCCCAAGCTTGGGAATGACCTTCAACTGAGCCGCCAGCTTTTTGCTTTGGCGGTCGGGGAGACGACCCCCTCCTTGTCGTATCGAGACAGTTTTTTCTTTGCCCGCCTGAAAGAACGGCGCCTCGATCTGGGGGATGATGGAGAACCCTTGCAAAAGGATATCCGTCAGCGGTTATTTCAATATAAGCGTTATAAGATGATGGATGAATTTCTTCAGGCCTTGCGCCAGGATGCCGATATTAAGGTTATGGCCGGGGTTTTAGACTGAGCTTGAAAGAGGTTGCCGGGGCACCGCCCCGAGCCCCGCGAGGCAGTGTCCTTGGGGAGCGAAGCCGGCGGCAGTTTGGCTTTATCTTTGAGCTGGAAAAAAAGATTGACAGGGTTTAGGGGTGCATGATATCTAGGCCCCGCAAAATCGTTACTTTATGGGGCTGTAGCTCAGCTGGGAGAGCGCTTGTCTGGCAGACAAGAGGTCGACGGTTCGATCCCGTTCAGCTCCACCAATCAATTAAAGCAGGTACCTGCATTATCTATGCAGGTACCTGCTTTTTAATTTGGCACATAATGTGCTATGATTAGTTAACTGTCCGGGCTGTTAGATAGGTCGGGGCCTGATGGCGGCCGCTTCCCGGTTTTTACGGAGGTTTTCGTTGCCGGTTTATTTCTTTCGTTGAAGGAGAGAATAATGAGGATTATGAAGAACAAAAATAGTGCAGAAATCGGCAGTATAGAAGTTGCGGAACTGCTCGATACAAGTCCTGATAACGTGAATTCTATGGCTCGCAAAGGGATTTTGCCCGGCTATAAAGATAGTAAGTTCTGGCGCTTTAACAAGCGGGCGGTGGTTCGCTTGATCAAGTCTCGTAAATTGATTGAAACATGATTTTTTAAAAGGTGGCCAAGTGAATGTTTCGGCTAGAACAGTATTGCTGGTGACCGGTGGTAGCCTTTGATGGTGAAAATTAGACTTTTTTTGGTGAGTTTTTGCCAGTTAACGTAAACTGTTTTTTTACAAATAACGTAAACTGTTTTTTTGGTTGACAAAGGATTGGGCTTGTTGTATTGGGTGCGTGGTGTCGGTATAAAACTGTTTTAAATAATTTTGTATGCAGATACTGACCGTGGTGGCGGCGCGTACCCGTTTGATGTGCGGGCTGTCCGATTACCAATACTCAGGGTTTTAAATTAGACAAAAAAAATGTTTGGTTGATAAGCAGCCGAACGAGCTGGAAGTAAAAGGAGAAGAT
>CAZUXG010000028.1:0-21459 GCA_964623985.1 uncultured Thermodesulfobacteriota bacterium | reverse complement strand
TGGTGGAGGTGGCGAGAATCGAACTCGCGTCCGAAAACCTTTACGTCAGGGCCTCTACATGTTTAGGCGGATTTTAATTTAACCGCATCCTAAGCTCCTCCGGTCGGGATCTTAAGTCGGCGATTTTCCATTTAATTTCGGACGGTAACCGGAAACTAATCACCATCCTATCCCACTCAAATGATACCCGGATCCTGCTTAGCGGAAGTCAGCTGGTCGGGCACTGGCTATGCAGCCAGAGCGTAGTCGCTATTATCGGCGTCTATGTTGTTTTCAGTCAGTTTAAGGAGTTATCTGAAAGCTCCACATGCCGCCCCACGCTTAGTATTTCCGTCGAACCCAGGACACCCCCGTGGTAATTCTTTTTGCCGATAGTTGTATCAGCGCTTCATCTATTAATCAATATAACAACTCTTGTGCGATTTGGCAAGTTGGGAAATGACGGCTGACTTTAATTATGGTTGTGTTTGTTGTTTCAGCGATCGAGAAACTCACGTTCGGTATCTCTTTTGACCGCCTTTTGTTTGAGATCTTGACGTTTATCATGGAGTTTTTTGCCCTGGGCCAGGGCAATTTCAACTTTGACTTTGCCGCGGGAAAAATAGGCTTTGGTGGGGACCAGGGTCAGGCCTTTTATTGTGACTTTGCCGATCAGGCGCTTGATTTCATCTCTATGGAAGAGGAGTTTGCGGGGGCGTAAGGGTTCGTGGTTGTGAATATTGCCATGCGAGTAGGGGCTGATATGGAAACTTTCGAGAAAGATTTCGTTGTTGTGGATGCGGGCATAGCAGTCGTTCATGTTGCCGCGTCCTTCACGCAAGGCTTTGACCTCAGTGCCGACCAGGACAATCCCGGCCTCAAACTTTTCCAGCAGAGAGAAATTGAAGCGGGCTTTTTTATTGCTGCAGATGATCTTCTGGGCCATAACTAATTCCTCCCATCTTTAAAAAAGACGGGCTGCGATCCAACTTCCGGAAATAAAAGTGCCGATTGCACTACCGAGATTGGAGAGAGCGACGACTAAAAGGATACGACTCACCGGGTTGTGCCAGAAGCCTTTAATCGTAGTGATGGCAACCGGTAGCGCTTCGAGATCGCCGACGGTTGGTTTCTTGACCCAGGCTTGGACCAGGCCGGAAACAAAACCGGCTGCCACCATGGGGTTGAGGCTGGTCAGTGGGGCGGCGCAAAAGGCTGACAAGATGGTCAGTGGGTGGCCGCAGGCCGCCGCCGCGCCAAGTGCTGCCAAGATACCGTTGACGAGCAGCCAGATGTAGATCGATTCCAGTGTATGTTGTCCGCCGCCTATGAAAAAACCGGCGATAATCATCGCGACGATCAGGCCGGGAATGCCCCATTTGATAATATTCATCCAGGGTGATTTGGGGGGTAGTTCGAGGATCGGTTCAAGGGGGGTCTCTTTTTCGATCTCTCTAACAATGCCTTCAAGATGACCGGCACCAACAACCCCGACGATACATTTGCCGGGGGCCTGTCTGAGTTTCTGGGCCAAAAAAATATCTCTTTCATCGATCAGGCGGCATTTGACTTCAGGAAAACCAGCGGTAAATTCAGTCAACAGAGTTTCAAGCTGATCTTGATTGAGCATCTCCTCAATCATCTCCGGGTCGATTTCCTCACTGAAAATAACTCCGGCCAGAAGATGAAAAATCATTTTCATTTTCTGCCACCAGCCGAGATAACCCCAGACTCGTTTCAAAGTGATGTCGATGGGCCGGTCGGCCAGTACCAGTTCGGCATCGATGGCTTCGGCTTCTTTAATGGCGGCCATCATTTCGGCTCCGGGCTGAACCCCAAGCTGTTTGCCGAGACGTCGGTAGAAGGAACTTAAGATTAGCTGGGCCAGGAGAAAAAGTGCTTTTTTCTCTTTGATGACTTTGACAATATCCATCTGCTGCCAAAGCTTCGCTTGGGTCATGGCCTGGTAACGGGGCGGGCAAAGCTCGACGGCAACCGTATCCGGTTTCAGGGTCTGGATGGTCTTTTCTACCTCGGTGACACTTTTCTGAGAAATATGGGCCGTGCCAACCAGATAAATATCCTTGTCCATAATTGAGATATGGCGTACCGATTCAGATAAGGAGAGGTTTTTATGAAGTGGTGATGATGTCATCTTTTCTCAAGGGTTAAAGTTTTAAGAGGCTGAAGTGAAATAGGCTCAGGCTGATGATGAAAAAGAGGGCAATAATCATGGTCGCGCGGTGATTTACCAGGCCATCCTTGGTTATTTTAATAAGTAGCAGCCAACCTAAAAGTGCGGTCGAAAGTATGCCGGCAAACCAGTAAACCCCGGGACTTGTGAAAAGAAGAACCGGGTTGGTGGCTGTCCGGTTGTAGTAGATCCAGCCCAGAGGCAGAATTTGCAGGGTGGCGGCCGTTAAGAGCCAACGTCCGGCATAACCGGCCGCCTGGAAATAGTATTCCCTTGTTTGCTTGCGTTTTTTCTCTTTTTGCGCAGCATTGGCAAGCATGAAAAAGAGTGCGGCGACGCCCACCGAGTTCAGGAAAAAATGCAGAAAATAGGCAATCTCATCGCGGCCTAACCACCAGAAAAAAACCTCTTCAGTTGTTGCCGGGTGGTTTTCAGCCTGGAACCAAGTGGCACAAGTCTGCGGAAGATACCAGAAAATGGCGGCCCCGAGAGCACTGCCGACAGCAAAAAGGATGAGTGGGGCATGGAGAAACTTCTTCTGAAAGACTTTTGCAGTAAAATGATAGATGAGAAAGAAGCAGAGTGCCAAACCGCTGCCGAGGGCGGTAATCAAGAGTGGATTGGATTTTGTAAGGGATGGAAAAAGAGGTACAAAAACTATCGTTCCGCCCAAAAAGCCGAAAATGACAATCCAGATTAAGGCCGATCGGGTAATATTATGACTCATGACCGGGTAGTCGGTCATAGTGTTTGATTTATGTTTTATGTCACTGACAAGGGCCATTGAGGAGCTTCCCAGAAGCAGGGCCAGGGCCAGCAGAAAGATGATTGTTCCGGCTGACTGTAGCTGGGGTATCGTGAGGTAACTGAGGATATCCATTGTGTAAGTGTTCCAGTGGTTCAGGTTGGTGATGGACTCTGGGTTTATGGCAGTTATTCTGAAAGCACCCTTGAATAAAGCAATCGCTAAGAGAATGCAAGATTAAATTAAACGGAAAATCTATGGTTGCGAGCCTTGTTTAGTGGGTCTTGGGCAGGATTTATTCAGACGTGGGTGCTTTGGAAGAGTTTGGCGAAGTAGTCGTTGGTTTGCATCCATAGCTTTGGAAACGGATCAAGGCTTCATCCATCTCTTCTTCATTGAGCAGTACCGGGGTGCCCAGACAGCGGGCCCGATAGTAGAGTTCAGCAACTTCTTCGATGTAAAGAGCCGTATTATAAGCTTCGGTCAACTCTTCTCCGACCGCAAGAAGACCGTGGTTAGCCATTAGGATGCAGCGATCATTACCCAGGGCTGCAACTGTTTTTTGGGCCAGTTCTTGGGTGCCGAACGTGGCATAGGGGGCGATGCGGATCTCTTTGGCCCGGGCGACCCCGATCAGGTAGTGGCAGGGGGGGAGAGGTTCATGGAGAAGGGCAAAGGTTGTGGCAAAACGGGAATGGGTGTGGACTACGGCGTTAATTTCTGGGTGTGAGTGGTAGAGGGCCAGGTGTAGATGCCATTCACTTGAGGGTTCGCGGCCCTCAAGATGGTGTCCAGTGGTAAGCTCGAGCAGGCTGATATCTTCAGGTTTGATCTCGTTATAGCTGATTCCGGAAGGTGTGATTGCGACTATACCTTCTGAGCGCAGGGCGCTGCTTAAGTTTCCTCCGGTGCCGGTAGTCAAACGGTCAGTTAAAAGACGGCGACCATAGTTGGCCAGTAGTTTTCGTTGATGATCGGTCATTTTTTCTTTTTTTGGTCCATCCTTAGAGCGGTTGGTGAATATCTTGAAAATTTTGTAATCTTTTCCTGCAGGGTTGCTGATATACTAGGTTATGGGAGAAATGTAGTCAACTTATTTTCAATATGTTGCAGAATTTCTTTTTCGCAACCGGACGGTAGCTCCCAAAGGTTGGCCCCGAATTTCAGTAGGCGTGAAAGGGTTAGGGGGATTTTTAGTTTATGGACTGGTCTAAGGGGAGTGTCGGAAATAGTCAGCAACCGGGTCGATTTATTCTTTAGCTCTAAAAATAAATCATCTCTTAATTGGATATAGTCATCTAAGTTATCGCGTAAAAAGTTGAGTCCGTTTTGTCCAGCAACCAGGAGGGTCAGAAAAGCATCGAGGCGGAAATCGAGTTTTTGCCATAGAAATTCGTACTTGTTTGTGAAGGTGCTGCTTTTTTGAGTTGGGTTTGGACTTTTGTCGTTCTTGTCGATTGGTTGTACTGCAAATTCATTTTTCAGGCTGTCACGGATTATAATCTGCACCATCTCCTTGTCCCAGGCGAGGAGGCACATCAGGGGATTGCTGCGGCTCGAGTATTGGAAGGAGTCCATCCCCTGACAAAGATCCAGGCAGAACTTTTGTTCAGCTTCGGAGAGATCGGTAAAGACCTGGGCTTCCCGGCAGAGGGCGTTGGCGCATTTGAACTGATAGCCGGTTAAGTGGCGCAAGTCGTGGCCCTGATGGCGCAAAGGGTGTAAGAGACAGCCAGCTTGTTTCTCTTGGTCATCAAGAAAACCTAAGCCCCAGCACTCCTCTCCCGAAATTTCATGGGGGTCGGCCAGGTTGTTTTGCAATTCTTTGCGGTTGGCGCGCAAAAGACAGCGTTTTTCTTCGATGTTGTCAAGCGGGTCGGCTTCGGGGTTGCGAATCGGTGGACAACAATAAAAACAACTTTTGTCTTGGTCTGGAAAACAGAGTGAGGCGAGATTAAGCATGATGGAGGTGTTTGTGGGTTATGAGTAAGGAACTCCTTACTCATAACCCACTTTTGATTGATGGTAAAATAAAATGTTCAGATGTGAAAATAGGACACTTGCGCACTTTGGGATGCCCCCCAGAGTACTTTTTTACTAATGTTTACAGCGCCGTGGGCATTTTACGAAGTTATGAGTTTATCCGCTGTACATGACAGTCAGGATAAGGGCTGGTTTGTTAGTATTGGTGATGACCACATGAGGGGTGGTTGATTTAAGATAGAGGGCATCACCTAGTGTGAGAATTTCCACTTTATCTTCAACCACAATTTTGACTTCGCCATCTATAATATAGATGAGTTCTTCACCGTCGTGGACGGAGGGGACTACATCCTTGGCTTTTTCCGGATTCAATTTGACGATAAAGGCATCCATATGGCGATCTTTAAGGTCAGCTGCGAGAGGTATGTAGCTGTGGTAGCTGGCCCGGCCGGAGGGCAGAGGGGCGGTTTTCTGGTCACTGACGCGTAGCACGCTGTAGTTGCTCCTCTCTTCCTGATCGGAAAAAAGGGAACTCATTACCGTATTCAAGGCGCGGGAGAGACGGATCATGGTGCCCAGCGGGGGAGTAATCTTTTCCTGTTCAATATCGTCCAGCATGGAGATCTCAAAACCGGTTTTCTGGGCCAGTTCAACCAGAGATAAACCTTGGGTCTCACGCATATGTTTAATCTTCTCGCCAACATGAATTGGATCCGACTGCTCTTGTGGTTTGTCCATGTGCTCAGCCAAATCGGCCAGATATTTTTCATAGTATTCATTGTGTTTCTCAAGTTTGATCATCGCAGCGTACTCCTGAATGTCTTTAGTTTTTTGTGGATCTTACCAGCTTATATTAGTGAGCTACCAAGTCTGCAAATGCTATCATATATTGTTAATAAAGTAAAGAGCAAGTAATATTTTTGTTGTTGTTTATGGGTTGTATACGTTGAACGATAAAAATCTTGACAAATATACGATGGTCGATTAGCAGTCATCGACAAATATGAATTATCGCATGATCTTGTCGGAGGATTAAATTCTTATTGTCGGTAAATAATGAGTGGCGTTTGGCTGCCTATAAAGAGTTGGTCGACTGCCTTAATCCCTTTTTTTTCAATTACTTGGGGGACTATTGCCGCAATTGTCGGCAGGTGATCGGCCGCTTGCCGGAGGCGGTTAATGAGTCGGTTGATCTGCTCGAAGGGGTCTATCCCGGTTGCTGCCATCGAGGAGCTGGAGATATCTTTCGACTTGAAGGGGAGAGGTCGGAACGCGATTATCTCGCACCTGAAATTGTCATCGGCTTACAGCGTGAGCGGCAACAGAAATTGCAACAATCAGGTGCCGGAGGAGGCAGCTACAGCTTTCGCAGGCATCGGGATGGGGCTTCGGTCAAGGGAGCCCATTGCCTCTATTTTGCCGCTCAAGGTTGCATTCTCGGGGCCTTGAAAGGGCCTCTCTGTATTAATTTTATCTGTCCGCCGATGCGTGCCGACCTGCTTGCAGTCTGTGATGGAGATGATTGTTTAGTTGGGCCGGAGCATGATTTTTTGTTTGTTTATAGAAGTTTGGCGGTAATCAGCTACGATGGTCGAGACGAAGTTGTTCGGGAACTTTCAGGCTTTCGTCAAAAGGTGCAGGTCTTGGAAGAGAAATGCCGGATTTTCCTGACTCAACGACAGGTCCAATCACTCTATAGCCTAAATTTAAAGAAGCCATCAATCGGATAAGGAGAAAAGGATAAAATGCTGGATCAATTACTGGCCACTCTGAATGAAGTTGAGAGGGCGGCTATTGATGAAGAGGAATATAATATATTGCGGGCGGTTGTCGATGAGTTGCCGGCTTTTTCACGGGAGATCTCCCAGCTCATACCAATTTTGCAGGATATCCAGAGAAAACATGGCTACCTGCCCCGGCTTACTTTGAACATGGTCGCTGATCACGTGCAGACAACCATCGGAAAAGTTTATGGCGTTGCGACATTTTACAATCAGTTTCGTTTCAATCCTCCGGGCCGTAATCCGATCAAGGTTTGTCTGGGTACGGCCTGTCATGTTAAGGGGGGCGAAATTCTTCTCGAAAACTTTGAACGGCGCTTGCAGATCAAGGAAGGGGAGACCTCTGCCGATCGCGAGTACAGTCTTGAACGAGTCGCTTGTATCGGCTGTTGTGCTTTGGCTCCGGCCGTGGTTGTCGGCGAGAAGGTCGAGGCCTATGTGACCCCGAGTAAGGTTGAGGGAATTATAACCGAAATTGAAGTGCGTAATGAGATGGCGGCGCGGGAGCAGATGAAAAATGAAGCAGCCAACGGGTAGTCCCAAAGAGCACCTGATAGTGCATGCCGAACGGGCCCAAGAACGAGTTAAGGAGTTGAAAGAGTCGTCGGTTCCGGTGATCTATGTAGGTTGTGCAACCTGCGGGTTGGCGGCTGGGGCCCTGGAGACGATTGCCGGTTTCGAGGAGGCGCTTAAAGATAATGGTATTGAGGCCGAGATCAGAAAAGTTGGCTGTCTGGGTCACTGTTATGCTGAACCTCTGGTAATTATTCAAAATCCCGGTTTTCCCCCGATTCTTTACCAGAAAATCGGGGCCGGTGAAGCGGGGATTTTAGTACGCTCCTTTCTTAAAGATGGCAGCGATCCCTGTTATGAATATCTGATTGGGGCCTTGGAGGCGGATGAAAATTTTCCGACCCTCATGGATTATCCTCGTTATCTTTATGAGAATCGGGTGGTGATGGAGCATTGCGGCCTGATTGATCCGGAAAATATAGACCATTATCTGGCGGTTGGTGGTTATCTCTCACTGGCTCAAGGGATCGAAAAAGGTGGGGCCTGGGTGCTCGACGAGGTCAAGGCCGCCAATCTTCGAGGGCGAGGCGGAGCCGGTTTCCCGGCTGGCCGAAAATGGGAAATTGCCAAGGGGATTGAGAAAACTTCCAAACTGGTTATCTGCAATGGTGATGAGGGTGATCCCGGAGCTTATATGGACCGGACCCTGCTCGAAAGTAACCCGCATCAGGTGCTCGAAGGCCTGGCCCTGGCGGCGCTGGCGGTCGGGGCCGAACGGGCTTTACTCTATATTCGGGCCGAGTATCCGCTGGCGGTTAAAATTATGGAGAAAGCGATTGTCGAGGCTCAAGAGAGAAATCTTCTCGGGGCTGCTATCCTGGGTAGCGATTTCTCGCTTGAAGTTTCGGTTTTTCAAGGCTCTGGCGCTTTTGTTTGTGGTGAAGAGACCGCTTTGATCGAGTCACTTGCCGGTAACCGGGGCATGCCGCAGCCGCGACCTCCCTATCCGGCGGTTGCCGGCCTTGAGGGTTTGCCGACGGTTATTAATAATGTTAAAACCCTTTCTACGGTGCCGTCGATAATTCGCAATGGTCATCAGTGGTTTCGCTCTATTGGCACTGAAGATAGTCCTGGGACCGCAATCTTTTCGGTGGTTGGTGAGGTTGAATATCCGGGATTGGTTGAGGTTCCCATGGGGGTCACCCTTGAACATTTGGTGGTTGACGTTTGTGGTGGGATTAAAGATGGTAAAGAGCTCAAAGCGGTGCAGATCGGCGGACCTTCGGGAGGTTGTTTACCGGCTTCCTTGATGGAGACGGCGATCGATTTTGACTCTTTGAAAACGGTTGGTGCGATGATGGGTTCCGGCGGTCTGGTAGTTATGAATGAGGATACCTGCATGGTCGAGGTGGCTCGTTATTTTACCGATTTCACGCAGGGTGAATCGTGTGGCAAATGCACCTTTTGCCGGATTGGTACCCGTCACATGCGTGACATTTTGCAGTCGATTACGGTCGGCGAAGGAACTATGGAGGAGTTGGCTGATTTAGAGGAGATCAGCGAAGCCGTGATTAAGGGTTCGCTCTGTAGTTTGGGTAAGACCGCTCCCAATCCGGTTTTGACGACCTTGCGTTTCTTTCGTGATGAGTATGTGGCGCATATTGAGGAAAAACGCTGTCCGGCCAAAATGTGTCGTTCTTTGATCGCCTTTTATATCGATCTTGAACCGTGTGCCCGGGGTTGTGATGCTTGTGTCGCCTGTTGTCCAGTCGATGCGATTTTTACAACCAGTAATCGTAAAAAAGCGATCGATCAGGAAAAATGTGTCAAGTGTGGAGAGTGTGTCTATGCTTGTCCCCCCGAATACGATGCGGTGCGGCGTGTCTCACCGCCGGAAATGATTCCCGATCAGGGTGTGGAACCTCTGACGGAAAAAGAAGAGAGTGAATCATGAGTGAAAATCTGATTACCATAATGGTTGACGGCCAAAAAATTTCGGCCCCGGACGGCGCTTTTCTCCTGCCGGTCTGTTTGGAAAACGATATCTATATCCCCAATCTTTGTTTTATCGAAGGTATGGATGACCCTCCGGCCTCCTGTCGTCTTTGTATGGTGGAGATCGAAGGTGAAAATGGTCTGGTGGCTTCCTGCCGTTGCCGGATTACTGAGGGGATGGTGGTTAGAACCAATAGTGATGAGATCCTGCATCTGCGTCGGGTTGCCTTTCGCCTGCTGGTTTCGACTAATGATGGTCGCTGTAAATTCTGTATTGCCAATCACGATTGCGATCTCCAGAAGATTGGCAAATTCCTCCATCAGCCCTTGCGTACCAAACGGTTGCAGCATATCGATCGAGACTATCCCGAACTGATCGATGATCATCCTTTTCTTGTCTATGAACCCAAAAAGTGCGTATTGTGTGGCCGCTGTGTTTATGTTTGCGGGCAGCTTGAGAAAGGCTACAAGCTTGATTTTGCCAATCGCGGTATGAATACTATCATCTCTTTTTTTGGTAGTGATCTGGATCCCGCCAGTCAGGATTGTAAAACATGTCTGGCTTGTGCCGAGGTTTGTCCAGTGGGGGCTCTGAGTAGTAAAACTAAGTGGCAGAGTTTTATAGCCGGGCTTGAAATGAAAGAGAAAAAATAGGATTTTCCCATTGAATTTTCTCGCCTATCGGACTACCGGGCTGGCCCTGAAAATCATGACTGCCCTCTTTAAAGCCCGGATTACCCTTCATGATGAAAAGGCTCTGCCGCCCGGTGGTTCAATCTTTGTTATTAACCATTTTACCCGTCTCGAAACCCTACTACTTCCCTACCATATCTCAAAACTACTTGATAAACCGGTCTGGTCTCTGGCCTCCTCTGAACTTTTTGGTGGTCTTATGGGCCGCTATCTGGAACAGGTTGGCGCGGTTTCAGTCGGTGATCCTGAGCGGGATAAGCTGATTATCAAAAGCTTGATTGGTGAAAACGCGGCCTGGATTGTCTTCCCGGAAGGGTGCATGGTGAAAAATCGTAAGGTTGTAGATCACGGTAGCTTTATGATCACGTCTGAGAGCGGTCAACATCCGCCGCGCACCGGGGCTGCGGCTCTGGCTTGGCGGGCCGAAATTCTGCGCCGCCGCTTGATTGCTATCAAGGATTTGGAACCGGAAAGTTTTGCCGCTTTAGCGGCTGCGTTTGACCTTCCCCCCGAAACTACGGTTACTGAGAGTATCAGCCTTGTTCCGGTCAATGTTTCCTATTATCCTTTACGTTTCACAGATACAATCTTAAGTCGTTTCTCAACTATGTTGGAGGATAAATTATCCTCGCGAATGCTTGAAGAGGTGATGGTTGAGAGCTCAATGCTTCTGGCCGGGATTGATATCGATATCCGTTTTGGTAAAGTTCTGCCGGTTGCGCCTGAGGTGCAAAAATTCTTTGGGGCAAAGGTCCCCGATTTTGTCGACAACAAAAAGAGCCGGCGGGTCTTGAAAAAAATGACCTCCAACTCAATGGCGGCTATCTATGGGTTGACGACCGTCAATCTTGATCATCTTTTAGCCGCCTTGCTTTATAAAACCGCGGGTCGCAGTTTTGTTGAGATCGATTTTCGTCGTCGGGCTTTTCTGGCCGCAACTTCTGAGGGCCGGACGCTTGGTGTCTTCTGTCACCAAAGTTTGGAAAACTCACAGGTTGATCTCTTGTTGGAAAAAGCTGGCGGTCGGATTGCCGACTTGCTGGAGCTGGCCCGGGAGAAAGGGTTTTTGCAAGTTTCAGGAGAAGGCGACGCGAAAGCTCTAAGAGTTGAATCGCGACTCCGTTTTCTGGAACCCCAAAAAGATTATTGTGGTGATGCTTTTCATCGGATCAGGCTTGACAACCCTTTTCTCGTAATGGCCAATGCCATTGAGCCTTTACCAGCCTTGCAACGGCTTTTGCAACGTCTCTCCTGGATTCCGGTCTGGTCTTTGCGACGTCTTACAGCCCAGCGTCTTTTAGAGCTTATGAAGCAAGCTTATATTGAGGACCGAAAGATCTTTCAAGGAGATCCGGAACTTTGTTCACTCTCTGACGGAACCCCCTATTTGGTGAAACTCCGCTCTCAAGTCGGTATCGTCTTGATCCATGACTGGCTGTCGACCCCGCAAAGTCTGAAAGGGCTGGCTGATTATCTGGGCCGGCGCGGTTTTTTGGTTCTGGTGCCGCGTCTGCCGGGTCATGCTACGGTCGCCGCAGACCTTGAAAAAAGGGATTATGAGCAGTGGCAGACAGCTGTCGATGAAGCTTATGCTTATGTCGACTGTTTATGTCGCAAGGTTGTTGTCTGTGGGGTAGGCAATAGTGTTGCCCTGGCTTTGTCATTAGCGGCTCGGGGTCATGAAATGGTGGCCCTGCTGGCGCTTTTTCCCGCTTTTGGTAGCTTTAGCCAAGCTTCATCGGAGTCGTTGGTTGAGGGCCAAGAGGAAGGGGTAACTCCTCATGATACAGATTTGTTCCAGCCGGCTTTTTCCTATCAAAGTTTTCCCGGCTCTTCGCGGCGGGAAATTAAAAAGATGCTGGTTCAGGCGGCGAAAAATCTTTCCCTGGTCGAGACTCCTTTGTTGATGCTGCAGGCCGACTCCGCTGCTAAAGCTGACCGTCAAGGTGCCCATAAGTACTTTGATAAACTCGCCAGCCGCGAAAAAGAGCTCCTCCTCATGTCTTCGGTTGACCTTGATTATCTGACCTCCGAGAGCAGTCACAGCGGCCAGGCGGTGGTCGATTTTATCTTGCGTTATTGCTCTTAGATATTATCCGGTCTCTGAATTCCCACCTTCATATTCGGTTAAACCTTCTCATATTTTATTGCAATCAAAGGGTATGCGATGTATAAACTCTCAGTATTGAGAACCGATGAGGTTGTTCAACGTTATCAATTTTTAGATCTATTTTAAGGGAATCTCTATGTCAATTTTAGTTTTAATGCGACACGGTGAATCGCTCTGGAATCGGGAAAACCGTTTTACCGGTTCTATAGATGTGCCGCTTACTCCGAAAGGCCGAAGCGATGCCGCAAAAGCCGCCCTAAAGTGTTCGGGGCAGAAGTTCGATGTGGCTTACTGTTCGTCGCTTTCCCGGGCCGAGGAGACGGCGGCGCTCTTTCTTGAGGCACTTGAATCTGATCCACCGCTTATTTCCGAATCCTCTTTGATTGAAAAAAATTATGGCATTCTTCAAGGTCTGAATAAAGATCGGGTCAAAGCCGTTTATGGTGATGAAGCCTATAACCTCTGGCATCGTAGTTATGAGATCGGGCCGCCCGGTGGGGAGAGTCTTTATGAGCTTGGTTTCAGGGTTCATCCTTTCGTTAAACAGGTGGTGGGTGAAGACCTGCGTCTTGGTAAAAATGTTTTGCTGGTTGCGCATGGTAATGTCATTCGTTCGTTGATCATGTTGATCGAGAAGCTGGGTCCTTTGGCAATTGCAAAGGTTGAAGTGGGTACTGCAGACCCTTTAATTTATCACCTCGATGAAAATTTTGTGGTGCTTGATAAGTAATGGGATAATGGAAAAACGTTTACAGATAGTTGTCAGTGGCCGGGTTCAAGGGGTCTGGTATCGGGCCTCAACCCGTTCTCAGGCGCAAAGTTTAGGTCTGTTTGGTAAGGTTTGGAATCGTGCCGACGGTCGGGTGGAGATTGTTGCGGAAGGTATGGAAGAAGCTTTGCGACAGTTTCGGGCTTGGTGTGCCGATGGACCTGCGGGGGCCCGAGTCGATAATCTTGAAAGTTTCTGGTCTTTAGCTACAGGTGAATTTAATGGGTTTAATATTGCATGACTGAATTATCAGGTCCGGTTTTTCCCGCATCTTCCGATTTACCACAGGTTGTGGACGGTTGCGGCCGGGAGGCGGGTAAGTATCTGAATCCTGATGTCGTAAATTATATGCGTCAGGAGATTGTCGCTGCTGGTGGCAATGAGGTCTTTTTCCGTGGTCGTTGTGAGTCGGCAATGGTGGTTCAGGTAAGGGTTCTGGCCCGTGGTAACCAAAGTATGACGCCGGCTCTTTCGGGACAGGTTAAAGCCCGTGAGGTTGTCATCCATAATCATCCCTCTGGTAATCTTACACCTTCCGATGCCGACTTAAGGGTTGCTTCCCTATTGGGTTCCGAAGATATTGCCTTTCTCATCATCGACAATCCGGTGACCCGGGTTTATGCTGTAGTTGAACCGGTTGTTGAAGAGGTTGTTGAACCTCTACCAACGGATTTGATTGATAAGTATTTTTTTCCCGACGGGGCTTTGGCTAAAGTTCTGCCAAGTTTTGAATTCAGGTCGGAACAAGCCGATCTTGCCCGGGCTGTGGTCGAAGCTTTCAACCATAAGGATTTTCTCTTGGCTGAAGCTGGTACCGGGGTAGGGAAGAGTCTCGCCTATCTAATTCCAGCGGCGCTTTGGGCCATCCGTCATGGCCAGCGTGTCGTGGTTTCAACCAATACAATCAATCTCCAGGAACAACTTCTCAATAAAGATCTGCCGCTTTTGACTGAACATTTGGGGTTGCCGGTTAAGGCCGCACTGATTAAAGGCCGCAGTAATTATCTGTGCCGGCGCCGCGTTAAAGAGTTGCAGGTGGAGTTGCTGGCGGATGTACAGTCACTCGATGATGAACTTAAAGCGCTGGTTGCCTGGGCCCAAACTACGGGTGATGGTAGCCGAGCTGATTTTACCTCTCTACCCAGTGCTGCCGCTTGGGAGATGGTGGCAAGTGAAGCCGATGCCTGTTTGGCCTCCCGTTGTCTTGAGTTTGACCAATGTTTTTTCTATAAAGCTCGTCGCGAGGCGGCTCGGGCTCAGCTTCTGGTGGTCAATCATCATCTTTTGATGGCCGATCTGCAATTTCCTTCCGACTTCGGGGTTCTGCCCCGTTATGAAGCGCTGATCATGGACGAAGCTCATCATCTTGAAGAGGCGGCGACCGCTTATTTAGGTGAGAATATCTCACAGATTGGCCTTTTGATGCTGCTTAATCGTCTGGCTCATCAACGGCGTCCGGAGCTGGGTTTGTTGCGGCGTTTAAGACGGCGTCTCGGGCAGGGACCACCGGGGTCCGGTGGAGGTTTTTCCAGGGCGCAAAGCGAGGTCCAGAAAGATTTTTTTGCTACTCTGGCAGTTCAGGTTGAAGGTGATGCCGAACCCGCCGTTTTAATGCTCTTGCAGGATCTTAACGATCACTTTGAGGGCTGGCGTGAGGTTCTAGTTACAGCTTTTGTTTCCGCCGATGAAATTATTGAAGGTTCATTTAAATTACGGGTTACCGACAAGGAACGCGGTAGTGAAAGTTGGAAATTGACCTTGGGTGACAAGGTTGAGAGCTTTATTGATGAGGTGCAAACCGTGACTAAGGCCCTTCTGTCCTTGGCGTTTAATGTTGAAAAAGGTTTGCAGGAGAAACTCTTGCCGGAGGATTTTTTTACGTCTTGGCTCGGAGAGTTCAAGGCGGCGATCGGCCGTTTGCGGATTCAGGTCGATTTTATCGGGCGCTTTTTTCTCAAGATGAATGGCCAGCCTGAGGTTATTGCCTGGATTGAGGTGGTTGCCGGCCGCCGCCGCAATTTTAGATTGGTTATGGCTCCGCTTGAGGTCGGCTCCCTGCTTGAAGAGATGCTCTATAAACGTCTACAGGTCCTGGTTATGGTGTCGGCGACGATTGCGGTTGAGCGTTCGTTTGATTTTTTTATTAGTCGGGTTGGGCTTGGTGAACGCCGTCGTTCCCAAACTTTGCGCTCGCTGATTCTGGCCAGTCCCTTTGATTACCGCCGTAATGCATTGATCATGGTTCCCTGTGATCTCCCCATGCCCACTGAGGCCTCATACATTTCCTCTCTGGGCCTTTTTTTAGACACCTTGATCGCCCGTGTGGGGGGTCGTTCGCTGGTGCTTTTCACTTCGTACCGGGCTATGAAACAGGCTGCTGCAATTTGTCGTGATTCTTTACAGAGGCGGGGGGTGCGGCTGCTTATGCAAGGTGAAGGACAGCGTCAGGGGCTGCTAAATGAATTGAAAAATAACTATAGTACAGCGCTTTTTGCGACTGACAGTTTTTGGGAGGGTGTTGATGTCAAGGGTCGAGCTCTTGAATGTTTGGTGATTGTTCGTCTTCCTTTCAAGGTGCCCAGTGAACCGGTTTTGATGGCTCGACTAGAATATATCGCCGCTTGCGGTAGTAACCCTTTTTATGATTATAGCCTGCCGCAAACAGCACTCAAATTAAAGCAGGGCGTCGGCCGTTTGATTCGTAGTCGTGATGATCGCGGTATTATTGTTGTTTGTGACCGGCGGCTGGTTGAAAAATCATATGGTACTCGCTTGCGTTCGGTTTTGCCTGATGCTGAACTTCTCGTGCTTCCTGGTGGTGAGGTGATCAACCGGGCGGCGGCTTTTTTGTAGTGGTTATTCGCCAGCGATCAGTGAAATTTTATCGACTGATTGCTACTTTGGTTTCGGTTACTCCGAGTTATGATTTTTATAAACCCTCTTTAGCCTCCGGAATTTCGTAAAAATACTCAATAAAAACTTGACAATGGTGTGGACTCATCGTATTGTTTGATGTTTCAATAACGGTGGGGTTTAGTTTCTTTAAAAATCTTTGGCGGGATTATCTGTATGGAGGGGTACTCTTTTAGACAGTCATTGCTCTTTAGCAGCACTGTTATTGTGGCTGTTTTACTTCTTTTTAATCTTGTATTTATAGCATTTTATATGCGTCAGAGTGATATTGCTGCCAGCCAGTCAGTCTTGGCTCAGAGGATATTGTTGTATGCCAGTCGGGATCATTGCCTCGAAAGGGCAAAGGCTCAGAAGTTGTTTCCTGAAGTCGTTGAAAAATATGGCTCTTGTGAGTGGCAGATGTTGGATGGTTTGCGCTTGCTCACTGAAGGAGGGATGTTTGCCGGCAAATATATTCCCGGTAACGAAAATCATGAAATTACTATTTTATTGAATTCGATGATCAGCCTTTGGCAGGTTTGGGAAAACACTCAACCAAAAACCCCGGCTTACTCCTCATTGAATCTTCTTTTTGGTCAGAAAGCGCAATCCCTTTCTAATGCTTTCGTTTTTCGGGCGATGGCTGTCAGAACCCGAGTTTGGGGCGCCTTTTGGATAATGGTCGTGCTGGCCACGTTTTTGCTGCTGGCCGGGTTTTGCCTACTGCGTCTCTCTCGTATCAAAGAGCGGGGTTCCCGGCGTGACAAATATTCTCTTGTCCTTGGGAATCAGCTTTTGACGGATCTGCCGGAAGCAATTATTCTACTCGATAAATCTCTTTCTCTGAAATTTGTAAATCGCTTTGCCGAGAGGTATTTCGGGCGTTTATCCAATTTTTCACTAGAGCTTAACTTCGGGCATTTTTGTCGGGATCAATCCCTTATGGAACGTTTACGGAGATCTTTTCAGGAGGTCTTTTTGAGTTCTCCTGAAAAAGTTTTTGTGGAACCTGATGATATCTCGCTAGAGCTTGACGACGGTAGTAAATATCTGGTAATTATCCAATGGTATCAACTTTATCTGGTCGAACAGAACTATCTTTTAGGAGTTATTCATAATCCCGAGGAGGATCGTCGTAAAGAGACCAATGTTGAAATCTCACAAGGACAGTTGAGAGAGCTTTCAAATAATCTTTTCAAGGCTCAGGATGAGGAGCGCAGACATTTGGCTGATGAACTTCATGATGGCTTATGTCAGTCGCTGGCAGTTTTGAAAATGCAGGTTTCCGGTGTTGAGCGGCGTATAGAGTCGGTCGAAGTGCAGGAGGAGTGTCGTAAGGCGCGTCAGTTTATAGCTCAGATTATTGAGGATGTCAGGCGCCTTTCACATGATTTGAGCCCGGTGATCCTCGATGATTTAGGTTTAAGTGATGCTCTGGCCCACTTGGTAAATAATTTCACGGCTTTGCATAATCTTAAGGCATCGGTCGATGTGCCGGATATCGACGACTATTTTTCCGGAGAGGCAGTGCGTAATATCTATCGCATAGCCCAGGAAGCGATTAACAATGTTGGCAAACATGCCAAGGCCTCGCTGGTCGTGCTGGAGGCCAAAATTCTTGGTGATGCAGTTTGTTTTTCGATCAAAGATGATGGTGTTGGTTTTGATGTTGATATTATGAGACGAGATCGGGCCGGAACTGGTCTGGGGTTGGCAAGTATGGCCGAGCGGGTTCGCCTTTTGGGCGGTGAGTTTGTGGTTGTCAGTAAGCCAAATAAAGGATGTGAAGTCAAGTTTACGCTTCCGAAAAAATAGTCTGTATTTGCTTGTAAAAAGTATCGTTTTCTGATAATATTTCTAGTTTGCACCGATATGATTGATCATGGTGCTATTATATTGTCATTGGCGCAAAACTATAAAATTTGTAAAATCAAGGAGTTAGTAGATGTTTAGAGACGATGGTATCTGTAAGATAGTGCTGGCTGATGACCATGCAATGTTGCGTCAGGGGATCAAGAAAATCATTGAAGAGGAAGATAACCTCGAGGTTGTAGGCGAGGTCAATGATGGTTTAGAGCTGATTGATTTTCTTAATAATAACCGTGCTAACTTGGTTTTGCTCGACATTTCCATGCCTAATGTTCGTGGTATTGAAGCGATTACCGAGGTGCGCCGGGCGCAGCCCGGTGTGAAAGTTCTTATGTTAACGATGCATAATAATAAAGAGTACCTATATGCGGCAATCTCGGCCGGGGCTGACGGATATCTGCTTAAAGAGAACAGCGATGATGAACTTTTATCCGCCATTGACCAGGTAATGCACGGTGAGACCTACATCTCATCGACTCTCGCAGCTGATTTTTCCGAGGACTTGATGAAGTTCTATCGAAAAAACAAAAAATTGCCTTTCGAGCATCTTACCAACCGTGAACGGGAAGTCTTAAAAATGGTTGCCGAAGGAAACACCAGTCGTGAAATTGGTGATCTTCTCTATATCAGCCTGAGGACTGTAGAGCATCATCGGGCCAACATCATGCGCAAGATGAAATTTCGCTCGGTTGTCGATCTTATCAAGTATGTCCTTGATAAAGGTTTTGTTTGAGATAATTGCTTTTTGAGACCTTGATTTTTTTTCAGAGGGTACTCCTAAAAAGAGTGCCCTCTATTATGTTAAAGGTCTCTCACTGAAAAATGTCATCATTATTTGTCTAAATTAAGGAGAGTGTAGAAAATGAGTTCTAAAATTGATCCATTTGCTGATTTACCCTGCATGGTTGCTGATCCCGGATTGGTAGAGTGGGGTCGTAAAGAGATTGAGATTGCTGAACATGAGATGCCGGGTCTAATGGCGATCAGGGAGAAATATGAAGCTTTAAAACCGTTGCAAGAGGCTAGGATTATGGGGTCGTTACATATGACGATCCAGACTGCGGTTTTGATCGAGACCCTGATTGCTTTAGGTGCTGATGTGCGTTGGGCTTCCTGCAATATTTTTTCAACCCAGGACCATGCCGCGGCTGCGATTGCCGCCACTGGAGTACCGGTTTTTGCCTGGAAGGGTGAAACCCTGGAGGAATATTGGGCTTGTACCTATCAGGCGCTTTCTTTTCCCGGGGGCAAGGGCCCTGACCTGATTGTTGATGATGGTGGGGATGCCACTATGATGCTCCATTTCGGCGCTCGAGCTGAGGCTGACCCCACGATTCTGGATGCAGATTACGAATCTGAGGATGAGATCGAACTAGTTGCTTTGTTGCGTGAAATTAATAACCGTAAAGTTGGGAAATTCACATCCTGGGTCGATAACTGCAAGGGGGCTTCCGAAGAGACCACTACCGGTGTTCATCGTCTTTATCAGATGGTGGAGAAGGGGGAACTTAAATTCCCGGCTTTTAACGTTAATGATTCAGTGACCAAATCAAAATTTGACAATCTTTACGGTTGCCGTGAGTCTCTGGCTGACGGTATCAAACGAGCTACCGATGTGATGGTTGCCGGCAAAAATGTGGTGATCTGTGGTTACGGCGATGTTGGTAAAGGTTGTGCGCAGTCTATGGGTGGTTTTGGAGCCCGGGTTCTGGTCACCGAAATTGATCCGATCTGTGCTCTACAGGCTCTGATGGAGGGGTTTGAAGTGACTACGGTTGAGGATGCTCTGGCCGAAGGTGATATCTATGTGACGACGACCGGAAACCGTGATGTAATTACGGCCGAGCATATTGCCGGCATGAAAAATCAGGCGATTGTCTGCAATATTGGTCACTTTGACAGTGAGATTCAGATTGCCCGCCTTAATCAATGGCCCGGAGTGGTGAAAGAGGAAATTAAACCTCAGGTTGATCGCTATACTTTTACTGATGGATGCCAAATCTTTGTTTTGGCTGAAGGCCGTCTTGTTAATCTGGGTTGTGCTACCGGCCATCCATCGTTTGTAATGTCGGCCTCTTTTGCTAATCAGACTCTGGCCCAGCTCGATCTTTGGAAGAATAGCTATGAGGTTGGTGTCTACCGTCTGCCGAAGGAGCTTGACGAAGAGGTTGCTCGCTACCATATTGAAAAACTGGGAGCCAAATTGACCGTTATGAATGAGCAGCAGTCGGATTATATGGGTATCCCGATTGCCGGACCCTACAAGCCCGAGCACTATCGATACTAAAGGGTACTTCGAAAAATTGCCTTTTTGCTCAATAGTTACGTTAGGCTCAAATTTTAACAATCAAAATATTCAATATATTCATACGGTTAAAATCATCACCGGCCTTGTTCTTGAACAAAGGTTCTAATTTTTCAAGATACCCTGAAGTGACAAAGTAGTAAATTAGTTACTTATATCGAAAAAAAAGGGGCGCTGAGCTCAAGACATAATAGATTATGTTCCGAGTTCAGCGCCCCTGATTTTTGCTTTTTCATGGTCGGGATGAGAGGATTTGAACCTCCGACCCCTGCGTCCCGAACGCAGTGCTCTACCGGGCTGAGCCACATCCCGAATGAAAATGATGGGCTCGCTTTTAATTGATTGGGCTTGTAAAGTCAAGGGGAAAATGGCGGTTACAAGTTCCAGAAAGGGCTTGACTCTCACCCTTAAAGATGGCAAAAGGCCCAAGTCTGTAAGCTTGCATATTGGCGGGATAATCTCGTTTTTGTTGTTGAAAATAATAGAAATTTACTTTTCTTTCTTTGAGGATAGGATTAAATGAATAAAAAATATAGTAACTCATTGGCCGCCGCCTATCGCAGCCATGTGTGTGGTGCCTTGCGGGTGACCGATATTGGTTGCCGGGTGAAATTGTCCGGTTGGGTCCAGAACTGGCGTGATCACGGCGGGGTGGTTTTTATCGATCTTCGTGATCGTTATGGCTTGACCCAGATTGTTTTTAACCCGGAAAATGCGCCCGAGGCCCATGCCCTTGCCCATACCCTGCGGGGTGAGTTTGTTCTACAGGTCGAGGGTGAGGTTGTCAACCGTCCGGAGGGGACCGTTAATCCCAATATGGCCACCGGTGAGATCGAAGTGTTGGTTGATCAGGTGATGGTCTTGAATAAGGCTCGGACCACTCCCTTCATGATCGACGAAACCAGTGAAATCGGTGAAAATATCAGGTTGCAGTACCGCTATCTTGATTTACGTCGTCAACCTATGCAGGAGGCTCTTATCGCCCGGCACAAGGTGACCAAGGTTGTGCGTGACTATCTTGACGGAAAGGACTTTCTTGAAATAGAGACGCCGATGCTGACCAAAAGTACTCCGGAAGGGGCGCGTGATTATCTGGTTCCAAGTCGTACTAATCCCGGCTCTTTCTTTGCCCTTCCACAATCACCACAGCTCTTTAAGCAGTTGCTCATGGTTGCCGGTTTTGATCGTTATTTCCAGATTGTCAAATGTTTTCGGGATGAAGATTTGCGGGCCGATCGTCAGCCTGAATTCACCCAGATCGATATGGAGTTCTCCTTTGTTGAGCGCGATGATATAATCACCTTGGTTGAAGGGATGATCGCCGCTATTTTCAAGGAACTGAAAGATATAGATACGGCGCCGCCATTTTCCCGTTTGTCCTATGCCGAAGCCCTTGAGAAATATGGTCTTGATGCTCCCGATATCCGCTTTGCCATGCATTTGGTCGACCTTTGCGGGGTTTTTGCCGGCACCGAATTTAAAGTATTCCGTTCAGTTCTCGATAAAAAGGGTATTATTAAAGGGCTCAATCTTAAAGGCGGAGCCCGCCTCTCACGTAAGGAGATCGATGATCTGCTGGCGGTTGTTCAGGTCTATGGGGCCAAAGGTCTGGCTTGGATCAAGGTTAATGA
>CAZUXG010000027.1:0-22454 GCA_964623985.1 uncultured Thermodesulfobacteriota bacterium | reverse complement strand
AGTTAAATTTTCCAAACTGACACTGTATGTGAAAATTATTTGCGCCCTGAGCGATAGCGAGGAAGTGCCCTTGGGGTATCCCCCGGTTTCGAGTCGGTGCATGGGTGAGTCTTTATTCTTTGGGTACCCATAGTAGAATGCCATGGAGAAGTTTAATGATAAACGGTGTTGTTTTAAAAAAACTGGAAAGCCTTGATGAGGTCTTGCGCGAGCTGGAATCATTGGGGCCGGTATCGATCGATATCTTGGCTGATGACTGGCTTACCCGGCGAGCTAATGAGCGTGATCTTCAAGTTTTGGTGGAAATAGTTCTGGATGTTTGCCAGTGTCTTATTTCCCTTGCTGATGAAGTACCAGCCACGACCGGTTCGGCTGCTGTAAAAAAATGTGTTGAACTTGGTGTTTTGTCGGGTACAGATCCTTTTCGAAAAATGGTCCAGTTCAGGAATTTTATTGGCCGTAATTCTATCGATGGATCAAAGTATTTTAATTTGGCAGTATGATTGTTGGCGCTAAAATGCTGGTTTCCTGGGAAGTTATGCGACTAAACAAATCTATTAATCCATAGTTCAAAAGTTCTATCAGGTATAAAATATTTATCGGCTTCTTTATCAATCAGCTCTTTTTTAAAAAGAGTATTAATTGAAGATTGAAGGGACTGCTTTTTGATATTAAACTCATTTAGTATGTTGGTGGCAAAAAAACCATTCTTGTATTTACCAACAATCTTTAAGGCTGTTTTTTGATTGTTGCTAAGAGAGTCAAAAATAAGTTTATAACTGGGATCTTTTGCGTTGATCATCTCTCGTATTGAGTTGTCAACCTGCTCTAAGGTGACACATTTATCATTTTTGTCAATGAAAAGTAGATGTAAGATGTATTGAATCATGTAGGTTTCGCCACTACTTTTTTTATAAATGTAAGCCAGCACATCTTTTTCAATTGGTAGATATCCGGTGGCGTATTTGAAGAAATCTTCGTTCTTTAAAGGTTGTAATTCAAAGTGGGTGGCTAGTTCATATAGCGGTGCTTTGTATTCAAACAGAGATGTAAGAAGATGTCTTTTTGAGCCAGAGAAAATATATGATATATTTTCTCTGTGTTGTATATATTTTCGCAGTAAAGCAGCAAGTTTTACATCTTTAATGGTAGCTATTTGTTGAAATTCATCTATGGCAAGGATGATTTGATTGGTTTGACTGAGTTTCTCAAGTGAGCCAAAGAAGTCTTCCATCATCTGTTCAAAAGAGAGGGTTGTCACTATCGGCTTAATTGAATATTCCATTGTCTCAGGATTAATGGAAGGCTCGACTCTTACTCTTTTAAAGAGTGAAGTCAGGCTTTTAATTACACTTTTCAGATTCCCCTTTCTTGCATTTGAAAAAGATTTCAGTAGTGACAGGACAAAATCCTCTTTCGAAGCTATATCAAATATGTCGACATAAATACAAAGGTACTTATCTCTGTTTTGCTCAAGAAAATAGCTTATCAAGGAACTTTTACCCATTCTCCTTTTTGAGTGTATCAATAGATTGTTTGAGTATTGAACTGTCTGAGATAACAGTTTAAGCTCGCTATCTCTTCCAAAAAACTCCTTTGTTGATGGAATCCGATCATATGGGAAAGGTGAATTCATGAAAACCTCTTCTTGAGTATTTTTTTCGAGTACTTAAAGTATAGTTGTAGAAGTATTAAATGTCAATACTATTTAGTATAGTAGTGCCAAGCACTTCTTATGGTGGTGCTTAATTTCAATGGGGATTGAGAAATATTGAAATGGGGGTTATTTATTCAATTGAATACAGGATCAACAGTAGATATCTTAGTGATAAATCTCGGTATAAAGTTGATGCTCGATGAAATTATTAGAGAAATGAGAGATGTTGTGGTAAGACGTTTGTGGTCAGCAGTAAAACTGCTGATTAATAGTGGGGTATATTTGATCAAGTGTAGATTTTGAGGAGTTTATTTGTGCAGGATAAGAGAAAAAATATTTTGGAGGAAAACCTTGATTCAGATGAAGGTATGACTGAGGGTAGGGCTAACTTTATTCAGTCACAGATTGATGAAGATCTTAAGGAAGGCAAGAACGAGGGCCGGGTGCATACCCGTTTTCCGCCTGAGCCTAATGGCTATCTCCATATCGGCCATGCCAAATCAATCTGTCTTAATTTTGGTTTGGCTGAAGTTTTTGATGGTCTTTGTAATCTTCGTTTCGACGATACCAATCCGAGTAAGGAAGAGGTCGAATATGTTGATTCGATAAAAGAGGATGTCAGATGGCTCGGTTTTGACTGGGGAGAGCGTGAATTCTTTGCCTCTGATTACTTTGAACAGCTTTTTACTTATGCGGTTCAGTTAGTCAAAGATGGTAAGGCTTATGTTTGTGATCTGAGCCCGGAGGAGACCCGTAAGTATCGTGGCAATTTAAAAGAACCCGGCCGCAATAGTCCCTATCGGGAGCGTTCGGTAGCCGAAAATATCGACTTTTTTGAGCGTATGCGGGCCGGAGAATTTGCTGATGGGTCACGTGTGTTGCGGGCTAAAATCGATATGGCTTCGGGTAATATGAATATGCGTGATCCGGTTATCTATCGGATCTTGCGGGCGACCCACCATCGGACTGGTGATGAGTGGTGTATCTATCCGATGTATGATTTTGCCCATGGTCTCTCCGATGCTATCGAAGGGATTACCCACTCAATCTGTACGCTCGAGTTTCAGGATCACCGCCCCTTATATGACTGGTTTATCGAGCAGTTGCCGGTTATCTCCCAGCCCCGGCAGATCGAGTTTGCCCGGCTTAATCTCAGTTATACGGTGATGAGTAAAAGAAAACTGTTGCAATTGGTCAACGATGGTCTGGTTGATGGTTGGGATGATCCGCGGTTGCCGACAATCTCCGGTCTCCGGCGGCGGGGTTTCACGTCTGATTCGATCCGTAATTTCTGTGAACGGATCGGAGTAGCCAAACGCAACAGTCTGGTCGACGTCGCACTTTTGGAACACGCTGTGCGTGAGGATCTTAACCGCAAGGCGCCAAGATACATGGCGGTTTTAAAGCCCTTGAAAGTGATTATTGAGAATTATCCTGAAGATCGGATTGAAGAATTGGCGGCCGTAAATAACCCTGAAGATGCGACTATGGGGAGCCGCAAGGTTCCTTTTGCCCGTGAGATCTATGTCGAACGCGATGATTTTATGGAGGATGCTCCGAAAAAATTCTATCGTTTGACGCCCGGTCGTGAAGTGCGTCTCCGTTATGCCTACTATATTCGCTGCGAACGGGTTGAAAAAGATGTCGATGGAGAAGTTGTAGCCTTATATTGCACCTATGATCCTGAGACTAAGGGTGGATCATCACCCGATGGACGTAAGGTCAAAGCGACCTTACACTGGGTAGCGGTTCCGACGGCAGTTGCTGCCGAAGTACGTCTCTATGACCGGCTCTTTTCTGATCCTGACCCTGGTGTCGAAAAGGATGGACAGCCATTTACGGCAAAGATTAATCCTGATTCCCTTACCGTTCTAAAGGCCTGCAAACTTGAACCATCTCTGGCGAAGGTTCCTGTCGGGGTCTCGGTTCAATTTGAGCGTCTCGGCTATTTCACTCTCGATAATCGAGAGAGTGTGACCGAAAAGTCGGTTTTTAATCGTACCGTTACCCTTCGAGATACTTGGGCTAAAAAGTTGGGGAAACGAAAATAGAGAGATGGATGGTTATGAAGATGAAACAGGGGGTTATCTTTGAGTGTGTTGTTGTCTAATCTTCCATTGTTGTTACGATAAAGGGTTTTCCCTCCTTCATCTCCACCCGGGCCTTACCGCCCTGTTTCAGTGCACCAAAAAGCAGTTCGTTGGCTAGTGGGTCTTTGATACTCTCTTGGATTAGTCGGTCTAGAGGACGGGCGCCGAATTTGGCATCAAAGCCATTTTCAGCAAGCCATTCGCGAGTTTTTCCACTTAAAACGAGTTTGACTTTGCGGGGTTTGAGAAATGTATCGAGACGGGTCATGAATTTATCGACGACCTTGAGCATTATCTCCCGGTTCAAGGGGTGAAAAAAGATGATTTCATCGAGTCGGTTACGAAATTCCGGGGTAAAAAGTTTTTCCAGGGCTTTGCGGCCCTTTTCCTGTGGTTTGTCGTCATTAGATTCTCCGAAGCCGATGCTGTTGGCAGCCATTTCCCGGGCTCCGGCATTGCTGGTCATGATTAGGATAGTATGGCGAAAATCGGCCTTTTTGCCATTGTTGTCGGTTAAAGTGGCGTAATCCATGATTTGCAGTAAAATCCCGAAAATATCGGGATGGGCCTTGTCAATTTCGTCAAAGAGAACCAGGGCATGTGGGGTTTTCCTGATCTGTTCGGTTAAAAGCCCCCCCTGCTCAAAACCAACATAGCCGGGCGGTGAGCCGATGAGGCGGGCCACAGCATGTTTTTCCATGTATTCACTCATGTCGAAACGTAAAAGCTCGATCCCGAGACGGCTGGCGGCCTGACGGCAGATCTCGGTTTTACCGACCCCGGTTGGCCCGGTAAAGAGAAAAGAACCTAAAGGGCGTTCCGGTTGGTTGAGCCCGGCATGGGCTCTTTTCAGAGCCCGATAGAGCGCGGCGATAGCTTCATCCTGGCCAAAAATCTGATTTTTTAGATAGTCGTCGAGGCGGGCCAGGCGGGCGGTGTTATCGGCCGTTACTTTCTTGACTGGAACTTGGGCGATCTGGGAAACGACTTTTTCGATTTCCGGCACCCGGATCGTCCGCATCTTCAGGTCACCGGCGGCCAAGCGAACCGCCGCCGCCGCTTCATCAATGACATCAATTGCTTTGTCCGGTAGACAGCGATCGTTGATATAACGGGCGGAAAGTTCCGCCGCTGCTTTTAAGGCGGCCTGGCTGTAGTGGACCTGATGGTGTTCTTCAAAACCGGGTTGTAAACCTTTGAGGATGGCATACGTTTCAGCAACACTCGGTTCGGCCAGGTTTATCGGCTGAAAGCGCCGGGCCAAAGCTCGGTCTTTACTGAAATTTTGTTTATATTCTTCATGGGTGGTGGAACCGATGCAACGGATATGGCCAGCGGCTAAGATCGGTTTGAGGATATTGGCAGCATCCATCGAGCCGCCGCTGGTTGCCCCGGCCCCGACCAGGGTGTGGATTTCATCGATGAAAAGAATGACCTGATTTTTTCCTTCAAGCTCCTTGATAATCCCTTTAAGCCGTTCCTCAAACTGGCCCCGATACTTGGTGCCGGCCAAGACCGCTCCCAGGTCAAGGGCGTAGATCTCATAACCGAGCAGTTTCTCCGGTGCCTCACCGCTATTTAAGCAGAGTGCCAAGCCTTCCGCCATCGCAGTTTTACCGACGCCGGGTTCACCAATAAAGAGGGGATTGTTTTTTTGCCGCCGACAAAGGACCTGTAGGGTTCTTTGCATCTCTTTTTCACGACCGATAAGCGGGTCGATGGCCCCGGATGCGGCCTTGGCTTTGAGATCTATCGTAAAAGTTTGAAGAGGGCTTAGTTGCTTCTGATTTTTTGATTGTTGATAATCTCTGTTGTCAGGGGGAGGGCTGCCGGAGTCGGTATTGTCCGGACGGATGGAAGGTCCTGGAGTCGTTTGTTTACGATTCTCGGTTTGCGGATGGGCCGCGCTTTTGTCATTGTCGGAAATCAGGCGCAGGATATCGAGACGGGAGATGTTCTGGTCTCTAAGAAAAAAACAGGCGTGGGTTTCATCCTCTTCAAAGATTGAAGCCAGCAGGTCGCCGATTTCAGCTTCCGGTTTTTCCGCCATCTGGACATGGATTAAGGTCCGCTGAATGAGGCGCTGAAAAGCAACAGTTTCTGTGGGATTGTCATTGTTGCCATTTTTCAGTTTCGGTATTTTGGCGGAAAAATAGTTTTCCAGGCGGGCAATCAGGGTTGTAATATTGCCGCCGCACTCTTCAATAATTTTACGACCGCTCTCGAGCTGTAAAAGCGTATAGAGAAGGTGTTCAACTGTCAGGTATTCGTGATCACGGTTTTTGGCTTCGCGAAAGGCCGCAACGATAGTTTGTTCAAGTTCCGGGGTTATCATATTTTTTCCATTGTGCAGCGCAGAGGGAAACCATGTTCGGAGGCTCGTCGGCTGACGGTAACAACCTTGCTTTCGGCGATCTCCCGGTCATACTCGCCACAACAGCCGAGACCCTGGCGATGAACCTTAAGCATGATCTGTTCGGCGGTTGCCTGGTTGTGATGAAAGACCTGTTCTAAAATCTCGACGACAAACTCCATCGACGTATAGTGATCATTGTGGATGAGAACCCGGTAGCGCGGCGGTTCTTCAAGCCGCTCACGGTTTTCATCCATAATCTCTGTCAGATTATCATATTCCAGTTGACTCACGGTTTCCTCTCAAGATATTCCAAGCTGAAATATATTTCTTATGTTTGTAACTCTTTTGTAATGCATCATTGACCTTCCAAAGTTGTGCTTAAAAAGGTTAAATTTTTGTTGCTCAATAATTCTCATTGCTTTTATGGCGACCTGCTTGTAAAATGCAAGGAGAAAGTGAAAGTTTTTTTAGTTTTATTTATCATTCATGATCATGATATGCGGTTTTGATGATGTTTTTAATCTATAGTGAACGGTTAAATTAGTGTTCTCAGAGATTTATCAATCCACCCTGGAGTATTGCAATGAACCGTGATTTTTTTAAAATCTTTCGAGACTATAAGGAAATTTCCATTCGCTATGATGCCCATCACCGGGCCATCTGGTTCTACTATAATCCAACTCCTCGTCCCTGTTTTTCACCGACTGTACTCAAGGAGGCGCGACAGCTTCAGCAAAGTATTATCGACTACTTCGACACCAAAAAAACAGACTCTGAATCTCCCATTCGCTATTTTATCCAAGCCTCCCAGGTTCCCGGTATTTTCAACCTGGGTGGAGATTTAAGTCTGTTTATCAAGTTGATTAAAGATCGAAATCGTCAGCAGTTGCTCGATTATTCAAAACAATGCATTGAGATATGTTATCTCAATGCCATGAACCTACACCTGCCTATCACTACTATTTCTCTGGTTGAGGGAGTGGCTTTGGGTGGCGGGTTCGAATCGGCTTTATCGAGCAATGTTTTGGTTGCTACAGAGGATGCAAAAATGGGTTTTCCTGAAATACGTTTTAACCTTTTTCCGGGCATGGGAGCCTATAGCCTTTTGGCTCGGATTGCCGGTATGACGACAACTGAAAAGATGATAACCAGCGGGGCGATCTACAGCGGCAGGGTATTATATGACATGGGAATTGTCAACCACTTGGCGGAAACCGGCAAAGGTCAGAAGAGCGTAGAAAAATTTATTCGGCAACACCAGCGCTCAGGCAATGGTCGGCAGGCTCTGCAGCAGGTCAGGCAACGCTATCATCCGATTGATTACCAGGAACTCGCTGATATAACTGAAATCTGGGTCGATGCAGCTCTGCGCCTGGAAGACAGGGACCTGCGGATGATGGATCGACTGGTAAGGGCGCAACTCACAAAGGTTGCTCCTGACAAACAGAAAAAAAGGTCATTGTTACGCACTAAACAGGATCGTCGTTTTGTTATGGATGAGGTTACCTTTCCTTTAACCGGATGGTCAGGTGAGACAATCATGTTTGACCGACGCAATAATTCAGACCGGCGTCTATTGCATTAGGCACAGAGAACCGAGGCTGAAAATTATCAAATCTAATGACCAATCAACAATTTGACATTGAACAGAGAACCCAGAACGACAGATTAGACCTGCTTTTCAAAAGGTCAAAGAGCGCTATTCTGGTTTTATTTGCTATCTGTACGGTTTATCTGTGGCTGATCTCTGGCCGTTATACCAGGCAATCTCTTATTGTCTGGTATGCAGTTCTGATCGTCGTTCTTCTGGGGCGCTGGTTTCTGACTCTTAGTTATGCCAAAGCTAAGACCCATGCCGGATCCTTATCTTCCTGGCTGAAAAAGTTTCGCCTCGGAATTTTTGCCGCCGGTTTGACTGTTGGGAGTCTCAATCTTCTTTTTTTTCCACAAGATTCGCTGTCATATCAACTTCTGGCGATCATTTTCCCGATCGGGATTGTGGCCGGAACTGTGACCATGCTGCCCGATTTTTTCTCTTTTTCAATTTACTTAACCACCCTGATGATACCGGTAATCTTACAAACCTTTATGATTGGTGACCGTCTACATTCAGGCCTCGGCATCCTGTTCTTTATTTTGAGTCTCTTTTTTATCAAGTTCAGCAAGGAGTTTAATGATTATTTTATCTCCTCGATGCGGCTGCGTTATAAAAACAGATTTCTGGTTGAAGATCTTGAACGGGAAAAAAACAAGCTCAATAACCGTTTGGGGCGCATTCTTAACGATAGCTCAAATGAAATCTTTGTCGTCGATGCTGATACCCTGACCTGTTTACAGGTCAATATGGGTGCGGTTGAAAACTTGGGTTATTCGCAATTAGAATTTACGGGCATCAAGCTTCTTGATATTTTTATCGATCTGGATCATAACTTTTTTACTGAACTGCTCGAACCTCTATATAATAACAATCAGGAAACCGTTGTCTATAAAGGTATAAGCCAACGTAAGGATGGCACCACCTATCCGATGGAAGCCAGATTCCAGTTAGCCACTCAGGATGTCCCACCGATTATAGTGGTCACTGTCCAGGACATTACGGAGCGCAGTGAATGGGAAGCAAAACTTATCTACCAAGCCAATTTCGACCAATTGACTGGGTTGCACAATCGTCATTATATGCAGGCTTATACGGATTCGGCCTTAATCCGGGCTCGACGTCAGCAGCAGAAGGTGGCCCTGTTTTTTATTGACCTCGATAATTTCAAAAATATTAATGATACTCTCGGCCATGACACTGGGGATGATATTTTAAAACAGGCCGCCAACCGTATTCAAACTTTGTTGCGGAAAAGTGATACTCCGGCTCGTACTGGAGGAGATGAATTTACGGTTCTCCTTGAAGGGTTGGAAGAGATCATTCACGTAGAGGTAGTGGCCCGTAAATTGGTTGATATTTTCAAACAACCCTTTATCGTTAATAAACAGGAAATTTATACTACGGTCAGCATTGGTATCAGTCTCTACCCGGATGATAGTGAGTCGCTTGATCAGCTCATGCAGTATGCTGATATAGCCATGTATCAGGCCAAAGAAGATGGTCGCAATAAATATTGCTTTTTTTCCCGTGAGATGCGCCGCTTATCAGAAGAACAGATGCTGGTCACCAACCATTTGCGGTATGCGCTTGCCAAAAATGAGCTATCTCTCGCTTTTCAACCTAAAATTGATATAAGTAGAGGTCGGATAATTGGAGCGGAAGCATTGCTTCGCTGGCATAACCCTGAACTGGGTGATGTGCCGCCGGATAAATTTATTTATCTAGCTGAGAATATGGGATTTATCGAAAGCATTGGTACCTGGGTTATCGAAACGGCCTGTCGAGAGGCGATGCGATGGCAGGAGTTATCCAGTGAAAAGCTGCAGGTTTCGATCAATATTTCACCTCAGCAGTTTCGCGCTGGTAGTTTGATTCCGGCTGTTGACAGTGCTTTAGCTTCAAGTGGACTGCCGAGTGAACAACTGGAGTTGGAAATCACTGAAAGCCTGCTGCTGCAGGATTCAGACAAGCCTTTTGAAATCCTGAAAATCTTGCATGATCGGGGTGTTAGCCTGGCCCTGGATGATTTTGGTACCGGTTACTCATCACTCAGTTACCTGAAACGTTTTCCTTTACAGGTACTGAAGATTGACCGCAGCTTCGTTCGTGATCTGGAGGATGACGAAAACAGCAGAAGCTTGGTTGAGGCGATTATCGCCATGGCCCATAGCTTGAAACTAGAAATTGTCGCCGAGGGTGTTGAAAATGAAGCACAGTTGAATTTTCTGCGCCAGCGAGACGTTAAAATAATCCAGGGGTATCTTTTTAGTCCCCCGGTTCCGGCTGAAAAATTTCATGTTCTCCTGCAAACCGCCATCCCTTTAAAATAACCCTGTGAAATAAGTACCTACCCAAGTTGTTTTCTGATTTTATCATTGATTATACGAATTTGCCGTCGAGGAGCTCCAGTTTTTTGGGGTAATGGTTGGAATATGTGGTTTAGGCGACGTTATTGGGCGTTGATAGTTTTCTGTTTACTGCTGTTTTCACTGGCTGCGTTTTTTTGTTATCTTAAATCTCCTGGACCAATCCGGATTGAGGAAGCATTGCAAGCAGTCTCGGAAAACCGTTGGCCGGTATTGCAGGACGATCTTGATTTGTGGTCTCTGCACTTAGCTCTTGAACGCAACCTTGTATATCTGAAAAAATTGCCTGGAGAACAAAAGTTTAAATATGGTTCGCGGGTTGTGACCGTTGATCAGGTGTTTTCGGCTCAGGTTGAATTGCTTGCTTTCTTAGAGCAAAAACCGGACGCGCAAGAACTCAAGCTCTTTTTGAAAAAAAAGTTCAAGCTCTTTGAAGCGGTTTCACGCAGTCGCTGGCCCTGGCCAAGAAAAGAAAAACCGGCGTTGTTTACAGGTTATTATATTCCAACCCTGCGGGGTTCCCGGCAACCGGATGAGCGTTATTGTTTTCCTCTGTATCAAAAACCGACCGATCTGGTTACTGTTGATCTAAGCAAATTCGACCTCCATAGATATGTGCGTAAGTTTTGGCCGTGGT
This sequence comes from uncultured Thermodesulfobacteriota bacterium, assembly GCA_964623985.1. GTDB lineage: Bacteria > Desulfobacterota > Anaeroferrophillalia > Anaeroferrophillales > Tharpellaceae > Tharpella. Next base: position 11,751 of record CAZUXG010000027.1, on the reverse strand, counting down.
TGGCAAAAATACCTTTTGGACGGCGTCTTAATGAGCTCTCTTTTCCGGTCTTGCGAGGGCGTTTGCTCGATAGTGGTATGGTTGTGCCTTATCACTCTCGGGCCGAGATTGACTATGGTGGGAAACTCCAGGGGCATAATCTTGAACTGCTTTGGGTCGATGATGAGATAGATCGTTTTTTTCTTCAGATCCAAGGTTCGGGACTGGTTCGTCTGGCTGATGGTAAAACGCTGATGGTTGGTTACGCGGCGGTTAACGGGCACTCTTACCGCAGTATCGGGGGTTGGCTCATAGGTCAGGGTTTAATGACGCGTGAAGAGGTTTCGATGCCCTCGATTCGGGCCTGGATCAGGGGCCATCCTGAACGGAGGAAGGAAATTTTCAGTGTCAATCCAAGCTATGTCTTTTTTCGTGAATTACCAATCCCGGAGGCCTTGGGTTGCTATAATGTGCCGATTACCACCGGGCGTTCAATTGCCACGGATCGTAAACTTTTTCCCGGCGGGGCCCTGGCTCTGATAGCCACCGAATTGCCGACATTTTCCCCGGCCGCCGAGCTTACGGGCTGGCGTCCCTGCAGCCGCCTGGTCTTAAATCAGGATACCGGCGGCGCTCTCAAGGGCCCGCACCGGGTCGACCTCTACTGTGGTGACGATAAACCGGCCGAGCTTATGGCTGGCATCATGAAACAACCCGGACGGCTCTTTTTTTTCGTGCCGCGATAAATTTCGGCCCCCAAAAAAGACCACGAAGTTGTTTTCTGACTTTCGTGGTCTTGTCGTAATAGGAAAAATTCCGGATGGCTATTGCTATTTTTAATTTAGCCGCGTTTAAGCAGCGGGAAGCCCATCTCTTCTCTTTGCTTAAGGTAGTTTGTCGCCGAGAGTTTGGCCAGGTTACGAACCTTGCCGATATAGTTTGTCCGTTCAGTGACCGAGATCGCACCCCGGGCATCAAGGAGGTTGAAGACGTGCGAGCATTTCAGACAACAGTCATATAAGGGCAGGACGAAATCTTTTTCGGCCAGGCGGATGCCCTCTTTTTCAAACATGTTGAAAAGGCTAAGGAGCATCTCGACATCGGCCTCTTCGAAGTTGTATCTTGACCACTCGACTTCGCTCTGGTGGTGGACGTCACCGTAGAGCAATTTATCATTCCACTTGAGGTCGTAGACGTTGTCAACCCCCTGTAGATACATGGCGATGCGCTCAATACCGTAAGTGATCTCACCAGAAATCGGTCTCAGATCAAAACCCCCGACCTGTTGGAAATAGGTGAATTGGGTAATCTCCATACCGTCGAGCCAGACCTCCCAGCCCAGGCCCCAGGCGCCCAAGGTTGGTGATTCCCAATCATCTTCAACAAAGCGGATATCGTGATCAAGAGGATCGATACCTAAAGATTTCAAACTGTCGAGGTAGAGATCCTGAATCTCAAGCGGCGATGGTTTGAGAATGACCTGGTATTGATAGTAGTGTTGCAGGCGGTTGGGATTTTCACCGTAACGACCGTCACTCGGTCTTCTCGAGGGTTCGACATAGGCGACACTGTAGGGTTCCGGTCCTAAAGCCCTTAAAAAGGTCGCCGGATTAAAGGTCCCGGCTCCGACTTCGAGATCGTAGGGTTGCTGGATGATGCAGCCCTGACCGGCCCAGTAGTGCTCCAGATTAAGAATAACATCCTGAAAATTCATTGTTTGACTCCGTGGTCTAATTATCAATTTTAAAAAATATATTAAAGTTTTTTACTCTATTGCAGTCAACTTAACAAGGTTGTTGCTGATCATTTTTTCGTCGGGGGTGTTGGTCGCTCCGGGGAATGCAACCGGTAGATCATTCTCGGCGTAACGTTCCATGATTTTCAGGCTTTTGAAGTTGCAGCCGCTGTGCCAGCGTAAGAGGGCGCGGCAAAGTTGGGCACTTTCGCGCTCGACCTGAGGGGTAAAGTTTAATTTGTTACGAAGTTCATTGTCAAGTCGGTGAGCCTCGTTAAGCATATTGATGGTTCCCCGGCTAACGGTAAATGATGCCGGGTGACAGGGTTGGCAGGATCCGCAGACCAGGCCGCCGGTCTGTGGAGAAAAATGAAAAAATTTACCTGTGTCAAGTTTTCTCCCGCAGTCAAGGCAGAATGAGAGTTGAGGTTTGAAGCCCAGCAAAGTAATGATCTGGAGTTCGAAAAGACGAATTCGGCAGTTGAAATTGCGGTTGTGCGGAACCGTTGCGAGGAAGGTGAAGATGTCATTAAGTAGGGCAAAGAGAGCTTTATTGGCCTGACGTTCGGCACAGCAACGGTTGATTATCTCCAGGAAATAGCAGCCGCAGAAATAGCTGCGTAACTCTTCCTGTATAGCGGTGAATGGTTCGATTAGTTGGCACTCATCTATTCTGGTCAAAGCCAGAGGATGTTTTATGAAACCATTGAAATTGACTAGAGAAAAGAGCTCCAGGGAGCCGGGGAAACGGCGGCGACTGCGTTTTGCACCTTTACCGATGGTGCTGATTTTGCCGCGGCCGGCACTGAAGAGGGTGATAATCAGGTCGCTTTCACCAAAATCAGTCTTGTTGATAATGAAAGCGTGATCCTTGACGCGAGGCATTTTTTATTCCTGTAACTGTCGCCGAAAATGCTCTTTTTTCAACTCATCGCTATTTGAAAAAATTGCGGTTTCCGGGGCGCTTTCTAAAAAAAGTATTTCAGGAAGAGGGTGGCCGTGCCCATATAGATGAGGATGCCGATAATATCATTGCTGGTGGTGACGAAGGGGCCCGAAGCGATGGCCGGATCAATCTCGAGTTTATGGAAAAAAGTGGGTGCAAAAGCTCCCATCGTAGCTGCTACCGTCATCGAGGCTGACATAGCAACGGCGACAACGACTCCGACCATTACTTCCTGATGCCACAAAAGGGCGATAATACCGACCGTTATCCCGCAGATGAGACCCATCAGAATACCGATTCGGGCTTCTCGCCAGATAACTTTGGCGATGGTGTCCATGGTGACCCGGCCAGTAGCCAGGCCGCGGACAATGATTAAGGAAGATTGGGTGCCGACGTTGCCGCCCATGCCGGTAATGACCGGGATAAAAGTAACCAGGGTCAGGGTTGTCTGCAGGGTCGCCTTAAAGAGCCACATGAAGTAACCGGTGGCAATACCACCCATTAAGGTGATGAGCAGCCAGGGTAGACGGATGCGGGCAATTTTCCAGATATTGTCGGCGTAAACAATTTCCATCGAATCGGTACCCGCCATCCGGAAGATATCTTCGGTAGCTTCCTGGCGGATAACATCGATAATATCGTCAACCGTTATGATACCAACTAGAATGTCGCCTTCATCAACAACCGGAATGGCCAGAATATTGTAACGCTCAACCTGTTGGGCAACCAGTTCCTGATCGGTATGAATGTCGACCTTGACGACATTCGTGCTCATAATATCTTTTAATTGCGTGTCCGGTTGAGTAAGAATCAATTTGCGCAGGGAGACTATGCCGGTCAAACGGCCGAGGGGATCGGTGACATAGATATAGAAAACGGTTTCCGCTTCTTCTCCGCGTCGTCGAATGATCTCAATGGCTTCGGTTGCGGTGGTTGCATCTCTGAGCGCAAAAAACTCAGTTGTCATGATGCGTCCGGCACTGTCTTCCGGATAGCTCAGGAGAGTTTCAACATCCTGGGATTCAACGGTGCTGAGTTGGTCGAGAATCTGGCGGGCGAAGTCATCTGGCAATTGCGCGATGATTTCAGCCCGGTCATCATCCGACATCTCCTTGAAGATCTCTCCGATTTGTTCTCCCGGCAGGGTTTTGATCAGCGGAACTGCGATATCTATATCAAGTTCGCTTAAGGTCTCCGCCGCCTTGGAGATATTCTTGATCTGCTTGAAAAGGGTCAGGCGTATTTCTGAGTCAAGCTCACGCATGACCAGGGCGATGTCGGCGGGGTAGAGTTTCTCTATGACTTTCTGGATATTATGCCAAGCTTCGCGTTGGAGAAGTCGCCGGATGGTGCCGGTCATCAGGTTTTGGCGGTTGGGAGTTTTGTGCATTAGTGAAGACTTTATGTTTAAAAGGTCGATGGATTCAAAAACGGAGTATACTTTATTGAAGGTAGACTCGTCTAGACTAGCAGATAAACCTGCATTTGACAAGTTTTTGTGCTGAAATGCCGGAAAGAAAAAAGTGATTTGGAGATGAGAAATTTGAGTTAGGTTTCGCCGGTTATTTGGTTGAGTAGTTTATCAAGGTCGAGATGAGCGGTAAGCTTTTCCCAAGCCTTAGGCTCGGTTGGGGGATTTTTTAGGAAGGGGAACTCTCCTAAAATGGTAACCGGGTCAAATTCGGTGAGTTGTTTAATGAAAGTTTCTTCAGCTGTGCCGGTTGTGGCCATTAAGTGGTTGGCAATAATTCCGGCTGGTTGGATACCTTCCCGGCGGAGCCGATCGAGGGTGAGAAGCGTGTGGTTGACAGCTCCCAATGATGTTCGACAGACGACTAGAACCGGGAGTTGTAAGTCCTTGATCAGGTCAATAACCAAATACTTGGGACAAAGTGGAGCCAGAAGTCCGCCGGCGCCTTCCACCAGAGTTAATCCGGAAGGTTTTATGCGAGCTCTGATACATTCTCTTAGTGTTTTTCCTGAAAGTGTGACCCCTTCCCGGCGGGCTGCCAAGAGTGGGGCCAAAGGTTCGCGGAAAGTAAAAGGAACTATTTCATCAAGGGGTTCGGGCAAAAAACCGGCCCTTTTTACCAGGGCGGCATCGGAGGCTTTTTCAAGATAATCATGGTTGATTATGCCACTTTCCACCGGTTTAATATAGTTGAAACGGATATGGCGTTGATGAAGGGCATAAGCCAGAGTGGCAGCGACCACGGTTTTGCCGACCCCGGTGTCCGTGCCGGTAATAAAAAGGCCTTTATTCAAACGTAATTCCCTCCGCTTGGTCGCCGGGGCGTTCAAGGTTGAAAGGTTAATAAGGTAAAAGTGTCGAAAGTATTTTCTTCAACACTTCTACTCTTTGACTTCCCGGCTTGATTTTCAGGAATTAACAATTTCAAGTTCAGGAAAGAAATAGCCAATTTCTTGGCGGGCGGTCTCCGGGGCATCGGAACCATGGACGGCATTTTTTTCGATATCAGTGGCAAAACGTTTACGTAGAGTGCCTTCAGTTGCCTCGGCCGGGTTGGTGGCACCCATCAGCTCACGGTTTTTGCTGATTGCATTTTCACCGCTCAAAACCATGACGACGGCCGGGCCCGAAGACATGAAATCGGTCAAACTGTTAAAAAATGGACGTTCACTGTGGACGGCATAGAAGCCTTGAGCCTCACGTTTACTCAGGTGAATCATCTTCAGGGCGGCAATTTTAAGGTCATTACTGGCAAAACAGTCAATAATCTGGCCAATTACCCCTTTTGCTACGGCGTCAGGTTTGATAATGGACAAAGTTTTTTCACTCATGCTATACTTCCTCTTGGTTTTTGGTTAGGATGGCTTCGTAAAGAATCCATTTGTAAACCTCGCATATGGATATTTTACTTTGCTATTCCAATTCTGACTTCTTTTGATTTTGTCAGAGGGTTGGCAGAAATGTTAAATTATAAAAATGCTTATCCGGGTCGGAAAAGTCGGGGCTGGTTTACGTGATCGTTTATTCTTTGTCAATCTTTTTTGCTGGGAGACTCTCAACGAATGCCCTTTTTCCAAATTCTGGGTTATCCGAAAATTATAATTTTCTAAAGGGGGGTGGATTTGAGGTCTACCCCCTTTACTTTTTTTAAGGTTTTGATTAGGTTATGCTTGAAAGTTTGCGATGATCAGGTTTGAAAAACGAAGGCCGGTGATGGACTTTGGAGGTTTTTGGGCATGAAAGTACTAGTTATCGAAGATGAACAGAAAGTGGCCAATTTTTTACAAAAAGGATTGAAAGAGGAGCAGTTTGTAGTCGATGTCGCCTCCGACGGCCTTGAAGGTGAGAGCTTGGCGCTAAGTAATGAGTATGATCTGATTCTTCTTGATGTTATGTTGCCTGGGAAAGATGGGGTCATGGTTCTGGAGACCTTGCGGGCTCGTAAGATAGAGACCCCGGTTATAATGCTTACCGCCAAGGATATGGTTGTCGATAGGCTCAAAGGTTTTGAGGCTGGTTGTGATGATTATATCCCCAAGCCCTTCTCTTTTGAAGAGTTGCTGGCTCGGGTTCGTGCGGTTTTACGGCGTCAAAGCGGAGCCAGTAGTAATGTGCTCAATTTTGCTGACCTGACCCTGGATCTGATTTCGCATAAGGTGATTCGTGGTGGCAAAGAGATTGAGTTGACCGCCAAAGAGTATGCCTTGATGGAGTACTTAATGCGCAATCCGAATCGGGTTTTGACTCGTACTATGATTACCCAGCAGGTCTGGGACTACAATTTTGATAGTTTTACCAATGTTATCGATGTCTATGTCAACTATTTGCGCAACAAGGTTGATCGCAGTTTTCCGCAGAAGTTGATTCATACCGTCCGTGGAGTTGGTTATATCCTTAAAGAGGGCGACAAGAAGTGAGGCCGGCCAGTATCCGGGTTAAGCTGACGGCCTGGTATGTATTTGTTTTTGGTGCGGTTTTGGCCTGTTTCTGCATTAGTATCTATGTGATGATGGAGCGCAAACTCTCGCACTCTGTTGACCGGCGTCTGCAGACCATGGCTGAGCTGATCTCCAAAACTGAGCTCTGTGCGGTTCCTAATTTCCTTCCCCCCGATTTTGAACGGCGTTTGAACCGAATCTTTGGTATCCGGCCGGTAGGTAAATTTGTTCGGGTGCTTGATCTTTCCGGTGAGATTGGTTCGCGTACCGACAATCTTGACGAAAATAAGATCCCGGTCAATAAAGATCTCGTTCGGGAGGTGGTCACTAAAGGTGAAGTTATTTTTGAAACCCAGTACCCTCTGGGTCCCGATATGCCGATTCGCTTCATTAATTTTCCGGTAAAAAATTTTAATGGTAAGAAAGTTCTCGGGGTGGTTCAGGTGGGAACCTCGCTTGAATTTGTCCGTGAATCGATGCGCAATCTGCTGGTTGTATTTTTTGTCTTGGTGCCCAGCCTTCTCTTTGTCGCGGCGGTTGTTGGTTTCTTTTTGGCTGGTAAGGCCTTAAAACCGATTCGCGATATTGCCCGAACCACCCGCCATATTACCGTCAACAATCTCGAAGAGCGGATTACCGTGCCGGTGGCCCGGGATGATGTTGGTCAATTGGCGGCTACGATTAATGGCATGCTGGACCGGCTCTCGCTCTCTTTTCAAAAAATTACTCAATTTACCGCTGATGCTTCACATGAGCTCAGAACGCCGTTGACGATAATGCGGGGCGAACTTGAGATTGCTCTTCGGGGTAAGCGTTCCGCAGAAGATTATCTTGAGACTCTGGGCAGCAGTCTTGAAGAGGTCGAACGAATGTCAAAGATCGTTAATGATCTTCTGCTTCTTTCAAAGAGTGATATGGGGCAGGAGGTATTGAAACATGATCCGATCGATTTGCGTGTTTTGTTAACCAATCTGCTTTCTAATTTCAAGATCCTTGCAGATGAACACCAGATTCAACTGGGTAGCAACCTGGAGGAGGTCGAAACGGTTTTTGGTGATCTGCTCAGGTTGCGGCAGTTGATGGTCAATCTTTTAACTAACGCGATTCGCTACACCTCGGTTGGAGGTGAGATCAACCTGACTTTGAGAGGGGTTGAGTCCGGGGTCGAGATTGCCGTTGCCGATACCGGAATCGGTATTCCAGTTGAAGATATCCCGCGTATTTTCGACCGCTTTTATCGTACCGATAAGGCCCGAAGCCGTCAATATGGGGGTAGTGGTTTGGGGTTGAGTATTGTTAAATGGATAGTCGATGCCCATCATGGTACAATCAAGGTGGACAGCGTGGTTGGCAAGGGTAGTGTCTTCAGGGTTATGCTTCCGACTGAGAAACCTGAAAGCAAAGTGAAAGTTTCAGATTAGAGGTGCCTTGAATAGTGCGAGAAAGTGTCTTTGGGGTGTGAAGTAGGCGGAGTTTTTTCTTTGTTGTCAGAGATTAAGGAAAAATAATTTCTATCTAATGCTCATATAATCTTTACTTGTTATCTTTGTTTACAAGAAGCTCCTTTTCTTCCTTGTTAGTCGGCTGGCCCCTCCTCCTCCTTGTTTAATTTGCTTTTCAAGTAAATTTTGGGATCAGCCAACCACCCCTTGACCATTTAGGTTGGTCAAGGGGTGTTTTTTTTCATTATGTTTGATAGTTTTGTAAAAAGGTTTGGGATCCAGTGATTTTGGTGTGATTTGGAGGCTGGATCATATTTCTATTACGGGATTGGTTTTAACTCTTTTAATGATTATGATGGAGGTTTTTTTATGATGTCTTTGCGACAGATCTCTTGGTCACGCTTCAAATTCTTATCATGTTTGTCTATGTTATTAATCTCCAGCATTTTAGTGTTGCTTACTAACCCGGTTGTCGCAGCGCCAATGCCGCCGACCTTTGCCCCTCTGGTTGCCGAACTGACTCCGGCAGTTGTCAATATTAATACTGAAAAGCGGGTTGCCTCTCGCGGAAGCCGCGGTTTTGATTTCCCCGGACATGGTTCGCGGGACTCTTTTGAGGACTTCTTTGGTCGTTTCTTTGATCAGTTTGATCGACAACAGCGGCGTACCAAGCCGCGGGCTGTGAAAAGTCTCGGTTCTGGTTTTATTATCAGCAAGGATGGTTATATCCTGACTAATAATCATGTTGTCGCCGATGCTGATGAGATCAAGGTAACCCTTTCCGACAAGAAAGCTTATGATGCTCATCTGATTGGCCGAGATGAAAAAACCGATCTCGCGGTTTTGAAAATTGATGCCGATCACGACCTGCCGTTTGTAAAGCTGGGTGATTCGAGCAAACTTGAAGTTGGCGACTGGTTGATCGCTATCGGTAACCCTTTCGGACTGGCTCGTACCGTAACTGCCGGTATCGTCAGTGCCCGTGGTCGGGTTATCGGTTCCGGACCCTATGATGATTTTATCCAGACCGATGCTTCAATCAATCCCGGTAACAGTGGTGGGCCACTTTTTAATGTTCAGGGTGAAGTGGTTGGTATCAACACGGCAATCGTTGCCAGTGGACAGGGTATCGGTTTTGCGATTCCGGTTAATATGGCCAAAGATCTTCTACCGCAACTCAAAACCGGTAAAGTCTCACGTGGTCGTCTCGGGGTTCATATTCAGGAAGTGACCCCTGAACTGGCCGCCTCTTTTGGACTTGATGAAAAACATGGTGCGGTTATTTCTGAAGTTATCGATGACAGTCCGGCGGCTCGTGCCGGTTTAAAGGTTGGTGACATCATTTTGGCGGTTGATAACCACAAAGTGGAAGAGATGCGTCGTCTACCGCGAATGGTGGCGGCCAAAAAACCGGGCACCAAAGTAAAACTTAAAGTTTTGCGCATGGGTAAAGTTCTAAAAATCAACGTTGTGCTTGATGATCTTGAAGGAGAAAATGGCGAGGAATATTCACAATCTGCCGATGATCACCTCGATGATTTGGGTCTGACTGTACGTCAGTTAACGCCTGAACTGGCCGCTCGCCAGCGTTTATCCCTTGACCGGGGAGTTATTATCAGTCGGCTTGATCCTGACGGTCGGGCTGCCGATGCCGGGCTTCAGGTTGGTGATGTTGTATTGATGGTTAATAATGCAACTGTTGAAATCGTCAGAGACTTCAAGAAAGCTCTGCAAGAGGGGAAAGCCCAGCCCTATCTCCGTTTTTTGGTGCAGCGTCAGCAGAGGCGTCTCTTTATTGTCGTAAAGTTGGGTGACTAGTGGTGACAACAGATGTTACCTGGTGGTCTTTGGCTTGTACGCCGGTGCCGGGTTCGGAAGTGCGGCTGCGGTTGGAGGAGATTCTCTACTCTGCCGGCTGCGGCGGTATTTGGGATCATACTCTGAATAATGGTTGGCAAGGCGCTGGGCCGGAGAGCTTCGAGCCCTTGCTCTTGACGGCCTACTTTCCCGTCGCGATGGAGCCGCTTTTGTCGCAACTGGCCGGGCAGCTTGAGGCCCAGAAACTAGTTTCAGACCGACCCCGGCTTCAAGCTGTCAAAAATGAGGATTGGCTTGATGGCTGGCGCAAAAACTTTAGCCTTACTCCTCTGACCAAACAAACTGTGGTCGTGCCGTCTTGGCAGGAGTTGCCCGCTACAGAAAGTCGTCTCGGACTCAGAATCTATCCCGGGCAGGGTTTCGGCACCGGAACCCATGAAACCACTCGTCTGGCGGCGGTTTTCCTGGAGGAAGAGTTAGGGAGTGAAGCGGGATCGGTGAATGTTCTCGATGTTGGTACCGGCAGTGGCATTCTTGCCATCCTGGCAGCCAAAAGAGGGGCGGCCCGAGTTCTTGCCCTTGATATTGATGAAGATGCCTTGACCAATGCCCGCGAAAACTGCGCCCATAACCAGGTCTGCGATCAGGTATTGCTGGAGAACCATCCACTAACCCAGGTGCCGGAAACCTTTACTCTGGTTGTTGCCAACATTATCGCACCAGTACTTTTGCAACTGGCACCTGAATTTTCGCGCCTTTTAAAACCCGGCGGCCGGTTGATTCTTTCTGGAATTCTGGTTGACCAGATCCCTGAGGTGACAAAAACTTACGCTGGTTTGGGTTTTCTTGTCAAACCAACTGAAACTATGGGCGAGTGGGCGGCTTTTGTCTGTCAGAAGAGAGACTCATAGTTTTTTCGTTTCGCAATTTTTGCGGTTGACAAGGCCGTAAAATTAGGTTAAAAGACGCCTCCGTTTCGTATTGGATAATCGGTCTTTTGCGATTCGCTATATGCGTCCCCATCGTCTAGCCTGGCCCAGGACACCGCCCTTTCACGGCGGCGACAGGGGTTCAAATCCCCTTGGGGACGCCATTTAAAATAAAACACCCGGCAAACACTTAACACTTATAAAAGTGTTAAGTGTTTGCCGGGTGTTTTTGTTTGCAGCCCGGGTAAAGGTTTCAATACTGGATGGATTGAATCTAGCCTTTTAATGTACTTCACTTGCTATAAATTTCTGCAAGTAACTTTGCTCTACTTTGTTCGATAATTTGTAGGACACCCTTGAGGATCATTGTTTTTTAAATAAGCAGAAGCAAGATTTTGGTAAGTTTTAATTCGAGTAGCTAGATAGTCACGTCTTGCATCGCCAGTTGCTGTTTTGCGTAGTGATTCTATCATCTTAATAGAATCACTGTTGTTCTTGATAGCCTTGTCGTACTGACCCAAAGAGTAATATTCAACGCCAATGTTGCTGAGAACTCCGGTAATACCAACTTTATTTCCTGATTTCCTATCAATCTCCAGTGCTTGACGAAAGTTTTCAATGGCTGGTTGTCAAACTGACTTACAGCATTAAACATAAACACATCCCATTTTTAAGAGCGTTTAGACTTTTATTTAAAAGACGCCGGTTAGAGAAAATTATTACTGATAAAGGTGAAAAAAAAACTGTAAATTGGCCTATTTTGTGGGTTGGTTTACGGTTTCGGTTCTCCTTTTTACAAAAAATTTACCGAGATGGTTTTCTGTTTTTTAAAATGGTTTTTTGTGGCATCAAGATCCATTTTATGCTACCAGATACGCGGATTGTACCAGTAAATAAACTATTGAAACCTCAGGGTATATTGGAGGAACTGAGAGTGCTACCAGCCATTCCCGTTTTAAGACTCGTTGCCTAAAGAGAGCTGAGCCAATAACT